>DKBS01000044.1 GCA_002451275.1 Planctomycetaceae bacterium UBA6894 | reverse complement strand
AGGTGAATTTCCGCCAAACGGTTTCCCCCTTTTTTTTCCAGAGCAAGGAGGGTGTGGGTGGGGGCAGATTGCCAGGCTGAGTCTGGATTGCCAGAATCCGCGCCAGGTTTTTGCCGCTCGGCAGGCTAGTCCATTCAAAGCCCGCTCCTTCAAGGGAAAATTCAAGGGCGTGAGGCGGCTCGGGACTTTCCACCCAGCCTTCGAATTCCAGTGTGGGGGGAGATTGCTGGCCGGGTACCACAAGGCGAATGCCAGGCCTTTCACCGTCAACCGATTGCTGGGGAGACTCCAGCACCAGCGGTTTTTGTCCCAACAGCAATAGCAGGGCTACCAGCATCAGCCCTTGGACCCCGTAGAGCTGCAGAAAATCCAACCTCCCGTGGCCAGCTTCTGCTCCATGCCGTTTTCCAGGCGCAGCCAGGTCAGGGGCTGTTGCCGGCTTGTTAACGCCTGGGCGCATTCCATGCGCAAGGCTTTCTGCTGCTCAGCCAACTCTCGCCATCCGTCCGGGTGAAGCGGGTACCCCATTCGGCTGGATGTCGAATCAGTCCATGGTAAATTACGCCATTCCGGATTGGGTAATGGGCTTTCCAGTAGGATCAGCCATACCGGGTGCCGTGCCGCCAGTTTGCCAAGTTCCCTGGGCAGATGAGGGTCAAGACCGTCGGTGAGCACGACCAGGCTTGCGGCTTGGCGTAATTTGGCGGGAAGGGAACCCAGAGATTGGGCGAATGTGGGAAGGCCACTCGTTAGCGGTAGTGGGCGGTCCGCCAGGCGGCGGCTGGCCGAAGTGGTACCCAATCGGGGCGGTTGGAACTCCATCTTCCCGCTTCCAGCCAAGGCGACTCCCACCGGATCGCCCAGCCTGGAACAGACTCCGATCAGGGCCTTGGCGATTTCGGCTCCTACCCGTGCCGGGGATCCCAGCGGACAGGCCAGCAGCATGCCCGGGGATCGGTCCAGCACCACCACCGCGGGTAGCCGCCAAGCGGGCAGGTCCACCCGCACCATCGGGCGGTTCATCCGGGCGCTTGCCCGGGCGACCAGACGCCGGTGCGAATCACCCGGTTGTTGAGGGCGGATGCCGGCCAGGTCCAGTCCTTCCCAATCACCCGGCACCGACCGCGGGTGGGTCCCGGTCAGCAAAGGCAAACGCCGCTGGTGGAGCCTCAACCAGCCCGCGACAAACGAACGCCACAAGGCAGGAGAAATCCGCACCTGGGTGGCTGGCGGGCGTGGAGTGGGAAAAGTCATGGGCTGGCGGATTCTTCCTTCAATTCTTTTTCTGCCTGAACAGTCAGGAACAGACCATGGGGGTGACCGCCATTGTTGATCTTCACCAGGATTTCGTTCACACCCTTCTTGAGGTGGATGGTCGGCCGGAACATCGCCGGGCTGGCGGCATTGTGGCCACGGTCCTCATGGACCATTTTCCCGTTCACCCACACCCTGCTGCAATCATCCGCACCCAGCACCAGGTTGCCCGTCTGGTCCTCGGTGCTCACCACCCGGGCCACCAGGTAAGACACCGCCTCCAACCCATGTTCGTGGTACCAGGCTTGCAGGTCGATATACCCGTTCCCTCCGGGTGTGATATTTCTCCAGGTGACCGGTCCGTGCTTGCCCGGGTAGGTGGCGGAGAAATCACGGACTTTTTCGGGCGGGAATTCCTTGTCGAATCCGGCATCCGACATCCCGTTGTCAAACGGCCCGATTATTTTCAGCCGGGCCGGCGTGAATGAAACCGTTCGCAGGGTGGTCAGGAACTCGACCAGGTCCACCAGTTCTTCCTCGGAGAGATGTGCCACCAGATTGGCGGGCATGATCGACTCCTGCGACTTGCCGCGCTCTTCAATCTCCCCCTTGGCAATCCGGAAATCTTTGCCGTTGGCGTCTCGCAGGGTCACCGCTTCATTCGTTTCCTCCACCAGCAGGCCGGACAGGGTTTGGCCCTTGGTGGTGGAAATGACCTGGGTGATGTATTGGTCCGCGATCGCCTTGCCCGGCTGCAGGATGGAGTCGTACAGGTTTTCCCTGCTGGCTTTCACTCCGATCAGGGATAGATCCGGGCCGATGCGGCCCCCCTGACCTGAAACCATGTGGCAGCGCGCGCACTGCAGGTCGCTTTTCACGCTGGCATCCCACAGTTTTTGGCCGTTGGCCACCGAGCCTTTGCGTTTGGCCAGTTCCGCCGAGCTGGGCAGCTTCTTGGGGTCCAGTTTTCCCGGGGCCGGGAAGGCAGCCGTACCTTCCCGACGCAAGTCGGCTACGGAACTGTTGCGGAGGATACGCCCCACCTGCGGTACCACCGCCATGGGGAGTTTCCCGGCCTTGTGCTGGCTGATCAGGTAACGACCACCCGGGAGCGTTCCGGCCAGGGTTTCTGCGGCTGCTGATTGCCTGTCGGCCTTGGTGCTTTCAAGCAGAACTTTCAAGCCATCCAGGGCTCGTTTGGCCAAGGGTGTCAGGGTGTTGCCAGGCAGGTATTCCCCCAGGCTGCGGATGGCCAACACATCTACCCCGTCCGTTTCGGCCAGTTTCAGCAGGGTGTCCAACGCCTCGGGCGAACCAATCCGCCCCAGCGCGCCGACGGCAGTTGCACGCGCCGTCATGGGCTGGCTGGTGGAGGCCGCCAGTTCACTGGCCAAGCTCAGGCGGTTTTGCAAACGCGCGGCGGCGATTAGCCCCAGCGCCTCCGCCTGCCGCCCCGATTGGGCCAAGCCATCTACGGTCGCCAGCAAGGCGGGGTCCTTCCGGAGGGGGTCCTCTGCCTTTTGCAACCGGGCCGAAACCTTTTCCAGGGCCAGCCTGCGCAGGGCTTCCGGCGCGTTGGATGCCAGCAGGTCCAGCGTGGCCTTGCCAGCTTCCAGGCTGGGGTCCGATGCCAGCACGTTGGCCAAACGACTGCGCTGTTCGTCGTTCAACTGCGGGTTGGCCAGAGCCTTGGCAAGCCGTTCACCCAATCCCGGTGGCCGCAATTCCAGCGCCAGCGCCTCGGTCTTCGAGTCCCAGGTCGGAAATACCTGGAAAAAAGATTCCAGCAACTGGTCCTTGCCCATGGGGGCCTGGTTCGCGGCGATCGCCAAGGCCTTGATCAGGAACAGGTCCCCCGCCTGGGCTGCTTGGGCTGCCTGAAAAAATGCACCGGGGAATTCCGAGGCCGGCTTGTCGGTCAGGTTCAAAATCTCTTCCCGTAGCACCATCGGCCCCTTGCCAATGTTTGCGGCAACCGGGCTTGGCGTGTTGGAGTGTAGCCAGTGGCGGATGCGCTCAACCTGGGTGGCAAGACGCGTGTCATCCAGGCTGTCAAAACTGTCTGCCAGCTTCAAATCAGTCTGGGGAGCTCTCGCCTGGCAGTCAGCCAACAGCCAACGCGCGCGGGCCTTCACCCAGCTCGGTTTGTCCTTCCCAGTCGCCAACGGTCGAAGGATGGTCGCCGCGTTTTCCGGCGGCATCTGGCGCAAAGCGTCTATCGCCATCCAGCGCACCGACTTGGCAGGCGACTGCAAAGCCGCCTGGATCCCCTCCGGGGTGGAGACTTCCACCTTCGGCACAGAGTAGGTGCTTCCCCGGGGCGCCAGTCGGAAAATCCTGCCCCGTTTGGTGTCGCCCATGCCATGGCCACCCACACCCGGATCGCACCAGTCGGCCACCAGCACCGACCCGTCCGGGGCGACCTGCACATCGCTGGGCCGGAACCAGGTGTCGGCTGATTGCACAATGTCCTCGCGATCCACCTCATAGCCCGCGCCGTTCGGCTTCAGGCCGTAGCGCCGGATATGCCGTGGGCCGGCGTCGGCATGCAGCAACTGGCCGCGGAATTGTTCCGGAAGCAGGTTTCCCTCGTACACCGTAAGGCCGGTCGGGCTGCCAAATCCCGTCCGCAAGATTTTGGGCACGATCCCGGGAAGTTCCTCATGCCAGTGGGATTGCCCCGGCCCGCGCGGGTGGTAGCCGTAGTTGCCGCCGCGCAGCACCAGGCAGATGCGTGTCTGCATGTTGCCGTCATCATCGTTGTCCGAGATGAACAGCTCGCCGAAACTGTCCATCGCAGGCATGTAATTGTTGCGGAAATTGTGGGCCAACAGTTCCAGATTCCTGCCGTCCATGTCGCATCGCCAGATGGTACCGGCCCGGCAATCGGTGCTGTTGCTGGTGAAGGACGGGCCCTTGCCGTCGCTGGCTTTCAAGCCGCGCACGCCGGCGTCACCCACGCTGAAGTACAGCCGGCCGTCGGGGCCGATGAAGATGCCATGGATTCCGTGGTCGTGGTCGATGCCCTGGAATCCGGTGAGCAGTTTTTGGGGAGGGCCATCCGCCTTGCCATCCCCATCAGCGTCCTTCAGCACCAGCAAGTCGGGCGATTGGCACAGGTACACGGTCCAGCCCGGTCCTTTGGCGGCCTTGGCCACTGCGATGCCCAGGGGGCTCATCAATTCCGCGCCCTGGTAGAAAGTGCTGGCCGTTTCCACCCGGCCATCGCCATCCCTGTCCTGAAGAATGACCACCCGGTCGCCTTCCTTGCGGAGGGGAGGCTGGTTGCGGAGTTTCTGCCGGTAATTGATCGCCTCGCAACTCCACACCCGGCCCAGATGATCAATATCGATGGTGGTGGGATTCACGCATTCGGGTTCGGCAGCGAAAAGGGTCGCCTCCAGCCCGCCCGCTACCTGCAAGGTGCCAATGGCCTTCTCTGGCGGAGTTTGCCCCCATGCCAGGCCCGCCGAAACCAGCCACCGAAAAACCACTGTGCTCATCATGGGGAGAGAATTCCTCAGGGTCCGATTATCCTTGCCCGACAGATTAACAGGATTTGGGCGGGTGTTGTCGCCATGCTGCAAGTCTATGTTAGTGAAAGGATTATGGCGAAATGAAGGCCCAGCTCCTAAAATGGCAATGGATTGTCCGAACCGCAGACGGGTATGGGGCGCAGAACAGGATAAGAGTTAGAACATCCAGCGGAGGTGCATTTCGAAAATGTTTTTTAATTTCACATACCTGTTGTTCGCCTTGCCGGGCATGTTGCTCGCTGCATGGGCACAGTACAAGGTGACCAGTGCCTATCGCCGCGCCTCGCAGATCCCCTGCCAACAGGGTTTCACCGGGGCGGAGGCGGCTAACCATATGCTGAACGCTTACGGGGTCCCCGGCTTGGGGATTGAGCCTATCGCCGGGGAAATGACGGACCATTATGACCCCCAGTCCAAAACCCTGCGCCTCAGCGAGGGTGTATATGGTTCCAATTCGCTGGCAGCGGTTGGCATTGCCGCCCACGAGGCCGGCCACGCCCTGCAGGATGCCCAGCGCTATCCGCTCCTGGTCACCCGTGGCGCCTTGGTGCCAGTGGCCAATATCGCAGGCAATCTCAGTTGGTTTATCATCCTCGCCGGCATGGTCCTGCTGGCCGCCGGTGCCATCTTGGGGAAGGCGGTCCTTCTGGCGGGAGTGGGCCTTTTCTCGGTGACGGTCCTTTTCCAGCTCGTCAATCTGCCGGTGGAGTTTGATGCCAGCCGCAGGGCGCGCGTCGCCTTGGTCGAGCAGGGAATCGTCTCGCCCGCCGAGGACCAAGAGGTGAAAAAGGTGCTGGATGCCGCCGCGCTCACCTATCTTGCCGGCACGCTGACGGGTATTTTGACCCTGCTTTATTACCTGTATGAATCAGGTCTGCTGGGTGGTCGGGACGAATGACACGGTTTGTTCCACGCTCCCAAAAGCCCCGCCCACCAGGGCGGGGCTTTTTTATGGGGCCCCCATCCGGATCTTTTCCAGCAGGTCTGCCATTTCCCGAACACGGATGGTTTCCTGGTGGGCCAGGTTGGTGGTCTCACCCGGGTCCTGCACCAGGTTGAAGAGCTGGGGGGCCCGGTCATTGCCCAGTTCCGTGTTGGTGGCCTGGTTCTTTTTCGGACCGTTGCCCGGCTCGATGTATTTCCAGTCCCCCTTGCGCACGGCCAGCTTGGAGGCCGGGCCGTCACCCAAGCCCTGAATCACCAAACTGCTTCTTCCCGAGGGGGCATTACCCAGCAGTGCGGCGTGTTGGTCCTGGCTGTCCGAAGCGCTTGATACCGGATCGGCCAGCCCTGCCAGGGCGGACAGGCTGGCCAAAAAATCGACCTGGCTGATCAGGGCTGCTGATTGGTTGCCTGGCTTCACACGGGTGGGCCACCGCACCACCAATGGGATGCGGGTTCCCCCCTCAAACCGGCTGTACTTCCCGCCGCGCCATGGTCCGGCGGGTTTGTGGTCGCCCAGCTTGGCGACCGCCTCATCCTGGTAACCGTCATCCACCACCGGACCATTGTCGCTGGACAGAATCACCAGGGAATCCATTGCGAGCCCCCTGCTTTCGAGAGCTTTCATAATCTCACCCACGCACCAGTCGGCTTGCACAATGGCGTCGCCCCGCGGGCCCATGCCGCTTTTCCCGGCAAAGCGCGGGTGGGGCACGCGTGGCACGTGGATGTCATGCAACGCGAAATACAGGAAAAAGGGCTGGTCGCCGGACTGGTTGATGAAACGCACCGCCTCGCGGGTCAGGGTGTCCGCCATCTCCTCGTCCACCCAGCGCGCTTTCCGGCCGCCTGTCATCGACCCGATGCGGCTGACGCCATTGACAATGGTCATGTCATGGCCGTGGCTGGGCTTCATTTTCAACAAATCCGGTCTGGATTTTCCGGTGGGGCTGTCGTCGAGAGGTTTGCCATAAGACACCCGGATGGGATCGCCTTGGTCCAGGTTTTCCACGGTGCGGTCACGGACATACACGCACGGCACACGATCACCGGTGGCAGGCAGCAAAAAGCACGAGTCGAAACCGATGTCGAGCGGTCCGGGTGTGATGGGCTGGTTCCAGTCCACCTTCCCCTTGCCCAGACCCAGGTGCCATTTGCCCACCACGCCGGTGCGGTAACCGGCTTGCCTGAGGCGGCTGGCCAGGGTGGCCCGGCCAGGTTCAATCACCAGGTTGGCATCGCCTGGCAGGACGGTGGTCCCCTTTCGCCGCCAGGGATATTCACCCGTCAGCAGCGCATAGCGGGACGGGGTGCAGGTTGCGCTGGTGCAGTAGGCCGAGGTATGGCGCAATCCCTCCTGCGCCAACCGGTCCATGTTGGGGGTTTTCACCCGGGTGGCACCGTAGCAACCCAGGTCGCCATAGCCCAGGTCGTCGGCGTAAATGAGAATGATGGCCCTCGGTTTGGCTCCACCCGTCTGGCAGGGGGAAACCAGGAAAAGGCAGGCCGACAGCAGGGCAATGACCATCTGGACGGGTTCCTTCTCCAGGTTCTTGGACGCGGGAAAACCAGCGGATACGGGAAAGGGAAGACCTTGCGGCCCCAGCCTCAGGTTGGGCCTGCCCGGTTTGCGGATTGGGATCGAATGTAATCTAATAGGTGACAGTTTCCAAGATGCCGGTAAATGATAGCCGGGTGCTGTGCTGCCCGGACCGGCTCTTTGGAATTCAGGACAAAGGTGGTGACCGATGCGGAAGGCGGTTTTGGGTGCAATGGTAGCTGTCTATGGTCTGTGCCTGGCGACAGGTTGTGGTGAGACCAAAAAGGAAGAGGCGAAGCCAACCATGAAGCCCGAGGAACTCAAGGATGCCTACAAGGGTGCCAAGCTGAAGAACTTCTCCACCGGCGGTTGATTCGCTGATTTTTAATGTGCCAACCCGATCCTTGGGGTGGGAACTCCAGGGATCGGGTTGTTTTTTGGCCGGGATTGCTTCAATCCTTGGGCAGGGCGAGTGGGAAAACTTTGTTTTCCGAGATTTCCCGTTCCAGGATCGCCTTGGCCGCCGCCAGGATCTTGGGCTCCCGCTCGGCCAGGTTTTCTTTCTCCCCCGGATCGTGTTCGATGTCATAGAGTTCCCACACCCCGGGTTTTTTGGTTTTCAGCCCCGTTCTCACCAACTTGTGGCGTCCCAGGCACACCGCCACCTGCCCGCCATATTCCGGGAACACATAGACCATCGGCTTGCGGGATTTGCCCTTGGGTACCCCGGTGAGTTCCGGCCAAAGGCTTTGGCCGTCCAGGCCCACAGGGGTTGCGATGCCTGCCGCCTCGCACACGGTGGGGAACCAGTCGGGGAAATAGCCGGGGCTGTCGCTGCTGGATCCCGCCTTGATCTTGCCTGGCATGCGGACCACCGTGGGAACGCGAATGCCCCCCTCGTGCACGCTGCCCTTGTGCCCTCGCAGGTTAGCGGTGCTGTTGAAAAAAGCCGGGTCGGCACCGCCTACAAATCCGTTGCCGGTGGGGTGGGTTGCCCCGTTGTCGCTGGAGAAAACCACCAGGGTATTGTTGGTTAGTCCCAAGTGGTCGAGCTTCCTCAGGACTTGCCCCACCTGGTCATCCAGATGGGCGATCATTGCCGCGTAAGCGGCGCGGGGCCTGGGGTGGGGAAGATACGATCGCTCACCCCGGTAAGGGACCTCATCCCACTCCCGCGGGAATCGGTCCACCCATTCCTTGGGTGGATGCATGGCCACATGGGGCTCGATGAAGGGCAGGTACAGGAAAAATGGTTTTCCTTGGTGTGCGTCGAGGAAAGCCAGGGCTTCAGGCAGAATCCGGTCGGGCGCGTACACTTCGCCCTGATAATCCTCCAGCTTCACCTCGCCTTGGGGCTGCTTCTGGTGACCCGGAACAGGCTTGGGGTTGATGACAATCCGCCGGTCGTTGTGCCAGAGGTTTTTGGGAAAATAGCTGTGCGCAACAGCCTGGCAGTTGTAGCCAAAAAAGGTGTCGAAGCCTTTTTGGTTCGGGTCCCCCGTGCTTCCTGTCGGTCCAAGACCCCACTTGCCGAACGCGCCGGTTGCGTATCCGTTTTGCCGCAGGACCATGGCAAGGGTTGTGGCCTTGGCAGAAAGGGGATGCTGCCCCTCCGTGAATTCGGGGAAGCTGATTTTGGCTTGCTGGTTGCCACGGATTTCAGCGTGTCCCAGGTGCTTGCCAGTCATCAGCACGCAACGGGAAGGGGCGCAAACCGGTGCTCCGGAATAATGCCGTGTCAGTCGCATACCCTGGCTGGCAAGCTGGTCAATGTTCGGCGTGGGGATTTTTTTCTGGCCGAAACAGCCGACCTCCGCCCAGCCCAGATCGTCCGCCAGGATGAAAACGATATTGGGATTGGGTTGGGCCTTTGGCTGCGACGCCAGGGTTCCTACCAGGCAAGCCAGAACAATGGATAACATCTCGGCCTCCATACAAAAAATCCCCCGCATCGGGGATGCGGGGGATTTTCAAATGATTCAGGACCAAAGGGGCGATTAGTTTTCGCTGAACACTTCGCCGCCCGCCTTGCTGACCATTCCGCCCAGCGTTGGGCCTGATACGTTTTCGTTCAGAAAGGCGACTGATCCGTCGCAGCGAACGACGTTGATACCGCCGCTGTGGAACGAATAGGGCTGATAACCACCGGCGCCGCCACCGTTGGTTTGGTTGATCACCTTGCAACCGGAATCGGCAACCTGGGGCAGCACATTGTTGAAGGCACGAATGCGAATGGCGCCGTTGTAATCGAAAAAGGCCGCGTTGAGAGACCATCCTGGGGTTCCGGCTGTGTTCGGCTGGATCGGAGTCCTACCCGCATAGACCTGATGACGACCGGCGCTCTCGATGTAAAGGAGGGTATTCGAGGTGCCGTCGGCGATGTCGGAAATGTTTGGCTTGATGTTAAGCACACCGCTAGCGTCGACAACGCCCTTGCCACCCAAGGCGCCGCAATCATCCGGAGCTGCCGGGGTAGCCGGGGCGCAGGCGGTCCGGAAGTTGCCGTGAATACCCCGGCTGGCGAAGTAGTCGGTGGCCCCCAGAGCGAACGCGCCTCTGTTGGGGAGGCCCAGCCCAACGAAGTAAGGCCCGTAGTCAATTACCCGGCTGGGGGACGAAGGGCATTCAAAGGATTTCACCTTGGCGCCCGCCGAGATCGAGGTACCCCAAGGCGCTGGCCAGTTTCGGGGGTCAATCACAGACAGTTTCAGGTCCATCGCCTTGAGAATGTTTTCCTGTTCCAGGTAGGGAAGCAGGGACATTAGGGGCGCATGTCCTTGCCTTTGGGCTCCCAGAGGGTTGCCAGCGGGGGCTACCGCGAAGTCATAAGCCCACGAGGGCATGAATCCCAGCGAACTGATGTGGTTGTGGGCTGCCAAGCCAATCTGTTTCAGGTTGTTGGAGCAGCTCATGCGGTTGGCGGCCTCGCGTACTTTCTGTACGGCGGGTACCAGCAAACCAACCAGAACTGCGATGATGGCGATAACCACCAAAAGCTCAATTAGGGTGAACGCACCCCTTCTTTGTCGTTTCATGCCTAAAGACCCCGGAGAGATGAATAAAAAGGACAGGCGACATGTAGACAGGCCGCCATAAGACGACCTCGATAATCTATGGGCAAAAGATTTAGAAATACAGCTTTTTTTCGGAAATCCACTTCTTCTAATCGTTGCATCATGAGAGATATCTGTATATTTCCCTATTTTATGGGGCGTGGTCGCTCTTCAGATAACCGATCAGGTCAAGAATTTGCCTGTCTTGCAGAGACTCCACCAGCCCATCTGGCATCAGGGACTGGTTGGTGATCCGGGTGGATTCAATGTCCGATTCGGCCAATACCAACTGTTCCTTGTCCGTCTGAAGGAGCACGGTTTTCCCGGTTTTGCCTCGGATCATCCCGGAGAGGATCCGGCCATCTTTCAATTCAACCACACTGATCCGGTACTCAGCCGCCAAAACCGCACCGGGGTCGATCAGGTTGGTGAGCAGGTAATCCAGATCCTTTCTCCCTGACCCCGTAAGGTCGGGGCCGATATCGGCTCCTTCCCCGAACAAACGGTGGCAGGTGCCACAGGTTTTCGCAAAGATTTTGCGGCCTTCCTTCGGGTCTGCCTTGGCTAGGGCCTCAGGCGTTGCCAGTTGCCTGAGACGCTCGATCTTGGCCTGCTTGTCAGCAGGGGATGCGCGCAAGGTGCCCCAAACCGCACCCAGTTTTGCCTGCAGTGCGGTGTCCTTGGTAGTAGTCGCTAGGGTGGCCAGTTGCCTGGCCACAGCGGGGCTGATCAAATCCTTGGCAATCTTGCCAGATTCCACCGCCTCCAGCAGGGCCAGGGCCAGCCGGGGCCGGGTGGCCATGGCGCTGACCACGGCGGGCCTGTCGATGGGATAAAAGGCCGTGAATTGCGAGGTGATCCGCCTGCCCAAGGATGGGTCATCGAATCGGACAAGTCCCTCCAGCGCGACGGCATTGAGAGACCGCACCGACAGCAGCTTTTCACAGGCCTGTCGCAGGTCTGCCGGGTTGGCCTCGATCAAGGTGGCCAAAGCTTGACGCCGGCTGGCCATATCCGCCTGGCCGTCGTTGGCGGTGGCTCGCAAGGCATCCAGCGCCCGCCCGCTTCCAAAAACCAACTCCAGCGAGCGCGCCTCTTTTTCCAGGGTTTCCCGCGGCAGCCCGGTTTTGAAGGTGTCCCAGGCTTCCGGCTTGGAAGCTTGGCGAATACCGGCCAACCCCGCCGCCATGCCGATGACCACATCGCGACGCAGAGATTCCGGTAGGCCGGAAGTCTGCTGAAGCAGTCGTTGCACTACCCCGGGTTGCTTTTGGATCTGTTCCGCCAGGCAGCGGCTGATCCAGACCCGAACCTGCGGAATCCGACTGGAGCAAGCCAGATCCACCAGGGCATCCGGCTGGCGCAAGGCGACCGGAATCAATCCATACCAAACCAGCTTGGGTATGTTCTGGTCACCGGCGTCCTCGCCGTGGTTCAACAGGTGCTTTGCCAAGGCTGGACGGTCCTTGACTGGCAACCGCCCCAGCGTGCAGGCCAGGGCCAGCCGCACCTTGGGGGAGGGGTCACGCTGGGCCAGCAGGTGGAGTTCGTCCAACACGCTGGTTGGGACGGACCGGTTTTCCACCCGGGATTTTCCCTCCACCGTGTCCAGGGGATAGGCATCGAACAGCAACCGGATGGCCCACACCCGGAGCGATTCGTCAGGGTCCGAAAGCAGGGGAATCAAAGTGGCATCAGATCTTTGTCCACTCTGGTGCTGCCGCCACAGGGCGCGCAAGCGGGCAGCGGTGTCACCGGATGCAGCAGGGGATTCGCTCGTTGGTGCCGGGGTGGAGGTTCCTATCCTGAAAATGCGTCCGCTGGTGCGGTGCACGCCTGTCGCATCGTGGCACTCCCCGGTATCGCTCCAGTCCAGAACCAGGACCGCTCCGTCCGGCGCTTCCACCAGGTCGATGCCCCGGAAAAAAGGGTCTGCAGACTTGAGAATGTCAGGCTGGTGCCTGCCCACAAAGCCGGACCCCTTGCGCTCAAGCTTTTCCACATTCACCCGGCGACCATGGAAATTGAGGGTAAGCAGTTGCCCCTGGAAGACTTTGGGCCATTGGTTTCCTTTGTAGATGACCGTGCCGCTGTGGGCATGGCCGCCGCCCATGGAATCACTGCCTCCACCCCCATCCCGGGAAGATGTCCAGCCTTTCCCGGTGTCGAAATGCCAGTGGTCGGCAATCATCTCCAGTGGTTCGTAAACGAGCGGATTGGGGCTGACCGTGTGGGGCCTGCGGCAGTGGCCACCCGGAATCATCTGCCACAGGTGGCCATTGACCGTGTTGACAAAGAAACATTCGCCAAGGGTGTCCCAATCGTGGCCCCAGGGATTGGTGGTGCCATGGCACACGGGCTCAAAAATTTTGCGGGTTGGGTGGTAACGCCAGATGCCTCCTGCCAGGGGGATGGAATCTTCCAGGGCCTGGCCGGGTAGGCGCACACGGGTGAAGGCTGAAGCTCCGCAACGCCCGTAAAGCCATCCATCCGGCCCCCATTTCAAACCGTTGGCAAAATTGTGATGGCTTTCCAGGGGAACTTCAAAACCTTGCAGCACCACCTGGGCAGGACCGTCCGGTTTGGCATCACCATCGGCGTTGGGGACAAAGACCAGGGTGGACGGGCAAAGGATCCAGACCCCCTCCTTGCTCACCGCCACGCTGGTGAGTCGCTGCAGGTTGTCCAGAAAAACTTCCGAGCTTTCAGCGGTGCCATCGCCGTTGGCATCGGTCAAAACGAGAACCCTGTCCCGCTGGGCCGGGTCAAAGCGCAGCTCCCGTTCCGCATAGGTGTAGTTTTCCGCCACCCACAACCGTCCCCTGGCATCGAATGCGGCGGCAATCGGGTTGCGGACCAGGGGCTCACTGGCGAAGACCTGAACGGCCAGTCCCTGGGGAACCTGTTGAAATCCTTGTGCCGCCACAGCAGCGGGAAGGGGGCTGCCGGGGCTCTTTTCACTGTTCTTGGGCTCGGGAAATCCCTGCTGCCAAGGTTTTGCCAGCCCCTTTCCAAATGGCAGAAATATCGTAAGTGCTGCCAGGAAAATGATTTGTGCTGATAGACGCATGGTTTGGACGCCGGTTGGATGGTTTGTCCCTTGGAAGCGGCTGAACCGGAGAATAGCATGGCAATCCGATGCGGTTTTCACGCAAAAAAAGCCGGTTCAAAATTTTTTGGAAATTTTGATGGCATTGCGCGAATACTGTGTGGACGGGGAAAAACCTCTCCCCAACACCAGGGAGGATTGCAACATGGCGACACCCAAAACCCACACCCACAAGTTCGAAGTCCGCAAGGCCTTCACCGTGGTGAACCAGGGCGGCGACAATGCCCATGAGGTGGCGCTGAAAAAAGGCATGGTGTTCACCGCCCGCGTCCGCACTTATGTGAAGGACCGGGTGGAGTTGCAGGATTTCGTGGTGGAGCCCGACGGCGTCCTTTTCAAATCGCCGGCGCATCTCAATGCTGTCCCGTGTTCCCATACCCGTTTTCTTGATTCCGACCCGGCCAGTCCGGGTGAAAACCTTTCCCCCGGCGGCGCCACCGGCGAGCCGGACGGCTTGTGCTAAGCCCAATCTGATCATTCCGGGGCAAAGTTCCCCGTGAATGAGTAAAACCCGCCTTCTCCTGCCCCTGTCCCATTGGACCGGGGCGGAGTCGTATGCGCTTCCCAAAAACTGAAGCGCCGCAAATCAACGCCCGGGCTTTGGCGGCTCGGCGCGTCACGATCCATGTGTCTGTCGCCTCGGGTGGGTTGGGCCCGGAGGGACGGGTACACGGCAGGGGTTGGCCGCGCCCCAGGTAATTTCGCGGCCCGCGTGTGGAGAATCTATGGGGCAAGAGTACGAAGGATTGGATCGCAAGCTTGCCGAATTTCAGGCCAGCCGAAGGCGCCTGGGATGGGAGCACCCAACAACCCAGGGAATTTGGCAGCGCTTGCTGGAGTCCCTGTACGAACGAATCGCTTGGCTGAAACGGTGGCACATGAGGGGTTTCCCCAATCCGGCGGAAGAGGGCGATTTTGACCTGACCGTGCTCGATGCTTTGAGCCGGGGTGTCTGCCAGTACGATCCGGCGCGGGGGACCGTGGACCAGTTCCTGAGTTGGCTGGTTGATAACCGGGTCCGCGATGTGAAACGCCGCGCGACCCGCAGGGCCCGGCTCCTGCGGGAAAATCGGGCCAGGGTGGGAATCGGTTGCCGTAACCCGGTTTCCGTAAGCCCCGAGGAGCGCGAGCAGGAAAGGATTCGCCGCTGGGTGGCCGGCATTCGGGATGAACCTACCCGCATGGTGGCCTACTACCTGTTCGTGGACCTGACCAGCCGCGACATGACCCAAAAGGAACTGGCTGAAATCCTGGGAAAGAGCGACTCCTGGGTGAGCAAAAAGGTGACCATGCTTCAGGACGAACGCCTGAATCTGGTGCAGGGTGACAACCACGCGGGGGAACTTTCCGCCTGACAGGTTGGATGCGGGACCCGAAGCCGCCGGGGACGCAGGGTTTCCCGGTGGCTTCGTTCCGCGTGACTGCCAGGCCCGATGGACAAATGGAGTGTGTGTATGAACCAGTGGTGTGAAAACCTGCTCAGGCCTTCGGAGGCCAGGGCCCGACTGAACCGCTTGCAGCCGATGCTGGCCCGTCACCTGGCCGGTATGGGATCAGCCCGTGTACGGGCTGACCGGAGAAACCGTCTGTTCGAGGGACTGTTCCTGCCCTGCCACTCTCTGGAGGGTTTTTTCTGGAACCGTTTCCAGAGGGGCACCGATTGTTACATGGCAGGTGAGGTGGCCACCGACCTGGTGTGCAAGCTGCTGCAAGGTGAGACGGCTTACCGGGCATCCAAGGGCAAATTGGGCCCCTGGGTCTGTGGGGCCATCCAGTGTGATGTGCTCGACCTGTTGGCCCGGGAAAAGACCCGTCTGGATCATCAGGATCGCTTGGCCCGCCATGGGGAGTTCCTGCGCCGGCGCACCGAGACTCCGGTCGGAGAGCATCTGGACCAGGACGACTTCCTCGAGCAGGTGGAGCGACTGACCCAGGACCTGGGAAATTCCCGGGAACTGGCGGTGGCGCAAAGCATCCTCTCCAGCCTGCGCGAGACTGGAGAGATGCCGGTGCAAACCCGGCTGGCGGAGGCGCTGAACCTCTCCGATGCCGAGGTGACCCGGTGCAAACAAGGGTGGTTGGCCAAGCTGCGCGGTCCCCTGGCGGACCGCGCGGTCGTTTTGGGCGTGTGTTTTGAGACGGAAGCCCGGTCCGGAATGTTGAAGGCCTGAGCCGTTCAGGGTAACGGCACTTTCGCCACACCCTTTTCCCCCCCGGCCAGAAGCTGGCCACCGGGTAAATGAATGGCGAGCGCGTGGATGCGGCCCAGCTTGGTGTGGATGGTCCGGATGGGGGTCAGGTCCGGACTGTCCGGGGCAAGTTGCAGCACAGAGCCGTCATTGCATCCGGCCAACAAATGATCACCCGTTTTGGACCAGACCACCGTGCGCGGCACCGTTGTCAAGCGCGCAAAACGAACCAGCCTGCCGATGGTGGGCTGCCACAGCCGCAGGGTTCTGTCCTCGCTGACCGAGGCAACCATGGCCGGGTTGGAACCCTGCACGGCGGTCGGTTGAATGGCCAGGTCATTGACCGCGCGCAGGTGGTTGTCCAACGACCGCTCCAGTTTGCCGGTGGTCGCATTCCAAAGTTGCAAAGACTGGTCCACACCAGCCGATACCACAAGCTTGCCATCCGGCAGAAAAGTGATCGCCTGCACCGGGCGGGAATGACCTGTGTATCGGAGCGACTGACTGGCTGCCTTCCCGCCCTGCCAGCCATGAACGGTGCAGGTACCATCCGCACCGGCGGTGGCAAAAAAACGGGAATCCGGCGACCAGGCAACCGCGAGGACCAGGTCCGGATGGCCGTGCAGGGTCTGTATCTTTTCCAGGCCGGGCCAGGACAAAACTTCCACCACCCCGCGTTCGGCAGGGGCTCCCCCCGCCACCAAGAGCTTTTGGGCATCGGGGGCGAACGCGATGGCGGTCACATGGGACAGGCTGGTGGCGACCTGCCTGGTTTCCCTCAGGTCGGCCCAGGATAAAACACGCAGGCCCGACTGGGAACCGGCAAGCACGGCATCGCCGTTAGGGCAAATAGCCAGAGCAGTGATCGGGGCCTTGGCCTGTCCCAGCGTCAGGGCGCAAACAAGAAAGCCCAAAAACGGCATCAGACTAGCCCCTGGATCAGTTGGCCGCCTTGGTTGACCTGAACCGGTCTGCCGTCGCTGGTGTGCAATTCGGTGGCAGGGGGAATACCCAGAAGGGTGTACAGCGACGCAGCCAGGTCGGATGGCGTCACGGGTTGCTCCTTGGGGCTTTCCCCCACCCGGTCGCTGGAACCGATCACCTGCCCGCCCCGGATACCGCCGCCGGCAAGAAGGACGCTGAACACGCGAGGCCAGTGGTCCCGTCCGGCGCGGGTGTTCAGTTTGGGGGTCCTGCCAAACTCCCCCATGGCGAGCACCAGGGTGGAGTCCAAAAGACCCCGGTCGGCAAGGTCGCCAATCAAACCCGACAAGGCCAAATCCAAAGAGGGAATCAGCCCGACACCCTGCTTGGCGCCGCTGTACCCGTCGCGCAACGGAAGCACCAGCGAGTCGTGGGTGTCCCACCCGGTGTTGAGCACGGTCACAAAGGGTACGCCGCGTTCCACCAGCCGGCGGGCCAAAAGACACGATTGCCCGACCGTCCGCGGCCCATAGCGCCCGCGCGTTGCTTCAGTTTCTTTCGACAGGTCAAAAGCCTGCTTGGCTTCGGGGGACACGGTCAACCGGAATGCTTTTTGAAATGCCGCATCTCCGGGCGCGTCGGACTCGACCCGCTTTTGCGCCTGGTCAAATTGATGCAGATATTCCCGCCGGCGTTCCACACGGCTGGAGGTGACCGGGGGAAAAAGGTCGAGATCCCGCACCTGGAAACTGGGCTTGCCCGGATCACCCCCTGTGGCGAAGGGTGCGTGGGCCGGTCCAAGGTAGCCAGGTCCACCGGTGGGCCGGTATTCTGGCACCGCGATATAGGGAGGCAGCAACCCGTCCCCCGGGCGCGTGCGGGATACCACCGATCCGTAACTGGGGTACTCCAGCGCGGAGGTGGGCTTGTAGCCGGTCAGCAGATAGTGGTTGGCAATGCCATGCTCCCCCAGCGGTGAAGTCATCGACCGCACAATCGCCAGGTGCTTTGCCTGTTGGGCCAAACGCGGGAAATGCTCGCAGAAATCCATACCCGCCACCGGGGAAGCTATCGGGCGGAAAGGCCCTCTCAGGTCAGCGGGCGCATCGGGTTTCAGGTCCCAGGTTTCCAGGTGACTGGGCCCCCCATCCAGCCAGACCAGAATGCAGGATTTGGCCTTCGCGGGAAGGGTAGGATGTGCGGCTCGCAGCATGAGGCTGTTAGCCAAGGTCAACGCGCCAAAGGATCCAACCCGCAGGAAATCACGCCTGCCAATCCAATGGGTGTTCGCTGGTGGATGGAAGGGTGCCGGCATCCAATCCTCCTAACATTTTCTAATGATTGGTGGTGAAGGCGCGACTGTTCAGCAAGGCCCAGACAAAGTCTTCTAGCCGTGCTAAACGATCCTCGGGAGATCCGGCATTGAGCCGTTCCAGCCAAGTCGCCAATTCACCAGCGGAAGGATCTTTCCCAAGCCCGGCCCGGTAAAATTCCATCACGATCTCCCGGTTGGTTTTCCCTGCCGCCAACAGCTTAGTCAACCGCCCGTCGGGCGCACCCAGCCTTTGGTTGAGCAGGGGGCCATTGAGCAGGTGCAGCCTGGCTGGCAAACCGCCAGCAACCACCGCTTCATCGCATCCCGTTGTGCGTTGGCACCGCCCCAGCACCTCCAGGGCCGGAACCGGGCTGGCCGTGTCCCAAAGCGTGATGGCCCGTGTGCCCGCGGGTTTGTCTGGGTATACCCCAGGCACCCCCAGTACCTGGCTGAAAGCGTCCGCCAGCACCTCGGGCTCTGGTGAGTAAGGGGTGAAGTGGGAATAAAAGGGGCCGCCATCAAGCACCCCCGGCTCCGCAGTGGCGGAGCGGCCATAAGCCTGGGTGAGAACGATCACCCTGAGCAGGCGCTTGGTGTCGTAACCGTTTTGCTGGAAATCGCTGGCCAGCTTGGCTAGTAAGGACGGATGCGTGCCCGGCTTGGTTTCCCGCAGGTCATCCACCGGCTCGACCAGCCCCCTGCCGAACAGTGCCTTCCAGATGCGATTGACCTGCGCCCGGGCGAAAAACGGATTATCCGCCTGGGTGAGCCAGGCCGCGAAATCGACCCGGGGGTCCTCGGAAGGGGCCAGATCCCTCTCACCGGGTAATCGCGGAACGGCGGGCTGGCCGGTGCGGGGATTGGTCACCGC
>DKBS01000116.1 GCA_002451275.1 Planctomycetaceae bacterium UBA6894 | reverse complement strand
TCCAGATGCTTTCTTTTCTTAAATAAAAGAAACCATTTGCAATCATTTCTCATCTAGCTTGGAGCCGGGACCTTCAATCCTCCTGTAAAGGTCCCCGCTGGCCTGTTGCCTTCCGGCCGGGGCTTGAAACTTTGGAGGGGAGGGAGGTGCCGGCCGCCATGGCGGTGGGCATGAATCTTGAAGGGATCAGCGACTGGAGTGCCGCCTGGACCTTTACGGACGCTTTCAAGACATCCAGACCGTGGATCAGCCATGCCTACAACACGGTGACTGGTCAAGAGACCTGGGAGGGGGGTGGCGTGGTCCGGGTGGATGCGAAGGGATGGCCCACGCAACTGAACCGTTGGACCAACGCGCAGGGGCAGGCTATGGAGCAGCGGTTGGGCACCCTGATGTTCCGCGACATCGGGACCGCTTACCCAGCGGGCACCTACCGGGCAGAGTGGGAGGGCACGGGCACGGTGAGTTGGGGATTCGCAGCCTCGGTTACCGAGCAGGGAAAAACCTCCAACGGCAAAAATTACGCCCTTTTGAAGGTGCAACCGAACAACGACGGCATCCACATGGAAATTTCGGGCATGAGCTCCACCGACCCGATCCGGAACGTGCATCTTTGGATGCCGGATGCCGGGGGCAAGAGTTTCTCGGGTCAGGTATGGCAGCCTGGCGCAAGTTTTTCTCCGTTCCATCCGCAATTCCTCGAGAAACTGGCCCCCTTCAAAACCGTCCGCTTCATGGACTGGGCGGAAACCAACCTGAGCGACATCACCACCTGGAATGACCGGCGCCCCTACGACCATGCCACCCAGCAGTCGGGCGATTTCAAGAACGGCGTGGCCCCTGAATACCTGATCGAGCTGTGCAACGAGCTGGACTCGGACGCATGGCTGAACATGCCCCACGGCGCGGATGACACCTATGTGCGGAACCTGGCCACCCTGGTGCGCGACACGCTGGAACCCAGGCGCAAGGTGTATGTGGAATGGTCGAACGAGACCTGGAATGGCGGTTACGGTTTCGAATCGAGCGCCTGGCTGACCCGGCAACTCGCGCTGCCGGAAAACGCCTACCTGAATGGTGACCGATGGGCCCTGGTCGGCCGCGAGGCGAAGCGGGATTTCGACATCTGGTCGGAAGTATTCGTAGGACAGGCCGGACGGATCACCCGCGTGGTGGCAGGGCAGCAGGCCAATAGCTGGATTGCCGGGCAGATTGCCGGCGCCATGGACGGGCATTTCGACGCCATCTCCTGCGCAGCCTACATGTATGTGAGCGACGCGGACAAGGCTCGTTTCAACGCCTCGACCACCACCGACCAGGTGATCGACGCGCTTATCGCCAATCAATCCGAAGCGCTTGGCTGGCTGAAGGACCATAAGACCCTGGCCAACAGCCTATCTGCCAAGCTGGGCCGGCCCATCGGTTTCGTGGCTTACGAAGGTGGGCCCCATTTGGACAGTTGGAACGCTCCCTACCAACAGGCCTTTTTCGACGCGGGGAACAGCCCGCGCATGTATGACGCCTACAAGCGCCTGCTCAGCGGCGCGCGTGACGCCGGGCTGGAACTGTTCCCCCATTTCAACCTGACGGGAGGGCTATACGCCGCGCCTTACGGCGCCTTTGGCGCACTGCAATCGATGACACAAACTACCGCCTCGGCCCCCAAGTACCGGGCCCTGCTGGAGGCCACCCAAACCAACCCGGCGCCTTTGCCGGTGGTTTCCGTGGAGTTGGTTTCGGCCAACGGAAGCGAGGCGGGACCAGTTTCGGCCTCCTTTCGGATCTCACGCACGGGACTGACCGACAAGGCCCTCGCCATCTCCTTCAGCCAGTCCGGTACCGCATCGGCAGGTGATTTCAACACATTGCCGGCAACCTTTTCTTTCGCCCCTGGTGAAAGCATGAAGACCTTCACCTTGACCCCGGTGGATGACTCCCTGGTGGAGGGAACGGAAACCCTGGTTTTTACCCTGGTAACCAGTAGCGGCTACACCCTGGACAGCGCCAAAAAAGCAGTCACCCTTTCCATCGCCGACAATGACACCCAGCCACGCATCGGCTTGGCAGGTCAGTATTTCGATAATTCCAACCTCACCAACCTGAAATTCCGCCGGGTAGACTCGACCCTGGATTTCAACTGGGGGACGAGCAGTCCTGATCCCAGGATAGCCAAAGACACCTTCGGGGTCCGCTGGTTGGGGCAGCTACAGGCCTTGGAATCCGGTTACTACTCGCTTCGGGCCTTCAACGACAGCGGGGTGCGGATCTGGGTGAACGGGGTACTGCGGATGGACAATTGGCGTATCCGGCCCATTGGTTACACGACCAGCGGTTTGATCTACTTGAAAGCCGGTCAAAAGGCCGACATCCGTGTGGAATATTTCCACAACACAGGGCCGGCGCAGTTTCGCCTGGAATGGCGAAGGCCCGGCCGGTCCATTTACAGCCAAATCCCCACAGGCCAGCTTTTGGCGCCCCCCTCCTGACCGTCATCCCTACTCCAGGGCGCATCTGGCCGGGAAAACCGTCAAAAACACACCGATGGTCCAGGGGAATCCCAGACGGTTTTGATTGCCCGGCAATTAGCTGCCGATTAACATGAGGTTCCTGCCAGAGGTCTGAACCTCCCCGAGAAATCCTCCATGTTGCGTATTGTCGATTCGCACGCCTCCGACAGATCGGGTATTTCCCGTCGGGTGATGATGGGGGTGGGCGGCATCGGATTGGGTGGTTTGTCGTTGGCCAACCTGCTGGCCAGCCGAACAAAAGCCGGCACACCGACAACCCCAAAGGCGAAATCCATCATCATTTTTGGTCTGGTGGGCGGGCCGCCCCAGCATGAGACCTGGGACCCCAAGCCCAACGCGCCCGAGGAGATACGCGGCCAGTTTGGTACCATCGCCACCCGCACGCCGGGTTTCCGCGTGGGCGAGTTGATGCCGCGCACGGCCCTGCTGACCGACAAGCTGGCGGTGCTGCGGGCAGTGGTAACCAATGACAACGCGCACAGCACCAGCGGCTACCAGATGCTGACGGGAGTGCCACATATCCCCCTCAGCCAGGAGAATGCCGCCCCCAAGGCCCCAAACAATTCACCCTGCATTGGTGCGCTGCTGCGGGCGGTGCGGCCAGAAACAGGAGGCCTGCCCTCGGCCGTCACCATCCCGGAACATCTCTGGAACGATGGCAACCTCCCTTGGCCGGGTCAGGATGCGGGATTCCTGGGCACCCGATTCAACCCGTGGCTGATCCACTGCGACCCGTCCGACCCCGGTTTCGGCATCCCCGCACTGAGCTTGCCGGGCGAAGTACCGCCGCTGCGGTTCAACGAGCGCCGATCGCTGCTGGACCAGGTGAACCACCATTACGAGGCTACCAGGCGTTCTGGTGTGACAGCGGCCTTCAACCAACATGCCCACAAAGCCGCTGAACTGCTGTACTCAGCGAACGCGCGCCGCGCGTTCGACATGCAAAGCGAGCCTGCCGCGGTGCGCGAGCGTTATGGCACCAGCCGTTTCGCCCAATCTTGCCTGCTCGCGCGAAGGCTGGTGGAGGCCGGGGTAGGGCTGGTGCAGGTGAACTGGACCCGCATCAAGGACCAGCCCAACGGCGGCGGCTGGGATACCCACGCCAAGCACAACGAGTCGATCAAATACTTGCTCATGCCCATTCAGGACCAGGCCTTCTCGGCGCTGATTGAGGATCTGGAAGCGAGGGGCCTGCTGGAAGAGACCTTGGTGGTGTGGTTTGGCGAATTCGGACGGACCCCCCGCTTCAACAAGGATGGCGGGCGCGACCACTGGGGGAGTTGCTTCTCGCTGGCCTTGGCAGGCGGCGGTATCCGGGGCGGTGTGGTGCATGGCGTGTCCGACAAGAGCGCCGCCTTTGCGATGGAAGGCAAGGTGGAGCCGGCGGACATCATTGCCACCCTTTTCCACTGCCTGGGAATTTCCCCCGAGACGGAAATCCGGGATGCATTCGACCGGCCCATTCCGGTCAGTCGTGGACAGGTGATCAAGGCCATCTTGTAGGCTGCCTAGCGGAGCCGGCCATGAGCAAACCCATCATCGCAAACTCCCGGAAGCGCTCCATTCTCAGCCAGGCGGATCCTGACAGCACCGGCCATTTCCGGCACAAGGAGGAGGCTCTGGCAGAAACCCAGGACCTGCTGGAAAAGATCGACCACCTGCAGGAGCGCCTCTACGCGGAGGGGAAGCAGTCACTGCTGATCATCCTGCAAGGCATGGATAGTTGCGGGAAGGACGGGACCATCCGCCATGTTTTCCGGGGGATCAGCCCGCAGGGGTGTCTGGTGGCTTCCTTCGCCGAACCCACACCGGAGGAACAGCGTCATGACTTCCTGTGGCGCACGCACCAGAAAACGCCTGCCAAGGGCCAGATTGGTATCCACAACCGGTCCCACTATGAAGACGTGCTGGTACCGCGGGTACATGGGACTATCACACCCAAGGATTTGAAGGGACGTTTTGACGCAATCAAGCAGGTGGAGCGCTTGCTCACCAACTACGGTATGACGATTGTGAAGTTTTTCCTGGCGATTTCCAAGGACGAGCAGCGCAAGAGGCTGCAGGCCCGGATTGACAACCCGCACAAGCGGTGGAAATTCAAGCCCAGCGACCTGAAAGAACGGCAACACTGGGATGATTACATGCAGGCATATGACGAGGCTATCCGCGTCACCACCACGCGGCATGCGCCCTGGTATCTCATCCCCGCCAACCACGAGTGGTACCGCAACCTGATGGTGGCAAAGGTCATCTGCCAGACGCTGGAGAAAATGAACCCGAAATACCCGGCCACCTGCGAAGGCTTGGACTTCTCCAATCTGCGCATTCCCTGATCCCTTGTGGGGGCTTCCTGTTCTTTGGGTTACCCATGGTTGGCAGGTAAATACCTCTACTGGCCCACTTGGTTCAACCCTGCTGGAAACTGTCATGCCCGCGAAACACGTTCTTGTATCAAGCCAACCCTTTACAGAAACGCAAGATTGCCGCTTTGGATGGTGGTCCGAAAAATCATAAGCCTGCAGGGGTTCAGCCAAAAGGTTTCCGGATGAACGGCCAGGCCCGGGGCCACCTTCAAATCCTGTGAAAACCGATAAAAAAACCAGCCTTTTTGGTTCGGTCCTCACGCACATGGCGTATTTCCTCATTGGCTAATGCGGTCACCGGGTTTTCCAGGAGGAATCGAGCCATGAAGACATCTGTTTGGCTTTCAGCTTTTGCCCTTTTGGCAATTCTCGCCCTCACCCCAGCTCATGCGCAGGAAGACAATGAATCATTCATGCAATGCGCCAAGGAATGCAACGCATGCGAGATCCATTGCAACCGGTGTTTCAAACACTGCTTGGAGCAAGCTGCCAGCGGAAAAGGCGAACATGCCAAGATGGGCAAACTTTGCGCCAACTGCGGTGAAATATGCAAGACATGCGCGGTTCTTTGCGCCCGGGAATGCCCCCATTCCGGGCCTGTACTCGAGTGTTGCGCGAACTACTGCGAAGCCTGTGAAAAGGAATGCAGGAAAATGGAAGGCGACAAAACCATGGAAGCTTGCGCCAACGCCTGCCGTGCCTGCGCCAAGGAATGCCGCCAAATGGCCATGATGAAGAACAAGTAGTCGTGATTGCCGGTTGCTTTTGCCGCGAAGGGTCGTGCCAGAAGGAGCGATGGTTTTGCAGGCCGCAGGCCGGGATGCGGCCTCCCGTCAAGCCATCACTGCCCTCTGGGCAGTTTATCCTCATCACGCGGCAAATGAGATGGATAGCTGAAAAATTAATTGCCCTCTGAAATGTTGCCGGATTATTTGGGCAACACCATCGGCAAGGCCTTCGCACCCACTGGGCGGGATGGCCCTTTGACACAATACCGCGGATCGAAAATATCCGGCAAGATATCACCGGCAACCCTGCCCGATGGATCGGCTAGGCAGGGAATCCCCCGACACACACTAGGGGCCGATTGTCATGCTGACGGACTTGCCCGCGCTATCCCGCCGCGGTCTCACCCACTTCACCCTCCGTGCAAATTCCATCGGCCAGACCGCCAGGAATTTTTTTTCGACGGCCGCGGTCCCCGGACGTCTTTCATTTCCGGGCAACCGCCCGGATCAACCATTGGCACCCGTTGATTATGGGCCGGTCCTCCGGCTTCAATCACCCACCCACCCCGCGCGGGGTCAGATTGGATGAATTGATGCTTTCCACCCTTCCGGCAGCCATCCGAAAACCGATCGCATGGTGCGGATTGTCTGGCCGCACCTCATCCGTCAAGGAATTCGGGGAGGACGTTCCGCTCCGCGATGATCTGTACAACCTGGAGCAGTTGGAAAAGCATGCGCGCTCCACTGCAGCCATGGACCGGTTGGCGACGGGCCAAAAAGGTGAAAAACTCCTGCCCAGGCTGGCTCAAAACGAAATGCTGCTGGTTAAAACCTATGACCTTATCGCCGCGGCCGCGGCGAAAAACCGAAGAATTTCACCCGCCGCGGAATGGTTGCTGGACAATTTCTACCTGATTGAAAACCACATTCGCTCCGTTAAGCGCCTTTTGCCAAAATCCTACAGCACAGGACTGCCACGCCTGGCCAACGGGACCTCCGCAAATTACCCAAGAATCTACGCTATCGCCCTGGAATTGATCGCCCACACCGATGGCCGCGTGGACGCCGGAAGCCTCAACGCTTTTGTCCATGCCTACCAGGCAATCACGCCCCTGCAGCTGGGGGAGCTTTGGGCCCTGCCCCTCATGCTCCGAATGGCGCTGATCGAGAACCTGCGCCGGATCGCCATCCGGCTGGCAAAAAGCCGATGCCACCGGGACCAGGCGAACGACTGGGCGCTGATCATGAACGAGGCGATTGAAAAGTCGCCAACTGAACTGATCATCGCCCTGGCGGAGATGGCACGGGCCGATCCGCCGATGTCAGGCGCCTTCCTCAGCGATTTCACCAGGCAACTGCATGGCAACAATCCGAACCTTGTCTTTGTCAACAGTTGGCTGGAGCACCGAATTTCGGATCAGGGATTGACCCTGGAGCAACTCATCCTGGCTGAGGGACAGAACCAGGCTGCCGATCAGGTTTCGGTCGGCAACAGCATCAACAGCCTCCGGATGCTGGACATCTATGACTGGCGGGATTTCGTCGCGACCCACAGTCTGGTTGAGCAGACTCTCGCCGAAGACCCCGCCGGCATTTATCTGTTCATGGATTTTGCGACGCGGAATCGTTACCGCCAGGCGGTTGAGGCCATCGCCAATCGGTCTACCTGCTCGGAATACGATGTCGCCCACCGGGCCATTCAACTGGCCAAGGTCGAGCAATCCAACCACGGGAACAC
>DKBS01000158.1 GCA_002451275.1 Planctomycetaceae bacterium UBA6894 | reverse complement strand
TGGTAAAGCGCAATTCTATTGATTCATCTTTTAGATTTACCAAATACGGTCGCATCGCCCTGGGTTCCTCCGCCTTGGCAACAGTCCAAACCCAAGCTGAGATCGTCACTATCAACCTGGCAAGTGCAGGCTCAAACAATCAAAATATCACCGGCGCAAATCCTAACACGACAGTATTAAACCCTGCAGGCGCTAATTCAAGCTACTGGGTATTAACTGCCAATGGTACTGATTTCGGAATCTCTGGCTCTACCACAATGAAGTTTGCCATCATTGTCAATGGAGGCCCCCCAGCATCGCCCAAAAACTTTGCTGGCGGAAGCCTAATCAGCAGCTCCAGTACTTTTTCTTACGATTCTGCGGCAACTGTTTTTAGATATGGTTCTTCTAGTTCTGCTAATTTCGGGGCCAATAGCTACCTTGGTTTTCAGTTCACTAGGGATAGTGGCGCCACATTCAATTACGGCTACATCGAAGCCACATGGAACTCGACCAGCAATCAATTCCAATTCCTGTCCGCTGCGTATGAAAATACTGCCAATGTCGGTATCACCGCCGGTGCCGCTGTCCCCGAGCCAGGCACCCTCACGCTCGGCAGCCTCGCCCTCCTAGCCGGCGGCGGCGCAGCCGTCCGCCGCTACCGCAAACAGCGCCAATCCCAATCCGCCAGTACCACCAATGCAACCGACCCGGTAACCCCCGTCGCGTGACCCAACCCAAACGCCTCCTCCTCGTCGGCTGGGACTCCGCCGACTGGAAACTGCTCCACCCGCTGATGGACAGCGGCGCCACCCCGGCCGCCGCCCATCTGGTCAATCACGGCTCCTCCGGCAACCTCACCACACTGGAGCCCCAGCTCTCCCCCATGCTGTGGACCAGCATCGCCACCGGCAAAATGGCCTACCACCACGGCGTGCCCGGCTTCACCGAGGTCCACCCCGCCTCCGGCCGCATCATCCCCGTCTCCGCCGCCACCCGCCGCTGCAAAACCTTGTGGGAAATCCTCGCCAGCCAGGGCAAGCGCTGCCATGTCGTCGGCTGGTTCGCCACCCACGGCGAGCAACTCCCCCACGGCCACATAGTCTCCAACATGTTCTGCCACCTGCCCGGCGTTCAGCCCGATCAAGATCCTGCCACCTGGCCACCGCCACCCCCAGGCACCTACTGGCCCCCAGAACTGGCTGATGACTTCAACGACCTTCGCGTCAGCCCGCACGACATTGACCCCGACCAGATCCTCCGCCTCTTCGTGCCCGAAGGCCACACCATCGATCAATCGAAGGATCAGCGCCTGCTGCACCTCGCCCAAAAACTCGCCGAGGCCTTCTCCACCCACTCCGCTGCCGTCCGCCTGATGGAAACCCGTCCCGAATGGGATTTCATGGCCGTCTACTACCGCGCCCTCGATGAGATCTGCCACCTCTTCATGCACTACCACCCTCCCAAGATGGAGGGCATCCCCCAAGCGGATTTCGATCTCTACCAACTGGTGGTCACCGGCGCTTATCGCCTGCACGACCTGTTCCTGCAGCGGCTCATCAACCTCGCCGGCCCCGACACCGCCGTGGTCCTCGTTTCCGACCACGGCTTCCACAGCGACCACCTCCGCCCCAAATTCACCCCCCGCGTCCCCGCCGGCATCACCGTCTGGCACCGCCCTCAGGGGGTCTTCGCCGCTGCCGGCCCTGGCTTCAAAATCGATGAACTCGTCTTCGGCGCCCGCCTGCTCGACATCACCCCCACCCTCCTCCACTGGTTCGGCCTACCCGTCGGCGCCGACATGGAGGGCCGCGTCCTCACCGAATGTCTGTCCGAAGACCAACTCGTGAAGGTGATCCCTTCCTGGGAAACTGGCGACCTCCCCACCCGCCAACGCCCCGACACCGATCCCGAAACCGACCGCGCCCTGCTCGACCAGTTCGTCGCCCTCGGCTACATCGACGAGGTCCCCGAGGATCCGGAACAAGCCCGCGTAGAAACCAGCCGCGAAAACGATTGGAACATGGCCCGCGCGCTGATGTACGCCCAGCGGTTCGAGCAGGCCCTCCCTCTTCTGGAAGGCTGCCACCACGCCCAGCCCGCCCGCCCCGACTTTGCCCAGGTGCTGGCCCAGTGCCAGATCCGCCTTAGCCTGCTCGAGGAGGCCGAGGCAACCATCGACAAGGCCCTGGAAACCTTCGGCCGCGCCGAGGAATCGAAACTGGTCAAGGCCTCCATCGCCATCCAGCGGGAAGATTTCGCCACGGCGCTGGCCCTGCTCGGGCAGGTCGAACAAAAGACCGCCGACGAGGTGCAAACCCAACTGATGCTCGCCCGCAGCTACGCCGCCCTCAGGCAATGGCCCAAGGCCGAACAGTCGGGCAACCGGGTGCTCAAGGCCGATCCCCACAACCCCCAGGCCCACCTCGAGCTTGCCCGCATCCACCTGCACGCTGGGCGCGCCGACCAGGCCGCCGAAAGCGCGCTGGAAGCCATCGGCCTGCAATATGGCAACCCTATGGGCCACTTCCTGCTGGGCGCCGCCCTAGTGGCCGTGCAAGACTGGCCCCGGGCCGAAACTGCACTGGCCAACAGCCTCAAGCTCGCCCCCGGCTTCCTGCGCGCCCACCGCCTGCTGGCTCGGGTCTGCCGCCAGTCCGGCGACCACCAGCGAGCCCGCCACCACCTCGACCAATCACTCCGCTACCGCCAAACCACACGCGATGAGGAAACCCGCAAAGTCACCGCGCTCCGCGAAGCGTCGGCCACCCGCGCCAGCATCCGCCATCAGGCCGATGCCGCGCGGCAGGAAAAAGCCGACCAGGCAAAGCGTGAGGCCGAGGCCATCGAGCCGGTCGAGGTGGTGGTGGTCTCCGGATTGCCGCGCTCCGGCACATCCCTGATGATGCAGATCCTGCAGGCCGGCGGCATGGACATCCTCACCGATGGCCTACGGGCGGCAGACGAGGACAACCCGCGCGGCTACTGGGAATGGGAAGAGATCAAAAAACTCCCCAAAAACCCGCAGTTGATCTGCCAGGCTGCCGGCAAGGTAGTGAAGGTGGTCTCAGCACTGTTGGGCAGCCTGCCGGCACCGCACCGCTACACCATCCTCTACATGACCCGCCCCATCAGCCAGGTGGTCGATTCCCAGTGGGCCATGCTGGCCCGCAACAACCGCCTGCCCCGGTCGGAGCGCGACCACCTGATGCGCGTGCAGGAGGAACACAGCCGCCAGATCCGCGAGGTACTCAAGGCCAGCGACCGCGTGCAATACCTCGAGGTCTCCTACCCCGACCTCGTCGCCAACCCCCAACCCATCCTCACCCAACTCCAAACCCTCCTCGGCCCCCGCTTCACCCCCAACCCCGCGGTGCTGAAAACCATTCAGCCCGACCTGTTCCGCAACCGCACCTGACCACCAAAATCCAACAACCGGTATCCATTGAATCTTTATTTAGCGCCCTTAGCGTCTTCGCGGTTCAAATCCCCACCTCACCTCCCAGCCACCCGCCTCTCACCCAACCCTTCAAAAACCCCCTCCACCGCCCGCGCCCCGTGCACCGACAGATGATCCCGGTCATGGTAAAGCAATCCCCGCCCGTCCATCGCCGGGTAATGGTCACCCCCACCGATCTGCTTCAGCGCCGGCAGCGGATCAATCACCTCCACCCCCCGGGCCTCCAGTTCCGGCAGCACCCGGTGTTGGAACGCGTTCTGCGTCGCGTATTCCGTTTCCGACACCGACAGCGCCAACCGGCCATAACCATTCTGCAGCCACAACACCGCCCGGCCCGGATTGCGGTAAAACCGTGGCACATCCTTCACAAAGCTCACCTGCGTCCCGGCCGCCTGCAACCGGTCCGTCGTCGCCAGCAGGGCCCGCCGCAGGCCATCCGAATCCTGGCTGCCATAGGCCTCCCAAAACCCGGCCAGCACCACACGCTGCACCTGCTGGTCCATAGCCGCATCCAAGACCCGGTTCCCGTACTCCGCCAACTCCTCGGCGCCCATATCCCCGGTGCGCCGCGCGTACCCCGCCACCGGCGGCACACCGCTATGCAGGGCCGCAAGGCACCCCAGGCCACGGCGTCGGCAAACTGCCTCAATCGCCGGCAAAACGGCCTTGGCATGGCTGTCACCCCATACCAGAATCCGGTTGTCCCCAGCCCCCGGCGCCACCGGCACCAGCCCGCCGGGCAAGTCTTCCACCCCCAGGTCTAGCTTCCACCAGCGGGCATCTATCGCCTGGCTGGCCAGCATCTGCCGGGCAGTCTCATCCAGCCGTTTCGGGTACCCCGCCTTCTTCTGCACCAGGTGCCCTGCCACCAGCACCAAGGCCAGGGCTCCACCCGCCAGACCGAAAACCGCCCCCCTGCTTCGAATCCATTGCCGATGCCGAAAGGGCGTTTCCACCAGCCACCAGCTCCCCACCGCCAGCGCGAAGGAGGCAACCACCAGCCCAACCCGGGTGGCGCTCCCCATTGGCGCGATCGACAGGTAGTTGGCAAACGCCATCGGCGGCCAGTGCACCAGATACAGCGAATAGGAAAGGGTGCCCACAAACACCACCGGCCGCCATTCCAGGGCTGTCCGTACCAGGGAGCCCCCGGCTCCGCCGACGCCAATCAGCAGCACCGCCCCCAGAACTGGCGGCACCGCGGCCAGCCCCGGAAATGCCGTGTGTTTGTCGTACAGCAGGGCCGGCACCACAATCAGACCCAGCCCGGTGAGCGACAGCGCCTCCCGCTGCCACCTTCCTCGCAAGGGCCACACCGGCCACAGGGCCAGGAGCGACCCCGCCAGCAGCTCCCACGCCCGGGTCGGCAGCAAGTAGAAGGTGAAACTCGCGTGCCGCTCCAGCGTCCACACGCTGGCGCCCAGGCTCAGGGCGAACAGCCCGCACAGCGCGGGGGCCAGCCAGGGCCTCAGCCTCGGCCGGGCCAGAACAATCAGCAGCACCGGCAATACCAGATAAAACTGCTCCTCCACACCCAGCGACCAAGTGTGCAGCAGCGGCTTCTCTGTCGCCGCCACATCAAAGTAGCCCGATTCCGACCAGAACAGCAGGTTCGAGAATCCCAGCGCGCTGCTGAAGGCCGATGCCCCCAGCCCCATGAAATCGCTGGGCAGCAAAAGCGCCCACCCCGCCGCCAGCGTGGCGACAGCGACCACCGCGAACGCCGGCACGATCCGCCGCGCCCGCCGTTCGTAAAAGTTCGCCAGCGAAAAGGTGCCCGCCGCCAGTTCACGCAGCACGATCCCGGTGATCAGGAATCCCGACAGCACAAAAAACACATCCACACCCACAAACCCACCGGCAAACCCCAGCCCGGCGTGGTTCAGCACCACCAGCATCACCGCCAGCGCCCGCATCCCGTCGATGTCGGGCCGGTAACCGGCGGGGTTTCTCACCGTGGCCATCTAAGGCGTGCCCATTGCCCGGGAAAGAGTGCCTTCGGGCAAACGCCTGGCGCCGCCCATCCGCTTGCCATCGGGCTGCGACGACCGGGCGCTTTAAAATGCCCTGCATTTTTCAGGCCGCCGCCCGGTCGTTCGGATTGTGCCGGGCCGATGCTCGTAAAACCGCTTGCCGCCCGCTTTTTCCCTGAAGCTCCACGCCCTAACCCGAACCCATTCCTTATGTTTCGTTCACTTTTCCCGCCTTTTTTTCACCTCCCGACCCCCCTCCCGGCCCGGTAAGATCAAGGGTGGAGGTTTTCCGCCCATGGTGGTGTCGGTCGCCAATCTCGAAAAACACTACGGCAAGGTGCGCGCCCTAGATGGCGTCAGCCTCCAAGTCGAGCCGGGCACGCTGTTCGGCCTGCTGGGCCAGAACGGCGCCGGCAAAACCACCCTCATCAAGATCCTCCTCGGCCTGATCGCCCCCACCGCAGGCTCCGCCAAACTCCTCGGCGAACCGGTCGGTCGGCCCGACAACCGCCGCGAGGTCGGCTACCTGCCCGAAGACCACCGCCTCCCCGAATACCACACCGGCCCCAGCCTGCTCGATTTCTATGGCGCCCTCCAAGGTGTCCCGCGGGCCCAGCGCAAGGCGCGCATCCCCTACCTGCTGGAACTGCTCGGCCTGAAGGGCCGCGAAAAACTCCGCGTTCGCGGCTACTCCAAGGGCATGAAGCAACGCCTCGGCCTGGCCCAGGCCCTGCTCCACCGGCCCAAGGTCCTCTTCCTCGATGAGCCCACCGACGGAGTAGATCCCGTCGGCCGCAAGGAAATCCGCGAACTCCTCCTCGAGGAGAAACGGCAGGGCGTCACCGTTTTCATCAACAGCCACCTGCTCGGCGAGGTCGAGCAGCTCTGCGACCGCGTCGCCATCCTCCGCAAGGGCCAACTGGTGCTGCAGGGCACCGTCCAGGAACTCACCCAGGCCAAAGCCACATGGCTGGTCGCCTTCGATTCCCCAGCGCCGGAAAATCTCACCTGGCAGGGTGGCAAACTCGAGCCTTCCGAACGGCAGGGCCTCCTCCGCCTGTTCCTCGAATCGGCCGAGCCGGATGCCATCGACCGGTTTCTCGCCCAGGTCGCCGCCAACGGCCTGCGCCTGCGCCACCTCGAGCGCGAGCGCGGCTCCCTCGAGGATCTCTACCTCGCCCTGGCCGACCGCGGGGGCCAGGCCACATGAGCCATCCCCAAGTCCCGCGCCCCGGACTGGTCCGCTCCTTCGTCGCCATGCTGCGCGATGCCTGGCGCGAATTCCTCGACGCCAAGATCCTCTACATCCTGCTGGGTGTGATCGGGCTTATTTTTGCCGTCGCCCTCAGCGGCCGCATCGAGCCCCTGCCCGGCGGCGTGGAACTGTCCGACAAGAAAAAGCA
>DKBS01000090.1:10648-13537 GCA_002451275.1 Planctomycetaceae bacterium UBA6894 | reverse complement strand
TTGAGAGCTCGAGTCGGTCCGGGGAGGCTCCCCCCTCAGGAAATCGGCTATGAAATCACCCCATCTTGCCAAACGGCCGAAGGCTTTCACGCTGATTGAATTGCTTGTTGTGATCGCAATACTTGCGGTTTTGATGGGATTGCTGGTGCCCGCCGTTCAAAAAGTCCGGGATGCGGCGGCTCGGGCCAGATGTTCAAATAATATCAGGCAGATAGGCATTGCTTACTTGCAATATCTTGACCTCAACGGGTGGATGCCCCACAACGGCGACTACAGATGGGGCGGCTCAGCTATCTATTTTTCCAACTCCTGGTCAGCCTTTGCGCGTTTTCTTCCCCTCATTGAGCAGGAAAGTTTGTTCAAGGCCATCAATTTCGATGACGGATATTGGAATCAGCCTGAAATCAGTTCCAGGCGCATCCCCTCGTTTGTGTGCCCCAGCGAAGTCAACGACCGAGGGAGTGGCTACCACGCCACCTTCGGCAATCAATTCTGGCCGGCCAGCTATGGCTTGAATAACGGCACATGGTCTGTTTTGACCGCCAAAGCAGGTGCCATGCGCACCGGGGACGGTGCCTTTGGCCCCAACCGCAGCTACCGATCGGGAGAATTTGCCGACGGCATGAGCAATACCTTGGCACTGGCCGAGGTGAAGGCCTACACCCCGCGCATTCTGGGGTCCGATACCACGCGCGTCTTTCAGGTGGCACCACCGGTTCCGGAAAAGCCTTCCGACCTGTCCGCACTGAATCTAGGGGCGTTGGAACCGCACAACCTGGGGCATGCGGTCTGGGCGGCAGGTCAGGTCCAGGAGACGGGCTTCACCACCACTTTCACGCCCAACACCCGGACCGCCCTGGCACCCGGAAGTTCCGCCCAGGAGGCTGATCTGGTCTTGGCCATGGAATACCAGGTGGGGGATACCTACGCCGCCGTGACCAGTCGCAGTTACCACTCCGGCGGGGTCAATGTGCTGATGCTGGATGGTTCTGCCCGGTTTGTTCAGGACAGGATCTCCCTCACCACTTGGCGGGCCCTGGGAACCCGTTCCGGTGGTGAGGTGGTGGAACTGCCGTAAAGGTGCCGTTACCCTCCGGGTTTGGTTGTTTTGCCCGGTAACGGCCGCTAAAATTCACAGGATGAGTAAGCCCGTCCCTGCCGCCCCGTTGGGGCACCACGGGCCCTGATCCTGGAACCGGACGGTTTGTCAGGGCGCTTTCTTTCTAGAAGAAGCGGTGAAGTGAACATGTTGACAGCTCGATTCGCCACGGCGGCTCTGGTTTTGGCTGGATGGTCGGGTGGCATGGTTGCCGGCCAGACCGTCGCCAAACTCGAATACAACCGGGATATCCGACCTATTCTCTCGGAAAACTGTTTCGCCTGCCACGGGCCAGACAGCGCAGCCCGCAAGGCCGACCTGCGTCTGGACCGCCGGGAGGATGCGATCAAGTCCGGCTCCATTGTCCCCGGCAAGCCGGACGAAAGCCCTTTGGTCGAGCGGCTGTTCGATGAGCGGCGTGACAAGATCATGCCGCCCCCCAAATCGCACAAGGTTCTCAAACCCGAGCAGAAAGCCGTTCTGAAAAGGTGGGTGGAGCAGGGGGCCGACTACCAGTTGCACTGGTCCTTCATCACCCCGCAAAAGCCACCTGTGCCTTCTGTTAAAAACAAGGCCTGGGCTCGCAACCCGGTGGACACTTTCGTTCTGGCGGGCCTGGAGGCCAAGGGCCTTACGCCAGCAGCCGAGGCCGATCGCCAAACCCTGGCCCGCCGCCTGAGTCTGGACCTGACCGGACTGCCGCCCGATCCGGCGATGGTGCGTGCGTTTGTGGCGGACCAGTCGCCCGATGCTTACGAGAAGTTGGTGGACAAACTGCTGGCTTCCCCGCACTGGGGGGAGCACCGGGCCCGCTACTGGCTGGACGCTGCCCGCTATGCCGACACCCACGGCATCCACTTCGACAATTTCCGAGAGATGTGGAGCTACCGCGACTGGGTGATCAACGCCTTCAATCGCAACCAGCCGTTCGACCAATTCACCATCGAGCAGTTGGCGGGGGACCTGCTCCCGGGCGCCACGCTCGAGCAGAAGGTGGCCACCGGCTTCAACCGCTGCAACATCACCACCAACGAGGGAGGCGCGATCAGCGAGGAGTACCTGGTGCTCTATGCCCGCGACCGCACCGAGACCACCTCGCAGGTGTGGATGGGCCTGACCACCGGGTGCGCGGTGTGCCACGACCACAAGTTTGATCCGTTCAGCATGAAAGACTTCTACGCCATGGCGGCGTTCTTCAACAACACGACGCAAAACGCCATGGACGGGAACATAAAGGACACGCCGCCCATCATACCCCTGCCCCGAGAGGATGAGCGCGCCAAATGGCTGAAGCTGCAGGATGACCTCAAGGCCCTTCGCGCCCAGGCCGATGAACGCAAGAAGTTGGGCCGCAAGGATTTCGAAGCCTGGCTTGCCTCGGTGAAACCCGAGGAGATGAAGCGCAAGATACCCACAGAGAAATTGGCGCTGCTCGCCGAACTGCGCGAAGGGGAGGGCAAAACCGCCAAGGTGGTGGTGGACGGCAAAGATGCCAAGCTGGCTCTCGAAGGCGCGGCGTGGGTAGCGGAGAAAGGTAAAGCACGCAAAGACCTCCAGGTCAATCAACCCGGTTCGGTGGTGTTCAAAGATGACCTGAAGGATGTGGGTAACCTGGAGCGTGATAAACCGTTCACGGTTGGGGCATGGGTGCAAATCCCGCGGGGTTCCAACTTTGGCCCCATTGTCGCCCGCATGGAAAAAGGCCCCGGCCACCGCGGTTGGGACCTGTGGTATGAAAACGGCCGTTTCGGCATGCACCTCGTCAGCACCTGGCCCACCAGCGGCATCAA
>DKBS01000090.1:0-10347 GCA_002451275.1 Planctomycetaceae bacterium UBA6894 | reverse complement strand
GGCCTGAAGGTGTTTGTCGATGGAGCGTCGCTGGAGACCGAGGTGGTCAACGACACCCTGGCCGCCGCGCCGGGTACCATCCGCACCAGCGTACCCCTGCGCATCGGCCGCCGGGACGAGAGCGAACCGCTCAACAAGGTAAAACTCCACGACCTCAGGCTGTACACCGGGGCTTTGGCGCCCGAGCAGGTCGCTAATCTGGGTCGCGATGGGCGCGTGGGGGATATCCTCGCCCGTGACCCGGCCAAGCGCACAGAGGCCGAGAAGGATGAACTGTTCGATTGGTGGCTGGCCAACAAGGACACCCCGTCGATTGAAATGGCCAAAAAGTTGCAGGATCTCGAGCGTCAGGACAAGGAAATTTTGGGGCGTGGCACCCAGGCCCATGTCATGAACGAGAAACCGGCCGAGGCCATGGCCTACATCTTGACCCGTGGCGAGTACGACAAGCGTAAGGATCCAGTGAAGGCCAACACCCCCGAGGTGCTTCCCAAGTTCCCGGCCAACGCGCCCCGCAACCGTCTGGGCCTGGCCCAGTGGCTGGTATCCCCTGAACATCCCCTCACCGCCCGGGTAACAGTGAATCGTTTCTGGCAGGAGCTGTTCGGCAATGGCATCGTGCGTACCAGCGGCGATTTCGGCATCACCGGCGAGTTGCCCAGCCATCCCGAGTTGCTCGACTATCTGGCGGTCGATTTCAGGGAAAACGGTTGGGATGTGAAGCGGTTCTTCCGCCAGCTTGTGACCTCTGCGGCCTACCGGCAATCGGCCCTGGCGACGCCTGAAAAACTGGAGAAGGATCCGGCAAACCGCCTACTGGCGCGCGGCCCCCGTTTCCGCATGGATGCCGAAATGATCCGCGACCACGCCCTGGCCGCCAGCGGTTTGCTGGTGGAGAAGATTGGTGGCCCCAGCGTGAAGCCCTACCAGCCTGAAGGGGTTTGGGAGGCGGTGGCCATGCGCGAAAGCAACACCCACACCTACCGTCGCGACAGCGGCGAGAATCTCTACCGCCGCAGCCTGTACACCTTCTGGAAGCGCAGCGCCCCGCCGGCCAGCATGGAGGTGCTCAACGCCCCCAACCGCGAAACCTGCGTGGTGCGCCGTGAACGCACCAACACCCCGCTGCAGGCTCTGGTCACCCTCAATGATCCCCAATTTGTCGAGGCGGCCCGTCGCCTGGCCGAGAGGACTTTCGCGGAAACCGAGAAGGTGAAGACGCTGGCGGCTGACGCCTTGGCCGACCAACGGTTGGATGCCATGGCCATGCGCATCCTTTCCCGCCAGCTCACGGTGCGTGAGAAGGCTTTGCTGACCGGGGAACTGGCCAAGCTGCAGGCACACTACAAGGCAAATCCCAAGGAGGCCCGGGAACTGGTTCAGGTGGGTGAAAGCAAACCCGCCGCCGATCTCTCCCCCGAGGAACTGGCCGCCTGGACGCTGATTGCCAACACCCTGTTCAACTTGGACGAGTCGCTGAACAAGTGACCCCTTCGGTGACTCCGCCGCACCCTTTTCGCGAGGTCTGATCATGTTTCCAGCCAATGACGCGCTTTTGGCCATCACCCGGCGGCACTTTTTCGCCCGGGGTTCGCACGCCATGGGTTGGGCGGCCCTTGCCAGCCTGATGGGCAAGCATGCCCTTGGCGCGGACAACGGTGGCGGCACTCCCGCGCTCACCGCCACGGGTGGTATCCCCACCCATTTTCCGCCCAAGTGTAAGAACATCATCTACCTGCATATGGTGGGTGGCCCCCCCCAGATGGACCTGTATGACTACAAGCCCAAGATGCAGGAATGGTACGACAAGGACCTGCCCGATTCGGTGCGCAAGGGCCAGCGCCTGACCACCATGACCAGCGGGCAGGCCCGCTTCCCCATCGCACCCAGCAAGTACAAGTTCAAGCAGCACGGCAAAAGCGGCATGTGGGTCTCGGAACTGCTGCCCTACACGGCCAGCATGGTCGATGACATGTGCTTCGTGCGGTCCATGAACACCGAGGCCATCAACCACGAACCGGCGATGACCTTCATCCAAACCGGCAACCAGGTGACCGGCCGGCCCTGCCTGGGTGCTTGGACCAGCTACGGGTTAGGCTCGCTGAACCGCAACCTGCCCACCTTCGTGGTGATGGTGGCCCGGCCCACCAACCAGGAGCAGATGCAGGCCATCTCGGCCCGGTTGTGGCAGGCCGGCTACCTTTCCGGCGAGCATGCGGGCGTGTCCTTCCGCTCCGCGGGTGATCCGATCCTGTACCTCAATAACCCGCCGGGCGTGTCCTCGGATATCCGCCGCCGCACGCTCGACGGGGTGAATGCCCTCAATCAGATGACCTTTGACGGTTTGCACGATCCGGAGACGCTCACCCGCATCCAGCAGTACGAGATGGCCTACCGCATGCAGGCCAGCGTGCCCGAGTTGGTGGACCTGAACACCGAGTCGGAAAGCACCTTCAAGCTCTACGGTCCTGAGGTGAAAAAGCCTGGCACCTTTGCCAACACGGCCCTGATGGCCAGGAAACTGGTCGAGCGGGGCGTGCGATTCGTGCAGGTGTACCATAACAACTGGGACACCCACGCCAATGTGGCCGGCCGCCTTCCCGACCAATGCCGCGATGTGGACCAGCCCTGCTGGGGCCTGATTCAGGACCTGAAGCGCAAGGGCCTGCTCGACAGCACGCTGGTCATCTGGGGCGGCGAGTTCGGTCGCACCATCTATTCACAGGGTGGTTTGTCCAAAACCAACTACGGCCGCGACCATCACCCGCGCTGCTTCACCTGGTGGCTGGCCGGCGGCGGCTTCAAGCCGGGCACCGTCTACGGCGAGACCGACGACTTCAGCTACAACATCGTCAAGGATCCGATGCACATCCGCGACATGCACGCCACCATCCTCAGCGTGCTCGGCTTCGACCACGAGCGTTTCTCGGTCCGTTACCAGGGCCTGGACCAGCGTCTGACCGGCGTGGAGCCCGCCCGCGTGATCAAGGAGGTTCTGGCCTGACCGTTTTGATGCGGGACTTGGCGCTTGGGTGTGGGGCGGATCATAGGAACCAAGGTGGGGTGCCATGTCTTTTTCCATCCTTGGATTCCTGATTGCTTCAAGCCTTTTTTGTCAGGGGCAGGGTCCGGAGGGCTTGGTTGTCTGCGCGGGGGGCAAAGAGCTTTTCATCATGGAGGCGGGCGGCCCCGCTGATGTGCCCTTCAGGAAGATCTGGTCCTGGTCGGCTGAAAATTCGAAGCAGATCAAGGCAGATGCAGTCAGGAAGTTTGCCAATCTGGATGAATGCAAGCCTGTCGATGGTGGCAAAGGCATATTGTTTTGCGCCTCAAACTCTGGCTGCGGGCTGATTGAATACCCCTCGGGCAAGATGGTCTGGTCAGCTTTTGTGACCAACGCCCACAGTGTGGAGATGTTGCCGGGTGGCAGGATTGCCGCCGCAAGTTCCCTGGGCGGAAATCAACTGCTTCTTTTTGACACCAAGGGGAAAAGTCCCGGAGAACCGGTTTGGAAGGCCCCGTTGCATTCGGCCCATGGGATTGTCTGGGATGCGGGCCGTGAAACTTTGTGGGCCCTCGGCTTTGACGAATTAAGGCAGTACAAGCTGAAGGATTGGTCCAGTTCCAATCCCAGCCTGGATCTGCAAAAGACACACCCGCTTCCATCCGAAGGAGGGCATGATCTGCGGCCGGTGCCCGGAAGCGCCGATTTGCTTGTCACCAACCACGCCGGGGTTTTCCTGTTTGATCGGGGCTCTGGCAAATTTCGCCCCCATCCGGTCGCTGGTCCATTTTCCAAGGTGAAATCCATCGATGTGGATGAGGCGAGCGGTCGCGTGGTGTATTCGACCTGGGGACGAAAAATCGAATTGTTGTCACCACCAAAAACCATCTCCACCTCTGAAAATATAGTCTACAAAGCTCGTTGGTTTCCCGGGAAAAGCGACCAGAAATGAAATTCGGGAAAATAGCCAAGGGTACCGGCCCCCAGCTTTTCCATGATGCGTTGCCCATGGGTGAAAGTTGGCGCAAACAAGGTTTGCTGCCGGAATTCCAAGCATTCCGATGAGAAAAAGTGTTTCTACGCTTTGCCTGGGCGTTTGATCACCCCCGGCAGTGCCAGTAATCCCAATGCCTCGAATGTAGCCAGCCGCCTGCCCGGCCAATGCCGCGATGTGGGCCAGCCGTGCTGGGGCCTGACTCAGGTCCTGAAACACAAGGATCTGGTCGACAGCACGCTGGCCAAATGGAGGAGCGAGTTTAGCCGCACCCCCTAATCACGCGGAAAGCGGGACCCGTTGGCGCTCACCAGGTCCTGTAGGGCGAATACTGCATCAGAAAATCATGCACCATTCTGGCGCGGTTGCCCCGGCTGAACTGGAATTGCTGCAGCCACAGCGTGTTTTCCGCGGCGGTCGGCTGCCGGTCGAGCACCATCAGGAACAACTGGTTCACAAAGATCGAGCCGTTGTTCAGGCAGCGGTCGAAGAACTCGTTGCTGGCCAACAGGTTGGTTTGCACCTCCACCAGCTTGCGGCCGGAGTGCAGGCTCGCAAGGTGTGCTTGCATGCCGCCGAGATCGGGTTCACGGCCCAGGTACTTGCGGTACATCGAGGTGATGATTTCGTTCACATTTTGTGCGTTTGCGGCGGGTTGGGGCTGGCCCAATGTCACATCCAGGCGGCTGCTCTCGTTACCGAAAACCCAATTCCGCTGGACGGGCTGCAAGAGTGTCTGCGCGCCGGAAAACAGTCGCGCCTCCAGGTAGTACCGTCGCCCGGGCAGGATGTTCGACTGCCTGAATTGCAGCACATAGCTGACCGGGAAACTGGTGATGTTCGGGATGTTTGAGTCGGCCACCGAGATTGCCGGTTGGCCATCCAACCCCTCCTGGAAGAGCTGCACCCACAGGATGGAGCCGTAGGGGATGGAGATAGGGGTTGAATTCTGGATGGTGCCACTGAGGATGGCCTGGCCCCAACCGGGGTTGGAAACCGGGATCACCGGTGTGGCGGGAGCTACCGGCGCCACCACCGTCACTCCCAGCGGCACCTCGTAGTTGGCATCCTGGCCGGTGCTCCTCTGGCGCACCGTCATGCGCACAATGCCATTGGTTCCCACCCTGCGGTTGCACTCCTCGTTCAAATCGAACAGGCGTTGGCCCACATAGCCGACCTGATACCCCTCCACCGTGATGATCTTGTCCCCGGGGAAAAGGCCGGCGCGTGCCGCAGGCGTGCCCGGGATCACTTCGGTGATCTCCACACCGGTGTCCCGGTTCAGGCCGCGCACGCCCATCTGAAGGCTGCCGGGCCGGGTTGCCGAGAAGGTGAAACTGGTAGTTCCGGCATCCCTGTCCCGGTAATAATCCTGCCCGAACGATTGTTCTTGTCCGAAGAAAAGCGCCAGGGCCGCATAAAACACTCCGCGCATCACGCGCTCCTTTCAGGTCGCCAGGATGTTTCAGATAGTGGGTATCGTTTTGGTTACTTGATGGGGGAGAACCCAAGCTTGTCCAGTCCGGCATGCACCTCGGAAAGGTCCAGGGTCCGGAAATTGTCGGTAAGGACCACATTCTGGCCGGACTTGCTCAGCGCAAAGGCAACGAATTCCAGCACCTCGGGTGCCGGTGGCTTGCCCTTCTCGCGTCCGATCACCACATACATGCCCTGGGGCTCGCCGTTCACCTCGGCTCCATTGTCCCCCACCAGCTTCAGGATTTTGACCTGTTTTACCGCGTCGGGTGTGCTGGCAATGCGTCTGGAGCAATAGCCCAGACCGTTTTTGTCCTTGGAAAGGCCTTCCAGCATTTCGCGGAAGCTCAAGGTTTCCCGGGTGGTTTGCTCGGTCTGGCCGGGTTGGGCCTCCAGCAGGTTGCGTAGCGCCGGGTGGGTGCCGGATTGGCCGTCCCGGCCGAATAAAACCACCGGTCCCTTGGCCGCTTCACCTGTGGCACCCATATCGCCCCAGGTGGGGGGGGATGATTTGGTGCCGGTGCCGTAAAAACACGCGCGCGCCAGAGAAAGCGGAATCTTCTCCAATGGATTGTCCTTGTTGGCCACCAGTACCAACTCGTAGCGGCAAACAGGTAGGGCCAGGATTTCCAGCCCGGTTTTTTCCTGGAGTTTTTTGATCTCTTCCGGGGTGGGTGCACGCATCATGGCGCCGATGGTGGTTTTGCCCAGTTCCATCCCGGTCAGGGCCGTTTCCGTCCCCTCGCAATTCAGATCCACCTTCAGCTTGGGATGGTGTTTCCTGACCCCTTCACCCCATTCGTACAGCAGGGTGGCCATGGTGCGCGAGCCCACCACCTTCAGGTCTCCAGCAACCGGCGCCTGCGTTCGGTACGGGTTGCCTGCCAGATCCCTGTCCAGCGGATTCTGGGCACGAAGGCCGGTACCACACGCGAAAAGACAAGCCAGCACAAAAAGTCGTGGCGATGGAAACATGTGGTCCTACCCCCTCCCGTCATTGCCCAAAAAGGCCCATTATGGGAAAGCGGCAACCTCGAAAAATAGACTGACTGGAGAAAAAACGGTGTCAGTATCCAGAAAGCGAAGGGATTGCGCTTTTCGGATACTGACACCGTTTTAATAAGCCGGCGTTGGTGGTTGGATCGAGTCGGTCTATTTCCTGATCACACGCAGCAGTGCCAGCAGCGCCACCGCCCCGACCGTGGCAGTGATGATGGCCCCCACCAACCCACCCGCGCCGATGCCCAGCAGGCCGAACAGCCAGCCTCCCAGCAGGGCGCCAATCACCCCCAAACCCAAGTCAAATACCAGACCGCCGGACGATTTCATGATAATTCCGGCCAGCCAACCTGCCACCAGACCCACCAGCGCGAAATAGACCAGTTCCATGAGCGCACCTCGTTTGTTTCATCCGTCAAGAAAAAGCCCCCGCATCCAAAGATACGGGGGCTAAAGGGAAGTAGGCCTTTTCAGGCCTCTTATTTGCCTGCCAGCCACACGCCCACATCGCCCTGGAAGGCGAAGAAGTCGTCGAGGACGGAGAGGTCGGTGGCGTTGAATGCCTTCACCTGGGCGCTCTTGGTCTGGGTGCCTGCGAGGATGTCGGCCTTGCCATCCTGGTTGAGGTCGGCGGAGGCGACGCTGACGCCGCCGTTGAAATCGACCGCAAAGGCGTCGAAGGATTGCTTCTGGGTGCCGTCAGCGCCGCTGAAGACCTTCACATGGGGATCGCCGCCGGGGCCGGCGCCGGTGAGGATGTCGGCCTTGCCGTCGCCGTCCACCTCGCCCGCACCCACATTCACGCCGCCCTTGAACTGGGGCAGGTAGGCGTAGAAGGAATAGAGGGCCTGGGTTGTGGAACTGTCAAATACCACCACATGGGGTGAGACGCCTACGCCGCTGCCAGTGATGATGTCTGCCTTGCCGTCACCGGTCACATCGCCCGCACCCACATTGATGCCGCCGCGGTACTCCGGGGCATAGGCGTAGAAGCTCTGCAGCGTGGCGCCGGTCGTGCCGTTGAAGACGCAGACATTGGGCGCGCTGCCAGGCCCGGTGCCGGTGACCACCTCGGCCTTGCCGTCGCCGTCCACATCGCCGGCGGCGACGCGCACACCGCCAAGGAACTGCTGGGCATAGGCGTAGAACGAGCCGATCACGGCCAGGGTGTTGCCGTCGAGCACCAACACATGGGGTGCGACGCCGGCACCGGTGCCGGTGACCAGATCCGCCACGCCGTCACCGTTCACATCGCCCTGGGCCACGGTCACCGCGCCCTTGTAGGCGGTGCCGTAGGGGGCAAAGCTTTGGCGGGGTGTGCCATTGGCGTTGAAGATGGAGACCAGACCGCCCTGACCGCTGCCGGCGGCGATGAAGGGACCGGCCAAGGGCGGAGTGGGGTTGGTGCCGATGGTGATGGAGTAGGCGCGGAAGCCAGTGTTGCCCAGACTGTCGGTGGCGCTGACCGTGAAGCTGCTGGCACCGGTGCTGGCCGGGGTGCCGCTGATCAACCCGGTGGGGCTGAGTGCCAGCCCGGCGGGCAGGGTGCCGGAACTCAGGAGGTAATTCACCGTGCCGGTGCCGCCGGTCGAGGTCAGTTGCTGGCTGTAGGCGATGCCCGCCGTGCCACCCGGCAGGGTGGCCGGGCTGATGGTCAGCACGCCGGGTTGGGCGTTGGTCACCTGCAGGTCACCCATGCTGGTACCCCGGGGCCCATTGGGCTGGCTGATATCCAGGGTCAACTGGAAAAGGCCGGCCTGGGTGGGAGTACCGCTGATCAGGCCGGTGGGGCTCATGGTCAGACCGGCCGGCAATGCCACACTTTTGGAATTCAGGGCAAATGCAAAGGGCTTGGCAGAGTCGCCGCCCACCACCTGCAATTGCTGGCTGTAGGGCACTCCCACCGTCGCGGGCACCAGCGAGACGGGGTTCACCGTGGGGGTCACATAGGTCTGGTTCAGCGACAAAGCAGTGATGCCCACGGCCGGGTTGCTCGATTTGGAGCCCTTCCCTGTAGGCCCGATGTTCAACGCGGTGGAGGCAACATCGACCTGGCCATCGTTGTTGAAGTCGCCGGTGTTCAGGTAGACCATGGCGCGCTGGAAATTATTGTCATACCCATCGGCGGAATTGCTGTACCCGTTGAATTGCTTGAGAGTGGCGAAGCCGCCTTTGCCATCCCCCTCGGAAATGCCGAAAAAGGTGGATTGGTTGTCGCCATTGCCAATCGCCAGATCCAGGTTGCCGTCGCCGGTGAAATCCGCCACCGAGATGGTGCCGTTGTAGCTGTATCCGGTGGTGGCAAAGCCATCGACAGGGGCCAGCGAAAGATCGGCGGGCCCCCCGGCCGGGGAGGTATTCAGGAAAACACTCACCGGTGCCGTGGATGCATTCCAAGTCCGGAAGTCGCCGGTTATGTAATTCATCAATGCCACGGAGACCAGATTGGGGCTGGTGGCCAGGTCGGTTTTGCCATCCTTGTTGAAGTCCGCCGCCACCAGATTCAGGCCGTTGGCCGAACCGGCGGTGTTGAAAAAGGTGCTGCCAGCCTGGGCGAACTTGCCGTCACCGGGGTTGGTGAAAACAGTGATACCGGTCTCCTCCGGGATCACCAGATCCAGTTTGCCATCCCCGGTCAGGTCGGCCAGGGTGGTGAGAATCACCGGTGTGTTGTTGAAATTGGTTACCAGGGTGGGCGGGTTGAGACTGGTATTTACATCAGCTCCCCATTGGAGGCTGGGCTTGGCCAGATTGACCGTGGTGTAGGCGTTGGCCTCAAAATTGCCAGTCCAGTGGCCGGCGGTGGGATCCACCTTGCCCAAAAACACCTGGAACCCGGTCAAAGGGTAACAGTAGTAACTGGATCCGGGTTTTTGGACAGGGTTGGGGTCGTAATTCTGGCTGACCAGGTCGGGAATCTGATCACCATTCACATCGTTCAGCGTCAACTGGCCGGAACGCACTGCCCAGGTGTTCACTGCTTCGCCATCGGCGCGCAGAAAGGCCTGCTGGCTTGGATTCCAGAGGTAATGAAGCGTCTGGGCACCCGCTCCCGTTTGGCTGGTTTCCAACAGCGCCAGGATGTCCTGGTAGCCATCGGCGTTGAGGTCGGCGATCGCGTACTGTTTGCCTTTGAATTGGGTCCAGATTTGCTGGGTGGTGTTATAGCTGCCGGTGGTCGAGTAGATCAGCCCGTTGGCGCTGCCGAATGCCACCTTCCCGAAACCATCCTGGTAGAAGGCAGTTAAAACACTCTTGTTGCTTCCGTAATCGATCTGCTCTGAAATGGTGCCGCTTTCAACCAGATCGGCAAAGCCATCCTGATTGAAATCGATGGGCTGGTTGTAAATGTCTTTAGTAACGATATTGCTCGCCTGGTAAAAGCTGCAGAAAGTGTCAATGGCCGCGCTGTTGGGCGTGACACCCCAGGTGGGCACACTGTCGTTGGCGCCATTGCCCATCAGCACGGCCGGCACACAGCGCTCTTCCAGCCGGGCCAGATTCAGGGCTACCCGGCAGCGCGGGGTAGTCTTGGTGGAGTTGCGGTTGGTCAAACGGCCAAACAGATGCGTGAACATGGGAGGGTGAGTCCTGGGTGCCTAAAAGTTCTAACCCGATCCATCCAACAGTTGACTGGAACCGCAAACCTTGGGAGGGCCTATCTGTAAAGACGGGGCCGACCTGCCGGTGGAATGAACCATCGCCCTGCGGCGGGTGGTTTTTCTTTGGGCTGGGCGAAAGCTTCGTCGGTGGTTCCGATGGAAAGCCACAAAGCTGCGACCGAAAACTCTTTAGAAATTGCCCAGACAGTGCATGTTAATGAATATTAGCACTAACTCTTGTGCAGTTTGCGAAAAATGCGCTGGCTTTTTGG
>DKBS01000056.1:27613-28018 GCA_002451275.1 Planctomycetaceae bacterium UBA6894 | reverse complement strand
AGGGCAGGATGCCAGCGAATCCCAGGGAGGAGGTGATGACCTGTCCGTTGAACACCACGGGACCACCCAGGGAATCTACCACCAGGTTGCTGCTGGTAACCGCCGTGCTGTAGGTGTGCGAATTGGCCTGAACCGTTCCCACAAAAAGGCTGGTGGTCGCGGAATCAACCACCAAATCCCCGGCGGTTGAAAGGCTGCTGCTTTGGAATATCACCGACTGACCTGGGGCCTGGAATTCGTTCACCCCGGTTCCGTTGACAACGATACCGCCAGCACCGGCGGAGTAGGTTTGGCTGCCCGGCGATTCCAGAAGGCCGCCCGGAAGGGTCAGCACGCCCCCGGCGCTGATGCTGACTTTTCCAAGCAACCCGGCCAGACCGACAAATTCCACGGAGTTCCTGTCCC
>DKBS01000056.1:27410-27570 GCA_002451275.1 Planctomycetaceae bacterium UBA6894 | reverse complement strand
GCCAGGGTCACCGGGCCGCCCGCTTGAATTTGAAGCGACGGGGCCAGCACCGCCGTCCCCGGGGACTGCGTGATAGTTCCCGAACTGGCAAGGTTCAACGTGTCAATCACTGCCGAAGCCGCGAGTTGCAGGTTACCGGTGGATTGCAGCGAGCCACTCT
>DKBS01000056.1:24444-27384 GCA_002451275.1 Planctomycetaceae bacterium UBA6894 | reverse complement strand
ACAAATTCCACGGAGTTCCTGTCCCGCACCGCCAGATCGCCGCTACCGAGGACTAGGACCTGGGTGAAATCATTGGCGGAATTCGCCAGGGTCACCGGGCCGCCCGCTTGAATTTGAAGCGACGGGGCCAGCACCGCCGTCCCCGGGGACTGCGTGATGGTTCCCGAACTGGCAAGGTTCAATGTGTCAATCACCGCCGAAGCCGCGAGTTGCAGGTTGCCGGTGGATTGCAGCGAGCCACTCTCGCACGACAGGGTGACCACGCCCCCGAACAGGTTGGCTGGGTCGCTGAAATCAACAGTTCCACCCGCATCTATGGTCACCGCCTGGGTAAAAGTGACCGGGTGGGACATTGTCTGGTGGGTGACCGGGTCCACCCCGGTGGTTCCAACCACCCCGTTGGCGGCGGAAAAACTGGCGATGCCATCGATGGTGCTGCCAACCGACCCGTTGAACCAGACGTTGCCCGTCGCCAGCGGAAGATCCACTGCCAGCCCGGCATCCTGTGCGGGATTCACAAAGCCCAGGGTGGTGTTCCCGAAGGTCACGGTGTTGGAACCGCCCTGCACAGCCTGCAACTGTGTGATGGTCAGGGCGGTCAGGTTCGGCATCAGGAATCTGGCGGTGGTGATAGTGCTGCCATCCGCCTCAGGGTCTCCACCCTCCTGCACCCAGCCAATGGACCTTCCCGTCAGATTGTCGGTCAGGGACAGGAACAATCCGGTGGAGGAGTCTCCCTCCACCTGCAGGTTCAGGTTTTGCCCAAGCTGAATATTCAGGGTCCCCGCAGCCTGGTCGTAGGTGTAAAGACTGTAGACGAGGTTAGGGTCCATCAGCAGGGCCACATCGTTCCCGTCGGGGCCGAAATCGTAGTCGATGTAAGCCACCTTGCCGGAATTGCCAAGGGCTACAGGCGACCCGTCAGGGATGGGATTGCCCAAGGCATCGACAAACATCCCGGTTACGGTGGCCCCCGGACCGTTCTCGATCAGCTTTTGAGCAAAGAAAGGTTCGGCCAATCCGGCGGGGGTGTTCACCACCAAGCGCAGTCCGGCCAAATTGAAGGCACTGGCATCCATGGCCCCGACCAGCGCGGTGTTGGTCACCGGGCTACGATCGCCATAGATCTCGAAAACCGCGGAACCAGATCCGCCCGTCGGGTTCAGTCGCTCCATTGCCAGTTGGGCCCGGGCTCCGGGTCCGGGCAACAGTCTCGAGCCTTGAAAGGTGTTCACCTCCAGGACTCGCCCATCACCGGACAGCGTTCCCATTGCAAGCACGGTGGTCGCACCCCAGTCGGCTCCAACCGATGCGGTCGCGGTCGAAAGGATGGCTAGTTCACCTGTGAACGAAGAACTATCACTATCCAGAGAGTAAATTCCGCTGGACCGCAATTCTACCGCTCCGTCTCCGGTAAACACCTGGCCAATGGCAAACGGGCCACTGCGATTGAACGCGATTGTTCCACCTTTTTCCACATCCACGACCGGGGACAGCAACGATCCGCCCTGGTTTCCGTCTCCCACTTCCAGGGTCGCCGAATTTTGGACAAAGGTGTTCCCGGTGTAGGTGTTTGTCCCGCGCAGGGTGATCTGGCTGTCCCCAAAAATGGAGAATCTGCTCGGGACAGTTTCCTGGATACCTTTGCTGACACTCAGGCTGGTATCCAGGTAAACGGAGGTGTCACCCTCCAGGGTGATTTGGCCCGCCAGAGTGTTCAGGCCACCCGTGTTGGACAGGGCGCCCGTAGAATTAAAACCCTTGCCGGACACCTGGATCGGGTTGCCCACCACCAGGCCGCTACCCTCCAGCTTGAGGGTGGTCCCGGAAATGACGGTGACCAGGCCTGACCCGGCGGCTGTCGAGCTTCCCAGGACCGTGGTTCCAGCGAAAACATTCAGTCCGCCGTCGAAGTTGTTGGTACCCGAAAGGTGCAAGACACCCATGCCCACACTGGTGAGGCTGGAAGAGACGCTTCCGTCGGTTACCACCCCGGTCATCCGGAGGGTGGAACCGGGCTTGGCGTCCACCAACGCGTTGGCAGGCAGGGTGACCAATCCGAAAACGGTATTGGTTCCTCCGGTGTTGGCGAGGGTGCCGGACAATTGCCACGGGTTCGGGATCTTCAGGCCGTCTCCTTCTAACAACGCGGTGGCCCCTTGGGATACCACCACGGCACCCACACCGCTTCCAGCCGACTGATTGTTGGACAGGACCACGGTTCCCGAAAGGACCCGGGTGTCGCCGTCAAAACTGTTGGTGCCATCCAGTCGCAAGACACCAGGCCCCTGGGAGGAAACACCGTATCTGCCGGTGCCATCCGCAATTGATCCCGAAATCGTGAAGGTGTTGCCATCCTGGACAAAAAGGATGTTGCCGGTCAGTACGACCGGTCCATCCAAGGTGTGGTCGGCCCCCAGCGAACGGATCGTGCCCGCTGTTTCAACGGCGTTTGCCAAGGTGAAAGCGGCCAAGCTGTCCAGTTCCAGTTGGCTGCCGGATTGAAGCACAATTTTGCCGCTGCCCGCGGACCCGCTGGTGCCGAGCATCACCACGCCCGCCGAAATGATCGTCCCACCGTCGTAAGTGTTCGCACCCGGCAACTCCAGACGGCCGCCACCTGACACATACAACTTAAAGGCGTCGGGGCCGTCGGTGATTGCCCCCTCCACCCTCAGGCTGCTGCCTGGCAGATTCCGGATGATGGAATCCCGGGCCAGGGTGATCTGCCCTCCCACCACACTGGATCCGGACAGGGTCTGCAGGAAACCGGGGTTGCCCACCAACCCTGTCCCTCCCCCAGTGATGTTGTTGGCGACATCCAAGTCCCCTGCCAAGAGGAGGGCTGCGGTGTTGGCCACCAGGATGTCACCGGCACCGGCCGCAGTGTCATGGGCCAGGATGAGACCGGTGGAGGGCTCAATGAAAGTGCCGCCCAGG
>DKBS01000056.1:12736-24125 GCA_002451275.1 Planctomycetaceae bacterium UBA6894 | reverse complement strand
ATCAAGGCATTGACCTGCAGCGGGCTGCCCAAGGTGCCATCGGATCGCTGGAAGATCAATTCATTGTCGTTGCGGATATTTCCGGCAAAGCCGTACTGATAGATCCAGCCACTGGTGCCACCATTGCCAACGATCAAGGTTCCGGCGGCAGTGATGGTGGTGTCACCGGTGTAGGTGTTGGTGGCGTTGAACTGAACCGCGCCGGTTTGCACAGTCACCGTTCCGGTTCCCGAAATGGGTGCGTTGACCGGATACGGGCTGCCGATAGCGTCAGTCCTGTTGAAGACCAGCGCGCCGTTGTCGATGATGGCGGAAGTGGCTAGCGATCCAGTCGCCGTGTTTTCCCCCAGTTGCAGGACGGTTCCGGAACCAATCGTCGTGGTCCCCGCATAGCTATTGGCAGCCGTTGTGAGCAGCGTCCCGGATCCGGAAAGCGCCAACCCGAAACCGCCGGAAACAACGCCGGTGGTTTTCAGCGTGTTGCCGCTCTGCAGACCAATCAAAGTGTCAGCCGTGAGCCCGACTGGGCCCGTGAGAGTGTTGCTGTTGGCCTGATTCTGGATTGCCCCCTTCGCAAGTACACCGGCCCCGCCCACGTTGATGGCGTTGGCAACCGTCAGGGACTGGGAACCCGAAAGGACCAGGCTGGAACCACTGGCAACCGTGATCAATCCCGCGCCCAGGGCCGTGTTGGACGCCATCACCACCGTGGTGTTGCCGGAAACCGTGGTCCCCAGATCCCAGGAGTTGTCGTTGGTCACCGTGAAAACGGCGCCACCCTTGAACTGGACAGCGCCAGCCACACCGGTGCTGGTGATCTTTTGACCGATTGCCAAATCCGAGGAACGGTTGAAGATCAGCACGCCGTCATTGACGATGTCGCCAGTCAGGCTGCCGGTGGAACCGCCATTGCCCACTTGCACGGTGGCACCTGTCTGAATGGTCGTAAGACCCGAGTAAGGATTGTCCGCTATCAGCGTGTAGGGACCCGTTTTCCGGAAGGTCACATCTCCGATGCCTGAAATCGTTCCGGGAATGACCACGCCTGGAAGCGTTTGACTTGCCAAGGTGACATCAAAAATCAACAGGCCGTTGTTGAGGATATTGGAGGTGATGGTTCCATTGGCCGACCCGTCGCCGATGATCAGCGTGGCGCCGGGATCAATGGTGGTCAACCCGGTGAAAGTGTTGTTGCCCGTGAAAATGACCGCACCGGTCAGAATGTCCACCGCTCCACTACCGCTGATGGCGGCCCCGAAACGGAAGGGGTTGCTTTGCAGATCAGTCCGGTGGAAAAGCAAATGGGCGGTGGAAGTACCGCTGGTGTTCAAGACCACGCTGGCAGACCCGATGGACCCTGTGGTGCCTTTCCCATCACCCAAGGTCAAAGAAGCTCCCGCCGCGATGGTGGTGGTCCCCGAGTAGGTATTGTTGGCCGTGAAGGTCACCCCACCCTGGGGCCCTGCGATGGTCAGGGCCTTTCCGGCCCCGCTGATGATATTTGAAAACAGCAGGGACCCGGCATCGCTGGCCAGGTTGCTTAGGTTAGTGTCCCCGGTGAGCAGAACAGTGCCCGAGAATTCATTGGCCCCCGACTTGCTGCGAAGTGCCCCAGCCCCCCGCTGACCCAACCCGGTAACTTCGAGACTGTTGGCAAGATTGATGGCCGTTAGGGAATCAAGGCCCAGGGTGCCACCTGCCAGAATTTTCACCAAACCGGTACCAACGCCTGTCGCTCTGGTCAGCATCGCCTCGGCGTTGCTGATCGTCGTTCCGCCTGTATAGCTGTTGTTCCCACTGACCACATACAGGCCGCCAGCCTGGTAAGTCACCTTGCCGGTTCCAGAAAGTGTCTGGTTGACAAAACGGTCGGAACCACTGGAGGCTGGAGTCCCCGCGTTGAAGACCAGGGCCCCGTTGACCAAAATGGATCCGGTGGCCGCGGGGCCAAAACCGGTGCTGATGGCACCCACGCTATTGTCAGTACCGTCACCCACTTCCACGGTCGCCCCAGAATCGATCGTGGTCACGCCAGACCAGTTGTTGGCCCGGATAAGTCGATAAGTGGCGGTATCCTTAAAATCAACCGTGCCGGTTCCTGTGATGGTCGCGTCAATGATGACAGGGTTGGGCCCGCTACGGCGGTACCGCAAAGCCCCGTTGTCCAGAATGTCTCCTAACACTGACCCGGAAAATTTACCGTCCCCGATGATCAGGGTCCCGCCGGCATTGATGATGGTTCCGCCGGTGTACAACTGGTTGCTGGTGAACTGGACAGCGCCAGACTTTACCTGCACGGACCCGGTGCCGGTAACCAGCGGGTTGAACACAAAAGGCGCGGTGGTCTGATCGATTCGTTGAAAAGCCAAAACCCCGGAATTCAACACCTGGGGCGAGGCCAACGCCCCAACCGTTCCACCAGATCCAAGGGTCAGGGTGGTGGCTGTTGCAATGGTTGTGTTGCCGCCATAGGTGTTGTTGGCGGATAAGACCAGATTGCCGCCATCCTGAACCGTCAAACCGAATGTCGCACTGCCATCATCCACCACTCCGGACCATTCCAGCCTGCTACCGCCGGCGACGCTGACCAGCGTGTTGGCAGTCAATAGCCCGGTCCCGGTCAGCAGGTTGTTGCCCGAAAGGTTCTGGATGGCGCCCTTGCCGCCCACCCCGGTTCCACCCACTTGGATATTGTTCACCGCGGAAATCCCGGTGGAACTGCCCCGCAACCCGAGCGTGGCGCCATTTTCCACCTTGATGCTTCCCACGCCTGCGGCGTTGTTGGCCGCCAAAATACCGGTGGTTCCCGCCTTGATCACGGTGCCGCCGTCGTACAGGCCTTCCTTGCCCAGCACGATGGTGCCACCGCCCTGCAGGGTGAGCTGAAAGAGATTGGTATCATCATCCAGGCTGCTCATCAGATTCAGGGTGGTTGCCGGATTGGCGGTCACCACCGTGTTGCCGTTAAGGTAGACATTCCCGTTGATGGTGTTGTCACCCGCCTCGTTGACGATGGCCCCAACCCCGTTGCGGCCGGCACCCGCCACGTTGATGGTGTTGGAAAGGGTCATCGACCCGACAGGCAGGGAATTCAAATACAGGGTGTTCCCGGACGAGACCAGGATGGTGCCCTTTTGCCCGGCTCCCTGTCCGTTCCTGAGAACCAGGTCTCCCTGGAATACCAGGGTGTTCCCATCGTATGTGTTGGCGTTGGTAAGGATTAGCCTACCTTCGCCCAACACCGTCAAACCAAACACATTCACCCCATCGGTGATCACACCGCTCATGGTCAGGTCGTTGTTGACCGTGGGGGTGCTGGGTACCGTGCCGATGGAGATGGAGGATCCCAGGGTCACAGCGCCACTGAAGGTATTGGGCCCCGTGACATTCCGCAGCGATCCCTTGTTGTCCCGCCCCTGACCGGTGACTTGGATAGAATTCGGCACCGTGACCGATCCCTTGAAGGAGCCGTCCAGTCTCAGATCGGCAGTGTCCTGCACCGTGATCAATCCGGTTCCCGCTGCGTTGTTCGCGGCCAAGATCAGCGTGGTCCCGGTTTCCACCGTGGTGCCACCGGAGTAGGTGTTGTCACTTTTGACGGTGAAGGTGCCGGTCGAACGGTACCACACGGTGCCGCTTCCCGAGATGAAATTCTCGATGGTCTTCGTGTCATTGCGTTGGAACACCAGTTTGCCGTTATCAACGATGTTGGAAAGCGGGCTTAACCAACCGTTGGTGGTCTTGTCGCCCACCTCCAGGATGGTGCCGGTGTTGAGCGTGGTCTTGCCTGTGTATTCCTGCGTGGTGATATAACGCACCGCTCCGGTCTGTACCGTCACAGCCCCGGGGCCCGAGATGATCGGGCTGAATTCGAAGGGCGTCGCCTCCTTGTCCGAGCGGTTGAAAACGAAGGCGGAATTGGCGGCAGTCAAGACGACGGTTGGTGATTCGATCGATCCCTTGGTGATGGTACCGGTTGTGGTCTCGCCCAGAACTAAGGTGCTACCGGTCCCCACCTGTGTGGGCCCGTCATACAGGTTGGCATTGAGCAGGGTCACGATTCCGGATCCGGCGGTGTTCACACCAAAAGTCTTCGCACCGTCGTCAATCACGCTGGATACGGTCGCGTTGGTCCCGGCCTCCGCCTGGATGGTCAGATCTCCGTTCAGAGTGACTGCGCCTGAAATGGTTAAAGCGCCAGCTTTCACCGTCACCAGGGAAGCCGTATCCACCAGCAGCTTACCTTTCAGGGTGTTGGTTCCTGACAGGCTCTGGATGGCACCGATGCCGCCGAATCCGGTCCCGTTGATCGTCAGGTCGTTGGCAATGTTGAATGTCCCACCCTGAATGATCAGGCTGGCGCCGCTGGAAACCAAGGCCCCACCGGTCCCCAGCGCAGCCTCGTTCTGGATCGTGGTCGTCCCCTCGGTGATCTGGGTTCCACCGTCGTAGGTGTTCGCTTTGGTGATGAACACCGACCCCTTGCCGGTGGTCTTGATCCCCTCGCCTCCGGCACCCTTGCTCACAATCCCATTGAGGGTTAGTACCGACCCGGTCTCGGTGTAGGTTGTCAGGTTGCCGTTCAGGGTCACTGAGCCCAAGGACAGGTTGCCGGCGGGCACCGTCACCAGGGAATTCCCAGAAATCACCAGGGTGCCTGCAAGGCTGTTGCTGTCGGATAGGTTTCTGACTGCGCCGAGCGTGGCGGACCCCACGCCGGTTCCGGTGATGGTCACCTTGTTGGCTGGCGCGATGTTGCCCTTCAGGTTCAAGGTGGCGCCATTGGAGACCGTGATCTCCCCGGTGCCCGCTGCCGAAGTGCTGGCCAATTGCAGGGTCGCCCCGGTTTGAACCGCAGTCCCACCGGCGTAGGTGTTGGCGTTGGTCAACTCCTGGGTCCCGGAGCCACCCACCACCAGTTTACCGGTGGATCCCCCCGCGATCACACCGCCGAAGGTCTTGAACTCGCGGGTATCCAGAGTCAGCGTGAAACCGTTGGAGGCTCCCAGATCCATGATGCCCGTGGTTTGGCCGGCAGGATTGACCAAAGTCCTTATAGTATCGTTGCCACCGAGGGTCAGCTTGGACCCCGCGGTCAGGTTGACCGTGGTGGCATTGCCGATGACATCCACACCGTTGGTCTTGAATTCACCTAAAAGGGTGGCGGTCCCGGTACCCAATTCCACCAGGCGGAAGGTGTTCGGCCCGCTGATGCTGCTCAGCTGCGCCGGACTGTCCGTCGTTTTCACGCTGATCAGGCCGGAAGCCTGGACCTCGAGGGGCTGGGCGGTTCCGCTCTTGTCAAAACCGATCGACCCGGCAACCTCGATCGTGATGTTGGTCGCCTTCAGGTCGGGAGACAACGGGCTGCTGACCTCCAGGTTTGAAACACCCGGGCCGGACAATTTGGATGCCAGACGGATATCCCCGGTGCCCGCGTTGACTTGACCGTAAAGCTGGATCGTCAAACCCTGTGCGTAACCGGTTTCCCCAACCTTGGCGCTGGTGGTCAGAAAGCTCGAATTCTTCGCGCTCAGGTCCACGGTGCCGGCAATGGTGGCCGTGTTGGTTCCGGAAGAGTCATCGTTCAGGCGGATTTCAAGCGCCGCGGCCGGCTTGATGTCGCCCAGCGTCACGATATTGGAAACCGTCTTCCCGTAGTTCGCAGTGAAAACCGTCACATCGTCCGCACCGCCCAAATCAAGTTGGATGACAGCCGATCCGGGGGTAGAGCTGGACACCATGCTCGCGGGCAATTTGGAGACATCCAAGGTCTGACCAATAGCCATTTGCAGGGACAGCTTGGTCCCGCTGGAATCGGCATTGGACACTAGGGACGTTTCCGACCCGGCAAGGTTCAGGAACAAAATCCCGGACGCATAGGTCAGGTCAGCCGGCGTCACCCGACTCTCCAATGCCTCAACGGCCAGCAAGCGATCCTTTTTCCGGTTACCCAAGGTTTGAACTGGCTTGCCAAAACCCTTCCGCCACCGTGGAAAAAACCAGCTCATGAGCCACCTCGAGTCGCCTTGGATCGCTTGGATCGGGGTTTATGCCGGAGACAACACCTTTTCCTAATATTCCCAAACTTCCTATTAGCGTACAGAATTCCCAAGGTGTCGCTAGCAGCAAAAACCTCCTAAAATCAGGGATTTTCACAGCTGGAATACCCAGACTATTCCCTATGCGGGAGTTTCAATTATGACATTAGTACCAATTATGATTTCCAGATCAACAATTATTTTTGCGTTTATTTTATTTTTATTGAAATACAATATAATTGATAAAATTGTATTTAAAATTACAGCCAGTCCGGCCCCGGATGGTCTCCGGAACGGACTGGCCTTGGATCTATGGAAACCCTCCGGCTATTAGACCGTTAGGTTGCTCCCCAAAGTCACTCCTTGGGTGGTGTCCGAAATAAACAAGGCATCCAGCAGGCTCAGAGTGTTGTAATCAAAGACATTCAGGGTTCCGGTGGAACCGGGGCCCGAACCGGCAAGGACCTCCAACCGGCCATCCCGGTTGACATCACCCACCCCAACCCGCACCCCGCCCTGGAAGGCCGGGTTGAAGGCGTAAAACACTTTTTGCGCCAACCCCCGGATATCGAAGACCGCCACCGAACTTGGCCAGCCACTCGCCGCCCCCACCACAATCGCCTGGAACGGTTTGTTGTCGGCGCCGGTGAACACACCACCCGCCACGCTGATGGGTTGCCAGACCGGGGAAGGGGAGAAGGCATAGAAGCTGGCCACGGCTTGCTGGGCCGTGTTCAGGTCAAACAAGGTCACATGCGAGTTGATGGAACTTGCCGCGATAATCAGCGAGTTCTGTTGCGCGTCCGGCGCGGTGAAGGCGACTGCCACACCCCCGATATATTGCTTCGCGTAGGCGTAAAACGCCTGAATGAACTCGCCCGAGATCGCGTCAAACACCGAGACGGATGGCTCCGCGCCCGCTCCTGCTCCCACCGCGATCACGGATGTCACGGCACCATTCAGGTTCACCACACCGCCAGCGACGGTACCACCTCCCAGGAACTGTGGGGCAAACGCGTAAAAGCTGTTCGCCACCCTGCCCGAGGCGGCATCAATCACAACCACCGAAGGCGCTCCGCCCGTGGCAACCATCGCCACCACCGCGTCGGCAACCCCGTCACCGGACCGGTCCACCGTCGCCAGGTTCACCGAACCGGTGTAGAAGGGGAAGGGCGTGATCACCTGGCTTTGCGGCAGGTCGTTCTGGTACCAGTCGATGCGCACCTGACCTCGCCCGATCCCGGCCACCAGGCTGCCGGGTTCCAGGTTGAACGGTTGGGCCACCACGGGGCCGTCCGGCACCGGCACATCACGAACCACCCGCAGGGTGATGTCATTGCCACCGGCCCCTCCCACATAACTGATGACAAAACTTTTGCCACCTGCCAAAAAGGTTGCACCCTCGGGCAATCCCAGGAAGGTCCCCGAAACCGCAGAACTACCCGTGTTCTCCACCAGGGTGAAAACGGTCCCCACCAAGGGGGCGTAGTTCCCCAAATCGGCCACCAATTTGGTGTCGGTGAGCGAGACCCCGCCGGAGGTCCTGAACTGCGTGTACCCTGTTCCAGGTTCCGCCCCGCCCAACATGAAACCGGATGAACCGGCTCCGATTTGAAGCGTGCCTGTTGGCGAGTTGACCGACCCCGCCGAGAGGATGGAATTACCGTTGAAGGTGTTGGTCGAGCCCTTCAGGGTCAAACCGGGTGCCACCTGTCCGGGTCCCTGGATGGTGATGGCGGCCGGGGCGCTGGAACCGCCCGTGGTATCGATCGCCAGGGGTAAGCCGTCCACGGTCAAACGGACCAGGCTGACAGGTGTGCCGTTGGTCAAAATGGTCCCTACAGCCTGGATTGCCGCGGTGGCCCCGTTCTGGACCAGCCCACCGGCGAAGTGGAAACGGTCTGTTCCACCATCCCCCAAACGGGTAACCCCGCCGTTGCTGAACAGGGCCGCTGTTTTGGCACCCGAGATATCCGCTCCGCCCAACAAGGTGACGGGATAGGGCCCGGACGAACTGTTGAAGGTAAGGGACGCCGCTCTCAATTTAGCGGCGAACTGAACCCCTTGGCTACTGATTGCGGAAAAAGTGGCCGCGCCTTCAAGATCCACCAGGCCTGAAAAAACTAGCGGGCTCACGCTGGAGGTCACCCCCAGTGCCGCCGCCTGGATGGAGCCCTGGAACACGTTGGGAGTTGTCGACGCCACATCATTCAGGACCAAGGAACCGTCCAGGACGATGGCCCCGCCCAACTGAGTTCCCCCGTTCAGGACCAAATCGCCCAAAGGCGCGCCAACAGACCCGACCATTCCGGTGATCTGGATTTGCCTGGCATTCAGTTGCAGGTCGGGCGTGGCCACCATGGTCGTCACATCCCCGTCGAGCAGGATGCTCTCGTTACCCGCCTGGGATGAATCGTTGGCTTCAAGGGTCAATCCGCTTCCAATAACGATTGGGTTTGCCTGAACCTCGAATGAGGCGCCCGCGGACCCGGTGGCGACAAGGTCACCGGAAAGCTCCGCATTGCTGCCTTCAATCCGAATGGAGGCCGAACCCGAGCTGTTTTGCAGGGTCGTCCTTGGTAATAAGATGCTGCCGGCACCCACAACAGAGAGGGTTTTGCCCTGAACTTCCAGTAAACCGGAATCGATCACTACATCGCCCGTGGCGGATGCAAGGGACAGACCGTTGTTGCCGGAAACCACAACACGGTTGGCATTCTGGGTCGCAAGAAGGATAGTGCCGGTGGCAACAATGGAGCTGCCCGGGACGGAAACCACCAGATCCCCACTGGCCGCTTCGAGGTCCAAGTCACCTGTCAGTTTGCTTGCCTCCGTCAGCGTGAATGTATTCTGGTCCACCAAAACCAGATCGCCGGCCTGCTGGACCGCCACATTCGCAAAATTGTTACCGGTGTTCCCCAAACCAGCCACGCCGCTTGCCACCATGGTCATCAAACCCGAACTGCTGATCTGGGTGCCAACCGTTTGGGAAATCGCGCCGCCGGATTGCAGGGTCAAGTCCGTGGCGGTGGTGTTGCCCAAGATCAGGTTGCCAGTGGATACCAAACCGACGGTGACCGCCTGAAGTGTTCCGGTGGAAAGGTTACCCGAATCCGCCAGTTGCAACTTTCCGGCCGCGGTGGCGTTGACGTTGCCCCCGAAATCATTGCCAGCTCGGGCCAGCAGGATGTCCTGACCGGCCACCAGGTCGGCCATCAAACCGGCTTTCAAATCACCCGTCTGGCTGATGGAGCCTTGGGTTGTTTCCAGGGCCAGATTACCACCCACGGTTAAGCCACCAGTCCCAACCTGAATCCCGTTCACCGCACCTTGGTCCAGGCTGACCGTCAACCCGCCCGGCAGACTCAATCCGGTGAACGAAACCTGGTTGGTGCCGGTGGCCACACCACTCCTTTGGCGAATCGTTACATCCCCGGACAAACCGGGCTGGATCACCAGTTGGCTTGGGGTGCTTCCGCTGGGAGCTGCATCACCACCGAACTGGACCCAGATCACCTGGGTGGCCGCCGCTTGGATGAGCTGGAAAACATCGCTGCCCGAACCGTCAAACGCGTTCAGGTTGGTGTCCTGGCCCAGTTCCAGTTCCAGTGTCCCGGCGGCCGCATTGTAGGTGAAGGTGCTATAGTTCTGGGCGATCAGCAACACCACATCGTTGCCGTCCGGCCCGAAATTGTACAACAGGGTCCCACTCAACCCGGAGGCAATTTGGACAGCATCGCCCTGCCCGATCTGCGCGCCTTGCGCGTTGGTGAAGTAGGTGCCGCTTTGGACCGATCCGCCGCCGGTGAAATCCATCAGGTATAGGACTGTGCCCACGCTGGTTAAGGGAAGCGTGGATTGAATCACCAACTCCGTGTCCTTCAGGTCGACCTCGCTACCACCAGAAAGGGCCAGCGTGCTGCTGACCAGGTTGCTACCATCGTCGCGGACGCCCACAACGAAATCGCTACCCGTTCCGGTGAAGCTCAGGGTTGTGGTGGTCAATACACCTGCCCCCGTCACACCGGGCTTCAGGGTCGATCCAGGAGCCGCCAGGATTTGCCCGATAGTGCCTGTACCATTCAGGATGCCATCCAGGTTCACAGTGGCGGGAATATCCCCGTTCATGGTCAAGGTGGTGGCGGAATCCACCTGGATGAGTCCTGCAAAGTCACCATCCTTTTGAACTGTGTAAGAACCGCCAGCGCCAAATTGGATCACCCCTGGGGCATTGCCTTCCAGTTGGCCGGCAAGGGAAACCACGCCGGTTTGCTGGAATTCCAGATTGCCCAGGACGTTGATCAGGCTCGAACTGGCGATGGTCCCGGTGGATCCGACCACCAGCGATGTTCCAGCGAAAACCTGGGTTTCCCCGGTGTAGGTGTTGGCACCGCTCAACAGCACATTGCCACCGTACACGGCAAATCCGCCATCCCCGGAGATGACCGCCTGCAGGTCATAAGGTGTGGCTGGCCCATCGGTCCGATTGACCGCCAACCCGCCATTGTTGCTCAACACGATTGACGAAGAGGCGACCGAGCCATTCAGGTTGCCGTCCCCCAAAACCAAAGCGGCTCCGGAAATGCTGGTCACGCCGGTGTAGGTGTTGACCGCCGTCAGGATCACTTCAGAACCGTCGGGACCGGAAACGGACAAGCCCTTTCCTGCGGCGGCCTCGCTGATCACCCCGTCTACAAACAGGCTGGTGGACGGCGTCAGCAAACCAATCGTCGTGTTGCCCACCAATTGGATAGCCCCGGCCAAAACGTTCCCAGTGCCGGATGCCTGGATTGCCCCATTCCCACCCACCCCTGTGCCAGCAACAACAATCTGGTTGCTGATTTGGGACCCGCTTTCCAGTTTCAGGGATCCACCGAACTGGACATCAATCAATCCCGTTCCGGCGGCGTTGTCCGCCTGGATCGCCAGAATTCCGCTTTGGATGGTGGTGCCACCCGAATAGGTCCCGGTTCCGGCCAAAGCCAGGGTCCCGGTTCCGGCATAGGTCAGGGAACGGCCGCTGGCCGATTCATTCAATCCGCCTGCCAGGGTCAGGCTGGTGCCTGTGGCAACGGACATCAGGGAGCTGGAATCCAGCATCACAGATCCGGAAACAGTGTTGTTTCCAGCGATGCTTGCCAGGGCTCCCGACCCGGCCGGACCAGCGCCATTGAGGATCAAAGAATTTGTCAGGGAAACGGACCCGGAAGCCCCGTCCAGGACCAGCCCGGCTCCAGCCAGCACTTCGATGGAACCAGTCCCGCCGGCACCGGACACCCGGATAGTCAGGGTCCCGTCCTGAACCACATAGTTGGTGCTGGATGCCGATTGTTTGGACAGGACCAAGT
>DKBS01000056.1:0-12407 GCA_002451275.1 Planctomycetaceae bacterium UBA6894 | reverse complement strand
CCCGGCAAGGGTCAACACCCCGGTCATTCGGTTGTTTCCAGCCTGGTTGTGCAAGGCTCCATAGGGGGATTTTCCTTGCCCCTGCACCTGCACAGGGTTGCCGATCGTCAGGTTGCCCGCTGAACCATCCAGCACCAGGGAACTGCCACTTCCCACGGAAACGGCATTGGAAACGGCTCCCAGGGCACCACTGTTTTTCACGATCAACGCGCTGGCGCCCGAGACACTGGTTCCACCGGTATAGCTGCTCGGGACACCGACCCCGAATGACCCGCCCCCGGTATATGTGACAGAACCGGTCCCACTGATTTGGCTGGCGATATCCAGCGTGTCACTGCGCGAAAAGGTGAGGGTGCCATCATTCTGGATGGTCGCGGCCGGCAATGTTCCGGCGGTTCCGGAACCAACAACCAAACCGCTGGTGGCACCGATCGAGACGCTACCGCTGAAGGTGCTGGCCCCCGTCATGGTCTGGATGGCGCCACCTGAAATATTCAGGGCGCCAGTCCCGCTCAAAATCCCGTCGAATGTCCGGTTTCCGTTCAGGGCCAGGGTGAGGGTGTTGACACCCACCGAAACCTGTCCCGGGCCCGACAGCCCTCCGATGGTGTCCTGGCCGCCCAGGATGAGCAATGAATTCAGGGCCATGTTCAGCGTGGTGCCGTCACCGATGGCGTTGGCCACCGAGGTGTAGGCCCCCCGCAGGGTCGCCGTGCCGGTTCCCAAATCCAGCTTGCCGATTTTCACCGACCCAACCGCCTGCAGATTGGCGGGAGCATCCAGCGTCGTCACTTGTAGGGTGCCTGCCGATGCAACTTTCACCTTCAGGGGACTGGCAAGGCCGCCAATGGCCCCCTGAAAATCCAAAACGATAGTACCACCATCCAGTTGGGGAGACGCGCTGGAATTGACCAGCAAATTGCCGCCCGCCAACCCACTGACTATCTGGATCGTGCCTTTGCCCGTTTTTACCGAAGCCGTTGGCCCCGTCAAGCTGACTGCTGCGCCATCCACATCCACGCTGAAGTTGCTGCTCGCCGCGCTGAGGTCAAACACCTTGGAGATCTGCAGTTGGTTGCCGGTCGCCCCCGCGGAATCTTGGACGGCTACATCCAGCGTGGAAATGGGTTTGAAATCGGCAAGGCTGACCGAGGTTCCGGCCGTGGCCCCGTAATTCACCAACAACCGGTTCACATCACTGCCAACCAGGTCCAAGTTGAAGGTGGCGTTGGTGGAGGTGGAACCGGCAGCAACCATTCCCGCGGGCAAAGCGGAGTAATCAATGGCCTGATTCGATACCAGATTCAATTGGCTGCCTACAGAAGCGCCGTTTTGCAGTGTCAGCACCTCATTGGCATTGGTTTCAATGCTCAACAACCCGCCGCTGAAAAGCGCCACCGCCGGAGCGGTACGGTCCTCCAGCTTCTCCACCACCGGAAGAACTCTGGAAAGGGCGGTCGTTCGGGATTCCATCCCGCCAGCGCGCTGCCTGCTGCGAAAACTTTTGGGCATAAACCAACCCATGGATCAACCTCCGCCCGGCGCATACAAAATTCATGCGCACCAGTATATTTTGTCTCTTTATCTTACCTCGTCATTTCAAACTTTTTAAACTTTGCAAACATCCCAGTTTATTTGAAACCATTTTCTGCAGCCTTCCAACTTTGACGATATTGCCGGGTGAAAGGTTTGCTCCACAGAAAAGGACGGACCAATCTCGATCCGGGAACAAAAAAACAGACCCCCGGTCACCCGGGGGCCTGTTTTCAAAAATGAGACCTAACTAATTACAAAGGTAATTAGCGGCAGATGCGACGACGGCCGGTGTCGCAGGCAACTTCCTTGGTCACGGTCACAGGCACGCACTCGTAGGCACAAACCGTTACCTTTTTCTCTTCAGCTACTTTTTTGCACGTGGTCACTTCCACAGTCTTTTTTTCGGGAACGCTGATACAACGGGTCACGGTTGCCATGGAAGTTTCCTTCACAACATTGGGAACCCAGACTTTTTGGGTGCGGGTTACAGGCTCGCACACCCTCTCGCAGCGAGTAACACAATTGCCACAAGCATACTTGGTGGTTACGGGGACACGATGGGAGCGTTGGCCCACCACCACTTCACGGCACTCGTAGTGCCCTTTGTCAACGCACTTGGTCACAGGCACCTGCTCAGTGACTTTTTTGGTGCTGTAGGTGGTGATTTCACGGGTTTCCTTGACAGGAACGGATTTGATCTCGCGAACGGTGACAACCTTCTCAACCGGAACTTTCTTGTACTCGGTCACAGTCACCAGCTTGGTGGCAGGTGCGCAGGCGGGAGCCGGAGCGCAGGCAGCGGCGGGAGCGGGTGCGCAAGCAGGGGCGGTATCGCAACCTTTGTTCCGCTTACCAAAGGCGCTGGCGTTGCCAACAAACAAGGCGCCAGCTGCCAACGACAGTACCCAGCCGGCCATTTTCTTTGCGTTCATGTGGTGCTCCATTCAGGGAGAGTTAAGGACTTTCCTAGTCATTTTGCCCGCACAACCGTCACAACCGGAAGGATCGGACATATGGACACGTTAGGCCGCCTGTCTCCCATGAGCAAGGTTTTCGCATCAAAAAGATTGGGAAATATTCACACACCAGCAGCTTTGGGATGAAAAGCCGGTCAGTAAAAATAGAGGGTCTGGATAAATTTGCCGTTTTCGGACACAACATTCCAAACAGGCCAATACAAGCCTGCACGGGCCCAAGACCTCATGAGCGCAAGTCCGTGTAATTCGATGGTAAAAGCGGGACGCAGCTTGGGGTTGGTGGCTGTTGGCGGAGAATCAGCTCAATTGGCCGTGGCGGCAGCGGGGGTTTCCCGCCACAGCCAGACCAGCGACTCAGGCAGTATGGCCCCGCCATGCTTGCCGTTGTGCCCGCCCACACCCATCTCAAAGCGGTAGTCATACTTCGCGAAACGCAGCGCCGCGGCCATCTGCTGGTTGGCCAACGGCCAGTGGCCGTGCTGGTTGTCCAGGTCGTTGGCTCCTGCCTGCAAAAACACACGGATCGGCTTCTTTGCGGTTTTGCGGATCAACCCCGGGTATACATCCCCGCCGCGGATATTGGTGAAACTGCCCACATGGCTCAGCACCTTGCTGAACAGGTCCGGTCGCTGCCATGCGGCGGTGAAAGCGCAAATGCCGCCCGAACTGATACCGCAAATCCCCCTGCCCGCCGAATCGGTGCGCAGTTTCGCCTTGCTTTCCGCCGCTTTTTCAGCGGCCAATGGAAGGATTTCCTTCTCCAGGAATTCGGCGTACTGCGGCGAAAGAGTGTCGTACTCAAAGCTCCGGTTGCTCCGCGGCTTGCCGTCACCCCCCTTGTCTTCAAACACGCCCGGATTGATGAAGACCGCAGCCATGGGAGGGATTTTTTTCTGGTGCATCAGGTTGTCCAGCACCACCGGCACACGATAATCCCCGTTCTTTTGCTGGTACCACTCGCCATCCTGGAAAATCATCACGCACAATGGGCCGGCCTTTTCCGCCTCCGCCGGAAGGTACAACCAACCATTGCGTCGGGTGCCCGCGAACACCTTGCTGGTGTGCTCGAATTTCTGCACCGTCCCCAGAGGCACCCCCTCCTGCACCTGGGAATCCTTGCCGAGGGTGTAGGGTTCCGGCTTGTTTTGCATCAGCAGGGCGCAGGCGGTTGCCAAAGCCAAGGAGGAAAGGACTGCCATCGCTTGCTCCGTAAAAAAGGGCAACCCGCAAGCGGCAAACGCCAGGCAAGCAGGTGCGAAAGATCGGTTCAGGGTAACCTTCGCGGGGCCCAAGGCAAGCAGCGTCAACCTACTTCGTCCGCCGTTTGGGCGATTGTCAGCTGCAATTCTTCAAAATCCCGTTCCCCCAAACTCCAGGCCCGCACCACCGGGGCTTCCTCGGCTAGGGAAATGATCAAATCCGCCACCCCATCCGCCCAGCGCCACGCCAGATCGGTCATGCTCGGTATGGCCTCGGTCATCGGGTGGGAATGGTAAATCCCCACCACATCCAAACCCCTGTGTTCGATCAAGCGCAGGGCGGATAACAGGCTGCGCGGTTCCGACCGGAAACGCGTCGCGCTTTTCAGTTCATTCACCAGCGGGAATACATCCTCGGCGGCCCAACCCCACGGCTGGCGCCTTCCCGCCAGCAGCCCGCAGCATTCACTGGGACATTCCTCCAGGGCCTGGCGGACCATGGTCTGCAGCAGCCTTGGGGGCAACACAAAGGTGAGCGCCTTGGCCAGCCCCCGCCCTGTCATCTATCCTTCCCCCTAGTGGGTTTCCGCGAAGGGACCGCCTGAATCAGGGTGATTCGGCCTCCTGGAGCCTCAGACCACCCCAAGGACACACACACGCGCATGACTACTACCGATAAGGATACGAAGGCGAAAAAAGGCGGCTCAAAAGGCAAGGTAGTTCTCGCCTATTCCGGCGGGCTCGATACCTCGGTCATGGTGCCCTGGATCAAGGAAAAATACGACCTGGATGTCGTCACCTTCACGGTTGACCTCGGCGAGGTGCGCGATCTCGACCGCGTGAAGAAAAAGGCCTTGGCCACCGGCGCGGTCGATGCCGTCACCATGGACGCCCGCGCCCTCTTCGTCGATCACTTCGTCTTCCCGGCCCTCATGGCCGGCGCCCTGTACGAAGGTAAATACCCCCTCGCCACCGCCCTCGGCCGACCGCTGATCGCCAAATTGATGGTCGACGCCGCACGCGACCACGGCGCGGTCGCGGTCGCCCACGGCTGCACGGGCAAGGGTAATGACCAGGTCCGCTTTGATGTCACCTTCCAGACCCTGGCCCCTGACCTCAAGGTCATCGCCCCCGTCCGCGAGTGGAAGATGACCCGTGATGATGCCCTCGAATACGCCACCAAGCACAAAATCCCCGTCGAAGCAACGGTGAAAAGCCCCTACAGCCTCGATATCAATCTGTTCGGCCGGTCCTGCGAGGCCGGCGTGCTCGAGGATCCCTGGACCGAACCCCCCGAGGAGGCTTTCGGCTGGACCGTCAGCCCCGCCAAGGCTCCCGACAAACCCGCTGAAATCACTATCGATTTCGAGCAGGGGCGCCCCACCGCACTCGATGGCAAACCCATCGACGGCGTCGCCCTCCTCGAAACCCTCAACAAGCTGGGTGGCGAGCACGGGGTCGGCCGCATCGACCATGTTGAAAACCGCCTGGTCGGCATCAAGAGCCGCGAACTCTACGAGGCCCCGGCCGCCGTCATCCTCCACACCACCCACCGCGAGCTGGAATCGATCTGCCTCAGCAAACAGGCCCAGCGGTTCAAGACCATGGTCTCTCAGGAATACGCCGACCTGGTCTACAACGGCCTCTGGTTCAGCGGCTTTCACCAGGATCTGGCCGCCTTTGTGGCCAGCAACCAGCGCTTTGTCAGCGGCCAGGTCAGGCTCAAGCTGTTCAAGGGTCAGGCCATCGTGGTCGGACGCAAGAGCGAGCACAGCCTCTACAGCCACAAACTGGCCACCTACGAGCGCGGCGACCAGTTCGACCACGAGGCCGCCAAGGGTTTCATTCGCCTCTGGGGTCTCAGCCAGCAAACCCAGGCCCAAACCCAACTGCTCAAGGATGGGCGTGGCTTCGCTTTGCCTGGCCTCACCGGCCCAAAGTGACCAGATAGGCAATCTGGGTATTTAAAAATGCCCAGATAAAGCTTGCCAAGCCCTTGTCCAGAGGGGCTACTCTGGCCGATAATGAAGACTCCGGCGGCTTTTTGTCGCCGGGATTGTTTTTTCAACCATTTGGGAAACCCGTCACCGTCATGCAAAAAGAGTCCTACACCATCCGCGAACTGGCCGCGTTCCTGCAGCGCGACACCCGCATGGTGGAAAAGCTGGCTCTGCAAGGCGACCTTCCCGGCAGGAAGGTCGGCGGTGAATGGCGTTTTGCCCGGGCCGAAATCACCCGCTGGCTCGAAACCAACCTTCCCGGCTATTCCGATGAGGAACTCAGCCGCATGGAGGTGGAAAGTCTCACCTTCACCGAGGCCGTGCAAGTGGCGGTGGACTCCTCCGAAACAGGATTCGGCGAACCCAGCACCTTGGTCTCGGCACTGCTTCCACCCGCCTGCGTCAGCCTGAACCTGCGCGCGGGCACCCGGGCTTCGCTCCTGCGGGAACTCGCGGCCCTGGCCGAGCAATCCTGGCAGGTATGGGATCCGGTCGCGCTGCTCGAAAGCCTGCGTGAGCGGGAAGAGCGCGGCAGCACCGCCCAGCCAGGCGGCATCGCCATCCCCCACCCCAGCCGCCGGCTCAAGGCGGAACTGGGTGAATCGGTGCTGGCCTTTGCCCGTCTGGCCTCCCCCATGCAGTTCGGTTCACCGGACAACCAGCCCACCGACCTTTTCTTCTTGGTCGCCTGCCGTGACGATGCCACCCACTTGCAGGTGCTCACGCGCATCGCCCGCCTTGTCAGGCTGGAAGGGTTTCTCGATACCGTTCGGGGCTTGGAATCGCCCCACGAATTCTGCCGCTATCTGCAGGAAGCGGAATCCACTCTTCCCCCGGCCCCGGGTAACTGAGAACGGGGCTGATCTCCATGGACCTTCCGCCCGATTTGAACACGCTGGCCTCCCGCGTGGTGGCCCAAAGTCCGCCTGTAGCCATGGTGGTGGCTGGGGCCGCCTCCTCCGCCATCGCCTCACTGCTGAGCCAACCCGGTTCCTCACGGGTGGTGCTGGACGCGCAAATCCCCTACTCGCGGGAATCCCTGGCAACATACCTCGGCTCCCTGCCTGACTCCCTCTGTTCCGTGCAAACCGCCCGCCTGCTGGCTTGGCAGGCCTGGTACCGGGCCCGTCGTCTCGCCCCGGCCAATCAAAAAGCCGCGTGCCTTGGTGTCGCTTGCACCGCGGCCCTGGCAACCCTGCCACCCCGCAGGGGGTCCGACCGGGCCCATCTGGCTCTCTGCGATGGCCTCACCGCCCGGTGCTTCACGGCGAATATGGGGCACGGTGGCGTGCGCCAGGACCAGGAACTCCTGGTCTCGGCCCACCTGCTTCGCCTGATGCTCCAGCAAACCGACCCGGGCTTGGTACCCGAACCCGATGAGCCGCCCAATGCCCTGGGCGAAACACTGGCCGGCACGCGCGAGTGGTGCCACATCCACGCCGATGGCCGCATTAGCGACAGCCCCGCTCCCGGTCTGGTTATTTCCGGGTCATTCAACCCGCTCCATGCCGGACATGTGCATTTGGCACGCGTGGCCCAGAAACGTACCGGCCTCCAGGCGGTTTTTGAACTCACCCTCACCAACCCCGACAAGCCAGACCTAGCCGCCAGCCAGATGCTCTCGCGGATGGAGGCATTCGGCCGCCTTATGGCCGTGGTGGTCAGCCGTTTGGGAACATTCGAGGCCAAGGCCAAAGCCTGGCCCGGCGCCACCTTTGTGGTGGGCATCGATACCGCCCTCCGGGTGGTGCAACCGCGCTTCTACGGGGGAACCCGCGCCGGCTTGGCCACCGCGTTGGGCAATCTGAAAGATCAGGGGTGCCGTTTTCTGGTGGCCGGTCGGGCCACCGAAACCGGTGAGTATCGCACCTTGGCCGATCTACCCGACCTGTCCGATATCCCAGGTGCCCGCGGCCTTTTCGAGGAAATTCCTGAAGGAGAATTCAGGTTGGACCTGTCTAGCACCGATATCCGCAGCAATCTAGTGACCTCTCGCGCGGATTGATTTTGCGTACCAAACAACCAGCCGCCCCATTGATACAATCCCTGATAAGGATTGTTTTGCCGGATCAGTCTTTGTCCAGACTGCGCGTGTGGAGTGCTCGGGGGAAATCCCCCGGGCCCCGGCGCGGATAAATCCTGGGCCGGATCGGCCCTGAAACCTCGCGGCTACCTTCAGAGCGCTTTTGACATCGGAGTTTGGCATGGCGGATTGGCGGCGTACCCACACCTGCGGCGATATCCGGGTCAGCCACGAGGGATCACGCGTCACCCTCAACGGCTGGGTGAACACCTCCCGCGCCTACAACTCCCAGGTCTTCATCGATTTGCGCGACCGTTACGGCGTGACACAGGTGGTTTTTGAGGCAACCAGCGGTCCCGATGCCCCCGGTGCGCTGTTCCAGAAGGCCAACCAGGCCGGCCGGGAATGGTGCCTGTCGGTCACCGGCCTGGTCCGCAAGCGCCTTCCCGGCAAGGAAAACACCGAGCTCGCGACCGGCAGTGTCGAGATTCTCGCCGAGTCCATCGAGGTGCTCAACGCTAGCCCCACCCCACCCTTCGAGGTGACCGAGTTCCCCGGCGAGGAACTCGCTGGCGAGGAGATCCGCCTCGGTAGCCGCTGGCTCGACTTGCGCCGTTCCAGCCTGCAGAAGTCGCTGATGCTCCGCCACCGCATGATCTCAGTCATCCGTCGCCACCTCGACCAGCGCGGCTTCGTCGATGTCGAGACCCCCCTCCTGGGCCGCAGCACCCCCGAGGGTGCCCGCGACTACCTGGTCCCCAGCCGCGTCCACCCCGGCAGTTGGTACGCCCTGCCCCAGTCACCCCAGCTCTACAAGCAACTGCTCATGGTCGCCGGCTTCGACCGCTACTACCAGGTCGCGCGCTGCCTGCGCGACGAGGACCTGCGCGCCGACCGCCAGCCCGAATTCACCCAACTCGATCTGGAAATGTCTTTTATAGACCAGGACGATGTGCTCGGCCTCATCGAGGGCCTGCTGGCCGAGGTCTTCCGCGAGGTCCTGGGCGTGGATGTCCCGGTTCCCCTGGCCCGCATGGGCTACGACGAGGCCATGACCCGCTACGGCTCCGACAAGCCCGACCTGCGCTTCGGCCTCGAGCTCGTCGATCTCTCCGCCTGGGCGGCGACAACCGAGTTCAAGGTGTTCCGCGAGGCCGCCGAGGCTGGCGGGGCCGTCCGCGCCATCAACGCCAAAGGTGCCGCCGGCCGCTTTTCAAACACCGAGCTCAAGCCCGGCGGCAAACTGTCCGAGATGGTCACCCGGGCCGGCGGCAAGGGCCTGGCCTGGCTCAAGGTCGAGGAGGGCAAGCTCACCGGCGGCATCGAGAAATTCTTGGGCGCCACAGCCCTCGCCTCCCTGCCGGGGCTCATGGATGCCCGGCCCGGCGACCTGCTCCTGTTCGTCGCGGACGAGCCCATGAAATCCGCCGAGCTCCTCGGCGACCTTCGGGTCCACCTCGCCCACCAGCTCGGCCTGCTGACCGGCAAGGAGCGTGAGTTCAAGCCGCTGTGGGTCGTCGATTTCCCCGCGTTCGGCTTCGACAAGGAAGCCAACCGCTGGGTCAGCAACCACCACCCGTTCACGTCCCCCCGTGTCGAGGACATCCCCCTGCTCGACTCCGACCCGGGCAAGGTGAAGGCCAGGGCCTACGACCTCGTCATCAACGGCTACGAGTGCGGCGGCGGCAGCATCCGCATCCATTCCAGCGATGTCCAGGCGAAGGTCTTCAAGGTCCTCGGCCTTGAACCCGCGCAGGCGCGCGAGAAGTTCGGCTTCCTGCTCGACGCCCTCAAGCTCGGCGCGCCCCCGCACGGCGGCATCGCCCTGGGCATCGACCGTTGGGCCATGCTGATGGTGGGAACCGCCAACATCCGCGATGTCATCGCCTTCCCGAAAAACCAGCGGGCCCGCGACCTCATGACCGGTGCCCCCGCCCCGGTTGAACCCCGCCAGTTAAAGGAACTCGGCCTATGAGCGGAGCTGTCGAAAATCACCCGGAATCCGCGTCACCGGCCTCCTTGCGCATCCTCCTGGTCGAGGACGACCTCGTCATCGGCAAGGCCGTCGCCCGCGGTCTGGAGGATGCCGGCCATACCTGCACCTGGACGAAGAACGGCAAGGCCGGACTGGACGAGGGCCTCAGCCAACGCCACGATGCGATTGTCCTGGACCTCATGCTGCCCGAAATCGCCGGCCTCGATGTCCTGCGCCAGTTGCGGGCCCGCGGTGTGCGCACCCCCGTGGTTGTCCTCACCGCCCTGGGCTCGGTGGATGACCGGGTCGCTGGGCTGAGGGAAGGCGCCGATGATTACCTGGTGAAACCGTTCGCCTTCCCCGAGTTGCTGGCCCGCCTCGAGGCCGTTCGCCGCCGCAGTGCCGACCGCCCGGCCCCCACCCTCGCCGTCGGTGTGGTCAGCCTCGACCTCACCAACCGGCGGGTCACCTGCGCCGGCAACCATGTCGAGCTCACCCCCACCGAGTTCAGCCTGCTCGAAATCCTCATGCGCAACGCCGGCCAGGTCGTCACCCGCAAGATGCTCTGCGAACATCTCTGGGAAGGCGAGTGGGAAGGCGTGACCAATGTCATCGAGGTCCATGTCAACCGCCTTCGCAACAAGCTTTCCCAGGCGGGCGCGGAAGGGATCATCCAGACCATCCGCGGCCGCGGCTACGCGCTGAAGGCAGCCTGAAGCCGAAACCATGCCCGGCAAATTCCTTCGCCTGACCCGTTCCCTCCGCTTCCAACTGGCCTTCTGGAACGCCGGGGTCCTGGTTGTCCTGGTGGCAGGTTTGCTGCTGCTGCTCTACCTAGGCATGCGGTTGCTGCTGCAGCGCGAGCTCGACCAGGTGCTCCAGGAAGACTGCCGCGAACTCGAGCAGTTCGTGGCCGCCAACCCCGACCCCGGCGAACTGGAAAAGGAACTGCGCCGCAAGGCCAGCAGCCACGAGGCGCAGCACTGGTTCGCGCAAGTATGGCAGTCAGGCTCCCTGGTGGCCACCGGCGGGGAAATGCCCGAGGGTGCCCTTCTTGGCTTCGACGACCAGATGGACGGCCAGCAGGAACTCATGGGCTACCGCGTGGTCCAAACCACCACCGGCACCCTGCGCATTCGGGTTGGCTCCAACCTCGACTTTTTGGCGGAGGACCTGGCCCGCATCCAGAGCTTGTTCCTCGCCAGCGGCTTCGCCGTCGCCGTGGTTTCACCACTGGTCGGCTGGTTTCTGTCGGCCCGCGCCATGGGCCCGGTTTCGGCCATGCTCGGCACAGCCCGCGGCCTGGATGCCACCAGCCTCGACAAGCGACTACCCGTGCGCGGTATCGGCGACGAACTCGACCGCCTCGCTGTCACCATCAATCAAATGCTCGACCGCCTCGCCGCCTACACCTCCAGCCAGCGGGACTTTGTCGCCAACGCCGCCCACGAGCTCCGTTCGCCCCTCGCCGCCGTCCGCGCCCTCCTCGAGGTCACCCTCCACAAGGATCGGCCTGTCGAGGAATACCGCGAGCTCATGCAGGACCTGCTCGAGCAGGTCGAGTCCCTGGCGGGCCTGGTGAACAGTTTGCTCCTGCTGGCAGAGGGGGACGCCGGCAGGCTGCACCGCCAGGGAGCCACCGCCCGCATCGACCAGGTGCTGGAACGGACCGTCGAGATGTTTACCCCCGTCGCCGAGCAGAAGGGCGTGACCCTCCACCTCGACAGCCTCCCGCACCTCACGGTCGTCGGGGAACCGGCCCGCCTGCGCCAGGTCCTCAGCAACCTGCTCGACAACGCGCTGAAATTCACCCCACCGGGTGGCCGTATCGATTGTTCCCTCAAACCCGATTCCCCCCTGCACCCCGCCTGGGTCGAATTGGAGGTGGCAGACACCGGCCCCGGTGTGGCCGAACAAAGCCTGGAAAAGGTCTTTGATCGTTTCAACCGCACCGATCCCGCCCATCTCCCCATGCAACCCAAAATCGGTTCGGGCCTCGGCCTCAGCATCTGCAGGGCCATCGTCAAGGCGGTCGGCGGCTCCATCCGCATGGAAAACCGTCCCGGTGGCGGCGCCCGGCTGCTGGTCAAATTGCCGTGTTCCTGAAAATAAGCAGAAAATCCGAGTAATTCATCTGCTGAAGAACGCGCAAGGTTCCTGGCTCAAACTGAAAATCCATTTATGTTTTGCCGCCAGCGCCTGAATAAAAAGCAACCAAGTCATTTGCTTACCCGCTTGTAATCGACTGTTCATTGCGGCTGTGTGGCCCCCGGGCGAAAAATTCATCACGGCAGCAGCGGTCCTTCCCGCTTGCCCGTGAAAGGCAACACCCATGCTTGGCCTAGGCCCCGACCTGATCTTGCCCCATTCCATTGCCGGGGCTTCCCCGGATACTTCCACCCTTTTGCTCGCGCTCCGGAAAGCGGCGGGGTCCTTGACCGAACGCATCCCGGTGGAAACCATCCCATCCGGCCAGTCCACCGGCAGCGCTGCCGCTGGGGACGACCGTGAACCGGCTGCTTTCGCCTTCAATTCCCTCGGGCACCCCTCCGAGGCGGATTTCCGCTCGATGTATCACCAGGGAAAGATCTCCGCCGAAGATCTGGCGGAGTCCCGGCAAAGGCTTGGCCTTTCCGGCAGCCATGAACTTCTTTTGCCCGGCCTTACCCTGTCTAGTGCATCGTCCTTATTCAAATT
>DKBS01000193.1:26514-27240 GCA_002451275.1 Planctomycetaceae bacterium UBA6894 | reverse complement strand
CATCAAGGATTTCCTGCTGGAACGGATGGGGGCGCACATCGACAAAGGAGAGAAGTTGGTTGTCTCCAATCTCCCCCTGCCTTTCCAGTTGGAGCACCTTTTTCAGTTTGGGAAGGCATTCCTGGGTGAGGTGTTCAAATTCCGCATCCTGCCAATAACCGTCGAAGGTGTTGGTCACCTTCGCCCAAAGGTGCGGGAGCTCAAACTGGCTCACCTTGGTGGTCCATTCCAGGCCCTCGGAAAGCGCTGACTTGGAGAGGTTGGCTGATCCGATGTAGGCCGAGCCGAATCCCGTGGGGCGGTGGATCAGGTAGGCCTTTGCATGCAGTCTCCCGTGCTTGGTGTCGTAGTTGACTTTGGTTTCCGTGTTCGGCAGACGGAGCAGTTCCTCCATCGCCCTGATTTCGGTGTTGCCCATGTAGCTGGTGGTGATCACACGCAGGCGTGGTCGGCCGGATTCCAGGGGCTTTCGCGCTGTCAGTTCCCTGAGGGAGTCGAGGATCATCCTCAAACCGCTCCAAAGGATGAAAGAGCAAAGGATGTCCACGCTTTCCGCCGAGCGGATTTCGTTGGAAAGCTCGATGCCCAATTTGAGGTCTGATTTTGAACCTGTGATCAAGGTGGAACGGCCCAGCGGACTATGAGGCCTCGCGGGCTTTGATTGGCTGGAGTGAATCGCGAGAAGCCGTTGCAGGGGTGACTTCAGGCTGGGGCACAATTCCGGGG
>DKBS01000193.1:0-26256 GCA_002451275.1 Planctomycetaceae bacterium UBA6894 | reverse complement strand
CGGCTGGGGCACAATTCCGGGGAGTTCAATTCCCCTCGCAGCAGGTCGATGATCCGTTGTGCCACGGCTAGCTGTTTTTCCTGCTCCTTTCCCCGGTGTTGGGAAAGGCCGCGCAGGATCAGTCTTTCAAGGTACTGGGCGAGCACGGAATGGGCTTCGCCCGGGTCGATTTCTCCAATCAGGGGCGCCAAGCCGGGGATGTCTAGCTGGTCCAAACGTGAGGCTAGGGCCGTGTCTAACAGCTGGTCGTAAAGGCCTTCAGATAAAGCGTCTGCAGGAGGTTGGCCTGGGAGATTGGACATGCGAAGGCTCGCTGGGACAAAAGACAATCACCCCCTGGTGTATGTCTTCCGTGGCAATCGCCCAGCTTGTTTTCAAAGTTTGCAGGCGCGAAAAGGTGATGTCACTTCTTCGCCTCCTGAGCCAGCGCCTTGTGCTTTTTGGCCAGTTCCGACTCGCCCTGCTTCTCGTAGCAAGCGGCCAGGGTGTTGTGGATCGCCCGTCGCGAACCCATCGCGCCCAGCGCCACCTCCAGATCGGCGATGGCGGAGCGGTCCTGACCCATCTGCGCATGGATCTGGCCCCGGGTTTCCAGGAAGCTGGCGTTCCCGGGTTGGCGGGTGAGTGCGTCGTTCACCAGCACCAGCGCGCGCTCCGGGTCCCGCGGGTTGGTGTTGGCCAGGTACCAGGCGAGGTTGTTGGCGAGGCCGGCATCTTTCGGATTGGCCCGGTGCGCCAGGTCGAAATGCAGGCGCGCCTGCGCCTCACGCCGGGCCACGTGGTATTCCACCGCCAGCAGCATATGGATCAGATCGGGGGCCACCCCCTTGGCCAGCATGTTTTCCAAACGGCCCCGGGCCCCCGTCCGGGCTGCTTCCATTTTGGCGCTGTCCGAACCCTCAGCCGCCGGGGAAGCATCGGTGAAGTCCGCGAGTTTCACCAGCCGTTGCAGGATGGGGCCGGAACGCGGATCCACCTCCAGCCCGCTTTTGATCAACTCGGCGATGGCGTTGAAGTCGCGGTCCTTCGCTTTCAGCAACTGGTCAATGCGTTCCACATGCACCTGAATCAACCGGTTGCTGGCTTCGTTTTGGCGCAACTGGGAGTCAGCTTTTTCCCGCAGCAGGGCCCAGGTGACCACCGCGCCGGCCAGATCCCCGCGCACTAACTGGGTGTCGGCAAGGGCCCGTTGCAACCGCGAATTGGTGGGCGCGGCCTTAGCCTGGGTGATCAGGCGGTCACCCGTTGCGGCGATGTATTCCTGCGCCTTGAACTTGTCTTTGCCCAGGTTGATGCCGGCGAGCCGGGACTTGATTTCGGGCGTGCGCACGATTTCGGGGACCGTCTCCAGCACCTTCAGGGCGTCATCGGCCTTTTCCTCGGCCAAAAGCTGGTCGGCCAGGATGATCGCCAGATCCGGGTTGCCCGGGTCGGCAGTCAATCCCTGACGCAAATGGATTTCCAGCAGCTTCTGGACCGCCTGCTGCTGGTCCGCTTCCTTGGGGGGATTTTCAGCCACCTTTTTCAGGATGCGGTTCACCTGCTCCAGTTGGGCGGGCCCGAACCCCGGCTTGTCCAAGGGTGCCAGGGCGGCCCATAGGGCGGATGCTTTTTCCTTCTTGCCATCCCCCTTGTCGAGTTTTTCTAGGGTTTGGGCCAGGTTGAGCATGGCCGCCTGGTTGCTCGGGTCGAGACGGTTGATGGTTTCCAGGCACAGGCGATACCCTTCCAGGTCGCCCCTGCCGATGGCCGCCTCCGCCTGGGTGCGGTAGAAGTTCACCTCAGGTGGGCCCATGCGGTCCAGCGTGACCGCGGCGGCCCCCAGAAGGCCCACCGCCACGGCGGGTGTGGCCGCCAGCATGGTCCCAAGCAGCGGGAACCAGGGATTGGTCCCCTTGGGTGGTTTCTTCGCCGGCCGGATTTGCGATGCCTTGGCCATGGTTATTTGCCCTCCGGCCAAAGTCGCGGTTGAAGAACCTCCCGCACGCCCTCGAACAGCCGCATCACGTCCTCGCGCGCTGCATTGCTCAGCGGGAAGGGGGACTCCACAAACACCTGAACCTGCCGCGTCAAGGCCTCGGTTCCGCCGATATCCGAACCAAGCCAGACCCCCTTCATGTGGTTCACAAAGGTGTACCAGTACCGCAGCAGGAATTCGGGCCGTCCGATCCATTCGCCGTGCTGGTTGAGCAGGCCGAACACCAGGAAGCCGTTCTCGTCGAGTGATTTCTGGTAAGCCGCGATGTGCCGCTTGCCGGTGGGCGGATCCTCCGCCCAAACCGCCAGCCGCTTCCAGCCGGAGAAGTCGTAGCAGTCCATCAGCGGATGCCAGCCGGGGAAATGGTCATCCATGCTGACGATGGCCTTGATGGGGCCCTTGGTGAAAACCCACTGCTGCGACACCACATCCAAAGCCAGCATGCCTTGTGACTGCTGCTGCTTCGGCCCGAATTCATTTTTCCAGCCGGCCACCTGCTGGGGCATCACACCCTCCAGCAGGGGCAGGTGGCTGCCGGCCTGCCATGGCACCCGGTCATGGAACAGCACCATGCCCGCTGCCACCACCTGCAGCACCAGCACGCCGATGAGCGCCGCCGTCCGGATGGGGCCCCAACCGATCGATTCGGCCCCCGGCCAGGTCGTGGGATGGGCGGCAGCGGCATTACCGGCCAGCGTGCCCAGGGTTTTCCGCCTTTCCGGCAGCAGGGTGCGGACCACCGAACGGATCAGGCTCAAAAGCGCGTCGGTGGAACCGATCAGGCCCACGCCCAGGGCGAACATCACCAGCCCGATTGCAGTGTGGGGCCAACCGTTCAGCAGATCAATGTTGTGGGTGGCGGCCCAGGTGATCACGAAAATCCGCAGCGCGTTGAGAACCAACACCCAACCCATCGACAGCATGACCAGCAAAAGGCCATGGATCCAGCCGCGGTTGAGGAACAAGGACCAGATGGAAGAAAAAGCGCCCAGGGTCACCAGCGACCGCACACCGCTGCACGCCTCGGACACAAAAAGCGATTGGTTGGGCAGATACAAGGTATGGCCGGAAATGCCATGCAATATGCCCCCCAGCATCAACAGGTGGTGCGAGGCCCGCACCGCCAGACCCTGCAGGCGCTGGACCAGCCAATCGAGAATGCCGAAGGGGGGCGGCACCATCCATAACAGCAGCAGCGCGCAGGGCCACCAGGCCTTCAGCAACCGTCTGCCTCCCAGCCGCAGGGTCACCAGCACCAGCCCGGCAATCGCCAGCAGAAAGCTGAAACGCTCCAGCGCCAGGACGGAACAACCCACCACCGCAAGCCACCAAATCCAAAAGAGCCAGTTCAGTTGGGGCTTGTCGCTGGGCGTGAGTTCACCCAGGTCCTGCGAGCGCAGGTACATCAGCAGGCCCACGGCTCCCAGATGCAGCGGGAAAAACTCATAATCGGGCCGATTCAGCAGGCCAAGCATGAAAATGCCGGCCAAAGGTAGACAAACCAGTACCGGCAGCCACAATTTCAGCCAGGGACCTATCCAGGCGGCTCCGCCGACGGAGCCAACTCCGGGCGGGGCAAGGGAAGGGGATTGGGACAAGGTGATCTGCTCCAAACAACTTTCCGGGCGGGCTGGGACATGCCATCACCCGTTAAACGACATCTAATCCTTTGATAGCACATTGTCCCGGCGTTTGTTCTGTTGGTCAACGGGTTTGCAGCAGCTTGAAAAGGCTTTCCCCCTCCGGTCTGGGAGGGGGAAAACGCTGCATTCAAAGGTGCGCCAAGCGTTATTGCGTCTGGGTGAAAGACAACTTGGTGATGGGGGCCTGCCGGATGGGGGACTGGCCCTTGGGAGCCTGCGCGTAGGGGGCCTGAGCTCCCTGGGGCGCCTGGTACCCGCGGGCCGGGTCAGCCGGTTGCACCCGGTGCATCAAGCCCTTCAGACAAGGGTCTTGGCACACCGGGTCCAGGCGCAGCTTCCGCACGCACACGTCCTTTTCCACGCACACCGGCACGCGTTTCTTCACCACGCACTCGATCTGCTCGGTGTAGGTGACAGGCACCGGCACCTTCACGGTGTAGGGCACCATCTCGCACACCTTCTCCTTCACCACCCGGGTGCGGCTGCAGGGCACCAGGTTGCACACGGTGTAGGGGATGCGGCGGGTCTTGGTTTCCTCCACCACCTCGGTCACCTTGCAGTTCACCATCCGGGTCTTGGTGCGTTGTTCCATGCGGCACACGGTGTAGGGGATTTGCTTGACCCTTTTTTCCATCACGACCCGGTAGTTCACGCAGGGCACCTGACGCACTGTTTCCTCGGAGACGATACGCTTTTTCACGCAGGTCAGGGTCTTCTCCCAGCAGGCTCCCTCCACGAACCTGCGGCCCAAAAACGGGTTGGGATGGCCGACGCCCTTCTTGTCCACATAGGCCCCGCGGACCTGGCGCACCTTGTTTACCACCACCTGGCGGGTGAAGGTTTCGGGAACCATGCGGCGCACCGTCATGGGAACCTGCTTGGTGCAAACCTCCTCCACCAGCCGGGCCACCTTCACCGGGACCTGTTTGCACACCTGCACCCTCACCTTGCGGCAAACGGTGTAGGGCACCTCTTCCTCGATGACATGGCGCTCATACCGTGTCACGGGCACCATCTCGCAGCAGGTGACCACGCGCGGCACGCGGCGGCAACGGATCTCGTCGGGGCACTGGACCTCGCATTTGACCAGCCGGCCCGGGTCGCAGGCGCCCTTCATGGTGCAGGGGTCGAAGCTGAACGAGGCGGGGTCGCGCTGCCAGGTGACCATTTTCCTGCCCGGCACGCAGTAACGCTCCGTCACCCATTCCACCCGCTTGCGTTCGACCGGCTTGCAGCAGCTCACCGGCACCTTTTCCACCCGGCAGACTTTCTTGAAGCGTGTCTCGGTCTCGGTGCGCCATTCGTTGCACATCACGGTACGTACGGCGTCCTCGCACACCCTCCGTCGCACCACATACTGGCACTCCTTGATCACCGTCTCGCACACCGGCACGCACCGGGTCTCGCACACCTCGCGCACTTCCTGCTCACGCACGCAGCCTGGCACTTGGCCGCTCACCACGCGCGTGGTCACCTCGCGAACAGGACGATGGCGCACCTCGCGCACCTCGCGGATCGTGGTCTCCGGAATCTTGCGGCAGACGGTGTATTCGCAATCGCGGTAACAGACCTCGGTCACCGGGTACGAGCAGGTTTCGGTGACCGGCTTCTGGATCACCCGGGTGATCGGGCGGCGAACGGTGTACTCGCAGTCCTTGTAGCAGGTCGTCTGCACCGGCTTCATGAAGGTTTCTTCCACCGTCTTGCAGACCGTGCGGGTGCGCGGACGCATGCAGGTCTGCTCCTCCACCTGCCAGCAGGTGCGCTGCACATCCTTCAGCACGGTTTCGGTGACGGTCTGGTAACAGGTCTGCCAGCGCTTTTCGACCACCGTGTCCCACACCAGTTGATAACGGGGACGGAAAACCATGCACACCTTGCTGAACGAGCAGGGATCACCGCAGACCTCGGAGCAGACGGAATAGCTTCCGGCTCCGCAGTGCGATGCCCTGGCGGATGAGGTGGGGGCCAACGCGCCGGCCAACGCCAGCAGCAAGGCGCCCAAGCGGGGCAGTGGGTGAGACATGGTGTCAATCCTCCGGTGTGGGGCGGAACCGGATGGGGATCCGGTTCACGCTCCATGCGCTTGCATGCGCCACAGGAGGTATCGGCGGGTTTGGCGGCGGGTGATGACGGGGTAAAAGTTCCTGATGCTCCGGCACCGCCTCAACCTTGAGGGGGGTTCCGTGCGGGCTGGTCATGCCCGCTGCGCGACCATTGCCAACTGGGTCATCTGGTTCGGTGGTAGGGGGCTGCCCCGCCAAAACGCAAGGCTTTGCCAAATGGCACAACCGGTACAGGTGGACCAGCCTACGACCGCTTGGTCAAGCAGCCGATTCCTGCTGGCTGAGGCAGTGCAGGGTGCCCAGCCCCCAGACCAGGTCAACCGCGTGAATCCCCACCACTTTGCGGCCGGGGAACTGTTCGGCAAGGATGCCAAGGGCACGCTGGTCCGCCGGGTCATTGAAGGTCGGTACCAGCACCAGGTCGTTGGCTATGTAGAAGTTGGCGTAGCTTGCCGGCAGGCGCTGGCCCTGGAACACCACCGGTTCGGGCATGGGCAGATCAATCACTTCCAGCTTCCGTCCCTGAGCGTCCCGGGCCTCTTGCAGGCGGCGGATATTCAATTCCAGCAGGGCGTGGTTGGGGTCTGCCTTGTTCGGCTCGCGGGCGCAGACCACCCGTGCGGGGCCCACGAAACGGGCCAGGTCATCCACGTGCCCGTGGGTGTCATCCCCCACAATCCCCTTGTCCAGCCAGATGGTGTGCCGGATTCCCAAATAACGGCGGAAAACGGCCTCGTATCCCGCCCGGTCCAGGTTTTTATTGCGCTGCTGCACTTCGCTGAGCAGGCACTCCTCGGTGGTGAGCAGCGTGCCCTCGCCATCGGCGTCGATGGAGCCCCCCTCCAGAACCACCGGCTTCGCGCCCTTGGCAGGGTCCAAGGCCTGCACTTCCTCCAGGCCAAGATGTTTGGCCATAAATCCGGCCACCTCGGCATCTTTCTTGTGGTTGCGGTATTTGGCCCAGGCGTTGAATTTCCAGCGCACCAGGGCGCGCCCGCCACCTGCCACCCGAACGGTTTGACCACCCGAGTCCCGTAGCCACACCCGGTCTGTGGGCAATTCGAGTAGTTCGACCTGCTTCAGGTCAGCCTGCACATCGTTGAGAAGGGTGCGTACCGATTCGGTTTGACCCGATGGAACCAACAGGCGCACGGTCTCCACCCGCGAAATCCACCGCACGATCTCGCCCCATACCCAGGGGATGGGCGCGAATTTGCCTGGCCAGTCCGCTTTTTGGTGCGGCCAGGCCAGCCAAGTGGCCTTGTGCTGTTCCCATTCGGCGGGCCAAAGTAGCGTATCTTCAAGCATGGGCTTCACTTGCGTCACGAGTGTGTTCCCGGGCCCGGCATGGGGTAAAAGTGTGGTGTAAACTTTCTCACCAGTAACTTTTATCAGGTTACCTGCTAGGGCATGGCAAGTAGGCCACACAATGCCACCGCTGGAAAATGAAAGCCCCGCCCAGCCAGCCTCTTTTCCGGCTGATCTTCGATCATTCACCAATCCCTGGTTTCTGCGGGGCGGACACCTCCAGACGCTTTATGGATACTACCGGCGTGACCGAGTCGCAGCGCCGCCGGCTGACCCGTTGGTGGTGGACCTGGGGGATGGCGACCGCCTTCTGGTGCATGTATCCACACCGGAAATCTGGAAACAGGGGGATCCCTGTGTCCTGTTGCTGCACGGGTTGACCGGATCCAACAAATCATCCCATGTGGTCCGCGTGGCCTCGGAATTGTTTCAACGCGGCTGGCGTGTGGGGCGTGTGGACCTGCGCGGTGCCGGGGATGGCTTTGCGTTGGCCCGCAAGCTGTACCATGTCGGGCGTTCCAGGGACATCCTCCATGCCGCCCAGGCGTTTCTCGCCAACTCGGGTGAATCCCCGCTGGCGGTGGTGGGTTTTTCCCTGGGTGGCAATATCGCGCTGAAGTTGGCCCTTGAGGCGGGGGGGCCTGCATTGCCCCAACTGATGGCGGTGGCGGCGGTGTGCCCGCCTGTCGATCCTTTGGCCTGTGTGCGGCGGGTTTGCAGCGGCCGCTTTCGTATATATGACCGGGTTTTTTACAAGGATTTGCGAAACGACTGGCACAAACGCCGCCAACTCTTTCCCGACCTTCCCCAGATCGAGCTGCCCAAACGGGGCACCTTGCGGTTATTCGACGACATGGTGACCGCTCCCCTGAATGGCTACGCCTCCAGCGAGGAGTACTACAGCGAAAACGCCACCGCCCACCGCCTGGTGGATATGCCCATCCCCGCGTTGATAGTCGCGTCTGCGGATGATCCGGTAGTCACCATAGATCCCTTGGCCGAGCTGGCTCGCACCCAAAAGCACCCGACCCACCTGCATCTGGAACTCACAGCCGGGGGCGGGCACCTGGGATATTTTGGCCGGACCAAATCGCCCCTCAGTTGGGCCGAACAGCGGGTGGTGGATTGGTTGGTGTGCCGGTTGTAGGAAACGGATCGACAAAAGACCCTATATTTCGGCTCGAGCACCGAGCTTTCTCCCTGCTAGGCAGGTCTGCTCAGTCCTTCTGCTTTTTCTCGGGGGCATTCCCGGCTGCCGCCTTCTCCACACCCAGGTGCTTGTCGAAGAATTTCGCGAAGTTGTCGACATCCTTGTCCATGCCCTGCCAGCCGTGGCCGCCCCCTTCCTTGATGATGAGGTCGCAGGGAATCCCAGCCTTCTTCATCGCTGTCTCGAAAATGCGGGCCTGGAAATCGGGAACCAGCAGGTCATTGGTCCCCTGTACCAATTGCACCGGGGCAGATTTGGGGCCCACATGGGTGATGGGCGAGATTGCCTTGCCGATCTTTTCCCGCTCGGCCTGGTCGGTGATGGTGATGAACTGCCCGGTCTTGGGATCCTGCCTGTGGAAATCAAAGGCGGGGGGGATGTTCGGGAGGATATGCGGCTTGCCCAGCATCACCTCGTCTGGCTTGGACCAGTTCAGAAAATCGGTGGGTGGGAAGAAACAGCCGACCGCCTGCACCCCTGAAGGCTGGCGGTCCACCGGGTCTTTTGCCTTGGGGTCGCCAGGCCGGTGCACCATGCCCAACATCAGCGACAAATGCCCTCCGGCGGAACCGCCATAGATGCCCAGGTTGTCCGGGTCGATCTGGAACCGTTTGGCGTTGGCGCGAATCCACCGCGTGGCGCGGTGCATGTCATCGAGAATTTCCGGGATGGTGAAGCGTGGCTGGCTACCGTGGGCCACCGCGAAGACCTGGTAACCGGCCCGGCACATTGGTTTGACAAAATCAATCGACAGGGCTTCCGGAGAGCTGAACCAGCCTCCCGAGATGACCAGAATAACCGCCTTGCCGTTGGGTGATTTGGGCACGAACCGGTCCATGGTGAGGGACATGCCGTATTTGCGGCCATAAATCAGGTCCCGTTCCCGCAGCGCGACCGGGTCGGCCGATTGCTGAATGGCCGGCGAAAAAGACGCAAGCAGCGCGACACAAGCAAGCGGCAGACAGGAAAGGCTCATCGGGTGGCTCCAGGAGGCAAATAGGCCGTTATTTCACTCGGACGATACGGGCTTGCGGATCGATGAGCAAGCGCCCGGCGTTGGAACGGTACTCGGCCACCAGCACGATTTCCTGACTGTCCGCGGCCACGGTGAACTCGTGGGTCACGGTTTTCCAGTCGAAATTGCCGGCGGTTTTGGTGCTGTCACGGCTACCGGAAACACGCAGGGCTGAGCCATCCTCGCCCCCCGTGAATCCTTCCACCTTCAAACGCATTTCCAGACGGTAAGTGCCCTTCGTCAGCAGGACCTTGTTGCGCCAGGAGGCGATGCAATCCTTGGATGGGCCGACGGCAATTTCCAGAAACCCGCCACTTTCCAAGCGGACAATCCGCGCGTCCTCGGTCACCTTTTGGGGGAACCAGTTGCCCGGATTCAACCTGGCCACACCCGCGGCATCAAAACCCAGCGGGTCGGGGGGCTGGGGGATTTCCTTGATCAGCCGGTTCAGGCTTGTCGCCCGCTCTTTCAATCGGTTTTTCATCTGCTGGGCCAGTTCGGTGTGCTGGCGCAGCAGGTTCTCACCACCCTGTGCCTTCGCGGCCGGCCCCAGCCGCGCCATCGCCTTGTCGATGATGGCGGCGGTGTTTTTCTCGTCAAACAGGGGCCGGAGTTTGATCAGGCGTTCGCGGTAGGCCCGGCGAGTCTCGGGGAATTTCATAATGGCTGCGGGCACCATGGCGGGCGGATCACCCCAGATGGGGAAATTCATATCGCCCAGCAACTGGTCCATACCGTGGGGAAGGAATCGCATTTTCCCAGCGTTGGCGGGATCGAAATACACCCGGTAATTGTTCCTGTTGCCGGTGTAGCCGTCCCAGTGGCACAGCATCAGTTCAATCGCCATGAAGGTGTATAGCGCGTCCAGATCGACCAGCTTTTCGAGGGCCGCTTTTCGTTTGCTGGTGTCCTGCTCACGGCAGGCGGCCACCACGGCTTGAAGGTCCTTGCGAGGAGGATTCGCCTCCTTGGCGTCTGGGCCTTCATCCAGTTCCAAGGCGGCATCCAGATCCTGGCAAAAGCCGCCGTCGTACAGGTTGCCCTTCGGGTTGGCGAAGGACCGCCCCAGGAAGGTTTGGTCAAATCCCTCTTTCAGGACATACAGCCCCATGTCGCGGTCGTTGATCTTCAATCGGGCCCAACCCACCCGGACAGCCGGGCACCCGGCTTGCCGGAACAATTCCGACCCAATGAACTCATGAAGGAATGTCCCATCTTGGACCGAATTGTTCAGGTGGAACTTGCGCATGCCGTGGAATTCGCGCCCCTTCACCAGGCGCGCCGCGTTCAGCGTCAGGGCAGGGCGGTCATCGATTCCACGGAAACTTCCGGCGGCCCCCTTCAGTTTGATGGCCATGTCCGGCCACACCTTGCCATTTTCGGTCAGGTTGCACACCGTGAATTCGCGCTGCTTTTCCCGCAGGGCTTTCAGGCTCGCTTCGGAAAGGGTGATTTTGATCTCGGGCACCGGATCGGTCGTGAAGTAAGCCGAGAACGCAGGTGGGATGGATTGGCCTGAGGCGAATCCGGTGAAGTTGGTCACGACAACCAGAGTCAAAAAGGCAGAAACCAACCTGGGGTGGAAACACATGAAATTTTTGCCTGGGCAATGGGTCACTTTTATCGATATCTCTAAACGAGAGACACCATGATCATCTTTCCTGACCGGCTGGTCAATTTGGGTTGTTGGTTCAAAAAAACAGGGCCCCCATTTTTACGGGGGCCCTGCCAGGAATTGGGGGTCGGAATGGATTATTTGGCCATTTTCGCCGCCTTGAATTGATTAGAAGTCAATTTGGCCGTCTTGCCGTTGAGGTAAAGCACCACGCCCCCTTCGGTGGCCGCTTTCTTCTCGTAGGCGATGACATCCGCCGGGGCGGAGGCCATGTCCCCTTCACCGGGGATTTTCACCCCCCAGTTCACGACGATTTCGCCGGATTTGATGGCGGCAAAGGCCACGGGAAAGTTGCCTTCCAGCTTGGCAAGGTCTGCCAATTTGGAAGCCGGTTTGGCTCCGCCCGCCAACTGAAGCATTGTGCCGACATCCTGTAGCTCCGAAGCCTTGTCCGGCCCGGCACCCGCCGGGTTGGAGGAGTTCCCCCCGCAACCGACAAGAATCGATAACAAAAACGCGAAGGCTGTGGGGCGAATCATCACCATTCTCCCGAAAAACGACTTATTCAGACACCACCTCGCCACCTGCCCTGGTCCCCATGGCTCGCCAGGTGGTGAAGTTGATGCCGTCACTGACAAACCGGACAGATCCGTCAGCCATGCAAGCGTTCACCCCACCGGTGTGGTAACTGGAGGCGGCGATGTGCATGCGGGCAAAGGAGGTGTCCCCACAGTTGTAACGCTGGGTGCCCCCGTTCACGATCCGGTTCCAGTTGGGGGGCAGCGTGTGGGTGTAGATGTAGTTGGAGGGCAGGTTCCTGTAATACTGGTGCCCCATGTATTTGATGGTGCTGCTCCAGTTGCTCCCATCCATGCACATGGGGATGGTGGTGCCGTTGGTGGCGTTCCAGCCCGTGTTGGAACTGCTGATAATCACCGAACGATTGTCACGGATGCCCGAGGGAGCGTTGTAGGGGATTCCGGACCGCATCACCTCGCTGAAGGCGCAGGTGTTGCTGGTTCCGTCCGTGATGTCGCCGATGCGCACGGAACTTACCAGCTTTTGCCAGTTCGAGCGTTGGCCGTTTGCGGTTGCGGCGGGGCTCGTCAGGTCAATGGTTACATTGAAAATGCCGGCCAATGACGGATTGTTATCGCGTTGGTCGGCGGTGATGCCATTGTTCCCGAAGTAGTTCTGCACCCCGGCATCGAAGTAGGTTTCCCGCGAGGTGTCCGAGGGGCATTTGTAAATGGGCATGGATCCTGTTCGGGCAGGGCCGTTGACCGCTGAACCGTTGACATCAAACTCCAGGTCCCACTGGTTCAGTTTGGCGGTTTGCTCAATGTATGGCAGAAGGAGGACCTGCGGGGTGGCGCGGCTGGACCCCGCCCGGCCTTCACCGCTGATCACGGGAGCCGCCTGGGTTCCGGTTTTGAAGGGGACGGGTCCCCAGCCCGGACAGAAAATTCCGTTCGTGCTTTCATAATTGTGCATGGCCAACCCCATTTGCTTGAGGTTGTTCGAGCATTGCATGCGGGCCGCCGCCGCCCGGACCTTTTGAACGGCAGGGACCAGCAGTCCTACCAGCACGGCAATGATGGCGATCACCACCAACAGTTCAATTAAAGTGAATGCGGAGCGATTCGATCGTCGAATCATGATCAGACCTCCACTGTTTAAATAAAGATGAGAAAAATGAAAACTATTGAGGAGTGTAGGAGATTTAGCTAGCCGAATCTATGAAAAATCCGCTAATTTTTAAGCCCAGAAAATGAAGGCAGCCGCCCGGTGAAGTCACTGGGCGGCTGCTTGCGATGGAATTTAGGGCAATTTGCGAATCAGGAACAATGCCGGGAAGCCGGTCAGGCCGTCTTCACCGGCCCGTGGTTGTCGCAGTGGTCGCCGTGCTGGTGGTGCAGGTGGCCTTTCACCAGGTAGTCGACATGGTCGCCATGGGGAACAGCCTCATGGCCGCAATCGGGGCCGTGGCGGTGGCCCTGATCATGGCCCTCGCAGGCGTGGCCCGAAGTGCAGGCGGCCGGATTCTCGGCGCTCACTTCGAGCGTGTGCTCTTCCACCCCGGTGGTGGTTGGATGATGCAGGTGGCCGTCGTGCAGATAGTCCACATGATCGCCATGCTGCACAGCGGTGTGGCCGCAGGATTTGCCGTGTTGGTGGTTGTGGTTCTGGCAAGCCATGGTCAAAACTCCCTTCTTTGGATGGAAAACTTTTCCGTTCAACCGTCCGACACTTCTTTGCCGTCATCCAGGTCTTCGGGCTCAGGCGGACCCGAAGCCAGTTCAGCGGCGTGATCCAGGGCGTTGCGGAGCAGTACCGCCACATGCCGGTCTGCCAGCGCATAGTGCAGGTGGTTGCCATCCCGCCTGCGCACCACCAATCCCTCCGAACGCAGCAGTCTGAGCCGCTGCGACACGGTGGAGAACTTCTCCCCCAGCACCTCGACCAGCTCCCCCACGCAGCGTTCGCCGCCTTCCAGCAGCACCAGCAGGCGCAGGCGGGCCTCATCCCCCAGGGCGAAAAAAAGCCGAGCGGCCCGGTCGAGGGCCTGCGGTTTCGCGGCCAGCTTGGCCAGTTCGCTCAAACGGCCAGGGGCGTGCGTGTGCGCCTGACAGCCATGGTCGGTGGCGGCGGGTCGGTCTGCCGGGGCGCTTGCCTTGGTTTTGGCGGCACCACGGGTGCTTTTGTGTTTCATCAATTCATAAAATAGTCGAAAAGGTCCCCCAAGTCAAGTTGGGAAGCGCCCGGGGTCAGGTTCCTGGCTGCTTCTTTTCGGTCCGGTTTCTGGCTAAAGTGTTTAAAAGGTAAATCTGACAAGGGTTTCGGGCCACGATCCAATCCTTCCAAGATCATTCCCGCCTCTGCCGTACCTGTTGGACCACGCCATGTCATTCCCCGTTCCCATGTTGGCGGTGTGTGGTTTCCTGCTCGGAATTGATCCCATGTCGTTTCCCAAACCTGCGGATTTGCCGACGCTACCGGGCTACCCCGATCCTCTTGTCTGCCTGGATGGCGTCAAAATCGGTTCCCAGGTCGCCTGGCGCGCCAAAAGGCGGCCTGAATTGGCAGCGCTGATCCAGCACTACGAATACGGGAACCTGCCCGCCTTGAAGGTGAACCCGCTGGCCTTGCCCATCCACGAAAACAAGTCCGCCCTGGGTGGCAAGGCGTGGCTGCGCGAATTCGCGGTCCGCTTCGACCCCCAGGCTCCTCCCATCCATTTGCTGGTGCTGTTGCCCAGGGAAAGGGCCGAACAGAAGAAGCCGGTCCCCGTTTTTTTGGGGATCAGCTTCACAGGCAACCAATCCATCACCAAGGACCAAGGTGTGCGCCTGGCCACCTGCTGGCAGTATGACAAGTATCCCGGCGTGGATGGAAACCGTGCCACCGAGGCCAGCCGCGGCACAGCGGCGAATGTGTGGAACCCGGAGATGATCCTCGAGGCGGGCTTCGGACTGGCCGTTTTTCAGGCCAACGAGGTCGATCCCGATGTGAAGGAACAGCGCGGCGGTCTGCAACCCTGGATCCGGGATGTGGAAAAACACACTCCAGAGAAATGGGGGACGATTTCCCTCTGGGCATGGGCGTTCAGCCGGATGGTGGATGTTCTGGTTCAGGATCCCGCCATCGACTCCCGGCGGATCATCGCTGTGGGGCATTCACGGTTGGGTAAAACCGTGTACCTGGCCGCCGCTCTCGATGAGCGGATCGCTATGTCCATTCCGCTGCAGGCTGGATGCGGTGGCACCGCTCCGGTCCGGGGCACGGTGGGAGAATCGGTCAAACGCATCAACACGGTTTTCCCGCACTGGTTCAACAGCCGTTTCAAGGAATTTAACGACCGCACGCAGGCGCTGCCTTTTGACCAGCATGCCATGGCCGCTCTCATTGCGCCGCGCCCGGTGCTTTTCCCCAACGCCTCGGACGACCAATGGGCCAACCCCGATGGACAGTTCACCATCCTGCAGGCGGCCGATCCGGTCTACAGGCTGCTGGGCGTCCAGGGTTTGGCGGATTTCGCCAAACCCCCGCTGGGCAAACTGTCCGCGGGCCGGTTGGGATACTGGGAGCGGCCCGGCAAACACGAGATGAAGGCGGACGACTGGCAGATCTTCCTGGAATTTGCCAAAAAGCACCTGGGTTCCTGAGCGGCCCGGACGGGATGTTGCGGTTTGAGGAACTGGTCCCATGTTGAAATCCTTGCTGGTCGGGTTGGATGGCTCGGAGTATTCCGAAGGCGCGTTGCGGCTGGCGCTGGAGTGGGCCAAACCCAATAACGCCGTGATCGGTGGCATCGCCGTCGTGGATATTCCCGGCATTTTCCAGCCCGAGGCGGTGCCGCTGGGAGCCGAACAGGCCAAGGAAACACTGGATCAAAGCCGTCTGGCCGATGCCCGTAAGCATGTGGACCATTTCTTGTCGGATTGCGCGGCCCGGGCGGCCAAAGCCGGGGTTCCGTGCAAATTGATTGAGTCCGCAGGTCAACCCGATGAACAAATCATGGTCGAAAGCGAGCGGTTTGACCTGCTGCTCCTGGGGCGCCAGACACGCTTCCATTTCGAGACCGAGCCGCGAGATTCCTCGTTGTTGCCGACTGTTCTCAAGGGCAGCGTGCGGCCGGTGGTGGTGACGCCTCAAAAGCCTGCCAGCGGCGAATGTGTGGTCTTGGCAACCGATGGCCGGCCGGGGGCGGCCCGCGCCGCGTGGGCGTTTGTGCAGACCGGATTGATGGCGGACCTGCCGGTGCATGTGGTGAGTGGCTTGAAGGATCCGCAGGAGGCGGCCCGCGCCGTGGACCGTTTGGGCGAACTGTTGCGCTGGCATGGCCGGACGGTGCAGGAGCACGCCCTGGAACCCGACGGCTCGATTGCCGAAATGTTGCTGGGTCAGGTGAACCACCACAAGGCGGCCCTGCTCGTGATGGGTGCCCATGGTCGTTCGGGCCTGAGTGAGTTTTTGTTCGGTTCCACCACTCGCGAGGTGCTGGGTGGCAGCCCGGTCCCCGTCTTCCTCACCCACTGAGGCCTCGAAGCCTGGCGATGGCACGCCGACCACTTCCCACTGGCCCCGCAGACTGGCTGATCCTGGCCGTCACGCCGGCGTTGTTGATGGGCATGGTCAGCGCGTTGTTGTTTTTTATCCTGGCAGTCTTCTACCGCGGTGAATTCAACGAGCGGTTGCACTGGATCATTTTTGCAGGCGTGGTGGGTATGGTCCTGATTGGCCGCATCCACCTGATCGATGAGATAGCCCGCCGCGCCTCCTTGTATTCGGGCATCCTGGGGCTGCTGGTGGCCATCGCCCTGATACGCTTTGTGCCCCCGCCCACGGGCTGGCCGGCGGCAGGTCATTACGCGTTTTGCGCGATTCTGGTAGCCATTGGCTTTTGGGCCACACGGCTCCTGGTGGCCGATACCACCGACATCCATTCCGAATCGAGGATCGATGGCGAGGGGCTGTTGCGTGCCGCAGGCATGGAGGATGATCCGGCGGCCCGTTTGCGCCGTGAAGTGGAGCGGCGCACCGCGGGGGAGGAAAGTCCCCGCAGGGTAAAGGGGCCCGGTAAAAAGGCAACTCCTGCTAAAGCCGAAGGGGATGCGGATGGGGAGGAGGATGCGGGGCCGGCAGACCCCCATCGCCGCAAGACCCCGGGAGTCACGATCGTCTGGTTTTCCGCCTTGGCATTGCCTGTGTTTGGCATCGGTCAGGCGTTCATCCCCGCGGAGGAAGTGAAGACCCGCTTGTACACCCTCATGCTGCTGGTGGGGTACCTGGGGTGCGCGTTTCTTCTGCTGCTCACCTCGTGCTTTTTGGGATTCAGGCGGTATCTGGCCAGGCGGGGCCTTTCCATGCCGGCCACCATGTCGGCGGTATGGATCCTGGGTGGCATGTTGCTGGTGGGCTGTGTGCTGGTGGGCGCGTTGCTCATCCCCAGACCGTCTGACATCGGCCCGTTGCAGACTCTTTCCGCCCTGGTCGGGAAAAAAATCGAACCCCTCCGCAGGGAGCCCCCCCGGCCGGATGAGGCCGTGAAGCGGAATCAGCAAAAACTTGGTCAACGGATGGAGGACCAGTCCGGCAGCGACAAAGGCCGGGAAGAATCGTCACCCGATGGAAAAAAGGATACGTCCCAGCCCCAAAAGGGTGACAAGGGATCCACCAAGGGTACCCAAAAGGATTCCCCAACCGGAGACTCCAAGGGCAAGGGCCAAAACGAAAAGGCTCAAGGGCGTCAGGGGGACGGGAAAGCGCGCAACGCAGAGGCCGGGAACTCGAAGGGAAAAGACTCAGGTCAGGGCAAGGGTGAGAAGGATGCCCAGACAAAATCGGGGCAGGCACAAGGTACTCCCGGCGATCCCCGGACCGGAGACAAGAAAAAGGGTGAGTTGACCAGCGGAAAAGAGCCGGAGAACAAATCCGGCAAGGCGGAAAGCCGGGAACCCGTTCAGCCTCCTCCGCCTTCGGCCGCATCCAGTGTGTCCCAATGGCTGGAATCCCTGCGCAAGCTGGGCCTGTTCGTGGTGACGGGCCTGGCGATCGGCCTGGTGGTCGCTTTCGCCCTCACCTGCATGGCAACCGGCTGGTCTCCCCCCGAAACCATCAGCCGCTGGATCGCGTGGCTGAGCAGTTTTTTCCGCGGGAAGGAAGTGAATGGCCAGTGGTCTCCAGCCTCCCTCGGTGTGGCGGAAGGCGAGGCTCTTCCGGCCTTTGCGGACATGCCCGATCCCTTTGCGGGCCGCAGGCCGTTGCCGGAAAGGGAACTGGTCCGACTCACTTTCAGGGCCATCCAGGCGTGGGGAAGCGACGCGGGCGACCCGATGCTGCAGGGCGAAACCCCCAACGAGTATTTCCGCCGTCTGGCAAGTCTCCACCCGGTTGCTGAAGAGGGCCTACTGGAGTTTTGCGGGTGGCATGACCTGGCCGAATATTCCCGGGAAGCTCCCTTGGATGGTTGCAGGGATTCGGTGCGCGAACTTTGGGCCTGCCTGCGCAACGGAGCCAGGGGTGCGGCTGCGTCCTCCCGTGGCCAGTGAACTACAGTTGGATGATTAGCCATGGAACCGGACGAAACTTTGGAAATTACGGGCCGCCGGGTCCTGCTGCATCTTTTTGGCCCCACCGGTTTGTCCTTGGGTGGGACCACGGTGGTGCGGGTGGATGGCCCCTGGTTGGTGGAGGAGACCACCGGACCCTTTGTCCAAAGGAAACGGGTTCTGCCGTTGTCGGAGATACAAAGCTTCCAGTCGGTCACACGAGGTAACCGTCTGCTGGCGCTTTTCGGGGTGATTTTCACCCCGGTTTTTGGGCTTGGACTGATACTGCTGGTGGCCTGGTTTTTTGTGCGCCTGCGTTTTTTCACCATCCGGCATAAACAAGCCCTGGTTTCCCTAAGGAAATACGGAGACCTTCAGGTTTACGAGGAGTTTTTGCGAAATTTGATGTTGGAAATACCTGCCCGGCAAAGGGAAGTCTTGAACCGGGCCCGGGATTGAAAGTGGCTGAACAGGGGCACTAAGCTTCAACGATGGTTCTGCATTTCTGGCACCGAAATTTCCTGCCAGAGTTGCTTGAGGAAATGGTGTATTCTGCCCCGCAACCCGGGCAGGAAACCGACATGCTGTCCGCCTTGGGTGAGGCTTCCGCTGACCCAACCCGTGAGATAGGTTCCCGGTTTGGTTTGCCCGCTTGTCCAGGCTGAGAATTCAGTTTTGCTTCCGAGGTGGCCTGAATGAGATCCTGAACGATGTCGCAGACCTGTCTGGCGCGGTTTTCGTTCACGTCGATGTTTTCGATGACGGAGCGCTTGAAATCGATCTGATAGCCAACCCCGCTACCCTCGATAAATCCCAAGGTAATTTCACGGTTCAGGAAATAATAAACTACCCCGAATACTAATCCGAACAAAATGAAACCGATGCTAACCAGGAATCCGAGGAAGCCATTGGCAAGCCGGCCAACAACCGGGCCAAGAAAGCTGCCAAGAAACAAGGAAACAATAAAAAATGCCAATGCGGCCTGCCATGGACGATGGAAGCCTGTATGGGTGCTGGTGAGGCTTGGCAGCGGTATGAAACTGGTTTTTCCACCAGCCAGTGAAGATTTGGAAAATTCCAGCCGTTGGGAATTAATCTTCACCGTGACTGTTGGATCAATCCCTGCAAGGGACAAAAAGAATGAGATCAAACCGCCTTGGCGGCCCTTGATTTTGATGAAATTCCCTTCGCGGTCTACAGGTGATTCGTTCACCTCCCACGATTTCAGGACAAGGGCCATATTCGGGCTCTCCAACAATGGTGTGTAGTATAAAAATATTGCTTTTTCATTCCTCCGGCCATTGGCTGCAGAAAACTTAATATTTTGGACGGTTTCATGCTCCCCATCGTTCTTCATCCGCACCCGGCATTGCGGTTCAAGGCGCGGCCCGTCACCCGGGTGACGGACACCCTGCGTCAGCAGGCCATGCAAATGTTCGAGAGCATGTACGAGGCCAACGGTGTCGGTCTGGCCGCTCCCCAGGTGGCGCTGCCCTACCAGATGTTCATCCTCAACACTTCCGGCGATCCCGAGCAGAAGGACCTTGAGAAAGTGTTCCTCAATCCGGAGGTATTGGAGAAGACGGGCACCGCCGAAGGCACCGAGGGATGCCTCAGTTTTCCCGAATTGTTCCAGAAGGTCCGCCGGGCCAAGATCGTCCGGGTGAAGTACCAAACCCTCGACGGCACCGAGGTGGAGGAGACGCTCAGCGGTTTGCCGGGCAAGGCCTTCCAGCACGAGTATGACCACCTCCACGGGGTGCTCTTCATCGACAAGTTGGGGCCCATTGGGAAAATCGCCGCCCGCGGGGCAATAGCGGCCTTCGAACGGATGCACCAGCAGGCGCAGAAAAAGGGTGAAATCCCGTCCGATGCCGAATTGCTTGCCCGGCTCGAGGAACTGGCCAAGCTGGCCTGAATTTATCCACAAGGACCCATTCTTATGCGTCTGGTGTTGATGGGTACCGGTACCTTTGCCGAACCCGCCTTTCAGGCCCTGCTTTCCGGCCCGCACGAGGTGGCCTGCGTGGTCACGCAGCCGCCCAAAAAGGCCGGCAGCGAGCGTGGTAGCACACGCCAGATCGGCGTCGGGGTGCATATTTTGGCTCTCCGCGCGGGGGTGCCTGTCTGGCGGCCTGACAGCATCAACACACCGGAATCGGTGGCCCAACTAGCCTCCTACAATGCCGATCTTCTGGTGGTCGCGGCCTACGGGCAGATCCTCAAGCCCGAGGCGTTGCGCGCCGCCAGGCTGGGGGGCATCAACCTGCACGCCTCCTTGTTGCCCCGCCATCGCGGGGCCGCGCCGGTCGCCTGGTCGATTCTCAGCAACGACACCGAGACCGGCGTCAGCGTGTTGCGCATGACCCCCGCCCTCGATGCGGGAGACCTCGTGGCGGTGGTGAAAACCCCCATCCATCCGGAGGAGACCGCCGGGGAACTCGAATTCCGCCTGGCGGACATGGCGGCCATGGTGGGTGTGGAGGTGGTGGACCGCATGGCGGCCGGGGCCGTGACGGGCCTCCCCCAACATGCCTCCCTGGTCACCCGCGCTCCCAAGCTGAAAAAGGAAATGGGGGATCTGGATTGGGACCAGCCTGCCGACAGGTTGGCGCTGGTGGTGCGAGCCATGCAACCCTGGCCCACCGCCTACACGCATTGGGTGCGGCCCTCGGAGGGCAAACCTCCCACTCGGCTGCTAGTGGTCAAGGCCCGGGCGAAACCCGAGGAAACCCACCATGCCCGGCCCGGCGAGTTGCTGTCGCCGCCCAGGGACCTTTCCTGCCTGCGTGTCGCGACCGGGAGGGGCGTGTTGGAAATTTTCTCGGTGCAGCCTGCGGGCAAGGCGGTGATGCAGGCGGATGCGTTTCTCCGCGGTCGCCGCCATGTCGAGGGCGATGCGCTGCAAAAAGGTGTGGCGGCCGGGTGATCCCGGTTTGAGGCGTAACCAAAAATCGATGGGGCCCGACCGGTTGGTCGGGCCCCATCGATTGGGTGAAGAAAAGCTGGTCGGGTGGCCTTACTTCGCCGCGCGGCTGAGGTACTCGCCGGTGCGGGTGTCCACCTGCACCACCTCGTTCACCGCGATGAACGGGGGAACCTGGATCTTCAGGCCCGTTTCCAGCAGGGCTGGCTTGTACTGGGCCTGGGCGGTGGCGCCCTTCATGTTCGGGTCGGTTTCCACCACCTTCAGTTCCACCATGGGCGGAAGCTCGATGCTGATCGGCTTGCCCTCGAACTGCACCACGTGGCAGTTGTCATTTTCCTTGAGGTACAGGATCAGGTCGCCCACCCAGTCTTTGTTCAGGTTGACCTGCTCAAAGGTTTCAAGATCGGTGAAAACATAATCGTCACCTTCCTGGTAGACATACTGCATCGGTCGTTTGTCGAGGAAGGCGATCTCGACCTTGTCATCGGGGCGGAAGCGGTTTTGCACCACGGCGCCAGTCTTGAGGTTTTTCAGTTTCAGGTTGAGGATGGCGCGCCAGTTGCCGGGAGTGTTCAGGTCGCGATCGACCACGGCGTACAGTTGCCCGTCCTCGCCGACGATCACGTTCCCTTTGCGCACCTCACTGTATTCTGCCTGAGCCACAAACCACCCCCTGTATTAGGTCTGAATCCACCGGTCCAAAACTGCCAGCTGCGCCAGAACTGCTGTCGCAAGTCTTTCCAAACCACCAATCTACGGTACGGATCCACCCGGGAAAAGTCTTTCTGGGTGTTTGGGCCACTGCCGGGCCCGTCCATCCCGTATACTCCGGGCCAAGAGTTTCTCAGGGAGAGTGCCCCATGTCGTTGCCCGCTGTTCTGATTGCCCTTCTGGTTTCAGGCCAGGAAGGAAACAGTTCCAATCGCCTGAATGTGGTCCTGATCGTGGCGGATGATCTGGGGGCGCGGGATCTCGGTTTTTCAGGCAGCAGCTACCACAAAACCCCGGCCCTGGATCAGTTGGCAAGAGATGGCGTAAACTTTCGCCAGGCCTATTCCGCCTGCCCGGTGTGTTCCCCCAGCCGTGCCGCAATTCTCACCGGCAGGCATCCCGCGCGGTTTGGGCTCACGGACTGGTTGCCCGGCCGTGCCGATCTGCCCCAGCAACGGCTGGCCAGACCGCCCCTTCCATCCGGATTACCCCTCGATGCGGTGACCTTGGCCGAGATTCTGGGGCCCGGGGGATACGCCACGGGTCACATAGGCAAATGGCACCTGGGCGGGCCCGGCTTGCTCCCCACCGACCAGGGATTCCAGTCCAATGTCGCGGGCGATGCCACCGGAACGCCCCGGAGCTACATGGCCCCTTTCCGGGACCGCCAGGGAAATACCATGCCCGGCCTGGCCGATGCGCCCGCGGGCGAATACCTGACCGACCGCTTGACCGTGGAGGCTGAAAAGTTCATCGCGGCCAACCAGGCCAAGCCGTTTTTTCTGTATCTGGCGCATTACGCGCCCCACACTCCGTTGGTGGCGAAGAAGGACCAAGTTGAGAAATTCAACTCCGACCGCAGGCCCGGGGCGCAGGACAATCCTGTTTACGCCGCCATGCTGGCCAGCCTGGACGAAAGCGTCGGGCGGGTGCGGCAAGCCTTGCTGAAGGCGGGTGTTGCCGACAAGACCGTGATTGTCTTCACCTCCGACAACGGCGGATTATGCACTCTGGAGGGAATGCAGCGTCCGGCCACCACCAATGCCCCGCTGCGGGAAGGAAAAGGATGGCTCTACGAGGGGGGAATCCGCGTCCCGCTGCTTCTGGCAGGGCCGGGTATCGTCAAAGGTGCCGTTTCCGACCAACCGGTTTGGGGACCGGATCTGGTTCCCACCCTTACGCAACTCGCTGGGAACAAGGTTCCAGAAGGGCTCGATGGCACCAGCCTGGTGGAGGTGCTGAAGGATCCTTCCGCCTCCAGGGTTCCGACCGAACGCGCCCTGTGGTGGCATTACCCGCACTACAGCAACCAGATGGGGCGCCCCGGCGCTGCCATCCGCAAGGGGCGTTGGAAATATGTTTCATTCTTCGAGAAACCCGGCATCCAACAGGGCGAACTCTATGACCTGCAGGCCGATCCGGGGGAAAACACCAACCGCATCCTGTCCGACCGTGCGGTGGCGGAGGAACTCGACCGGGAGTTGAAGGCTTTGCAGAAATCGGCGGATGCCCGGGCCATGACACCCAACCCCGCCTACCGGCCCGGCTCACCCAACGCCAAAGGGGAGATCGTGCTGCCGGCCAGGGACGCGAGTGTGGAGGGGGTCCAGTTGCGATTTGAACCGCTTCCCCACAAGAACACCCTGGGGTTCTGGGTGCGCAAAGAAGATACGGCCCGGTGGGAATTCACCGTGGACAAGGGCGGCCTGTATCAGCTCGATATCCTCCAGGGCTGCGGCAAGGGCTCCGGCAACGCCGAGGTCGCCTTTGTGGTGGGGGACCAGGAACTCACCTGGAAGGTGGAGGACACCGGGCACTTCCAGAACTTTGTGACGCGCTCTCCCGGAAAGTTCCAGCTCACCCCCGGGCGCCACACGCTGGTGGTGAAACCGAAGACCAAACCCGGCGTGGCGGTGATGGACCTGCGCGAGGCGCGCCTGGTACCGGTCAAGGCGGCGAACTGATTATTCCTTCCGCTTATTCCTTCCGCAAAAGCAGGGCGTGTTCCATACGCGGCCGGGCCCGGAACGCCGCGGCGGTTGGCCCATGGAAATGGGGCCTGGCCTGTGAGGCCCGCGCCACGGGTTTGAAGCCGCAAACCCGTGCGGCCTTGGCGACCAGTTCGTTGGCCCGCAAGGCGGAAGCACCCACGGCGGAGTCCGCCATCAACAAGATGACCGGGGCGCAGGGGGCCAGTTGGCCTGCCATGGCGGTCAGGAACGAGCGCAGCTCACCCATCCATTCCCGCGCCGCCGCCAGGGCGGGGATGTCGGCATACCTGGCCCGCGCGCCCATCTCGTTGCGTCGCATTTCCGTGGCGTCCAAGCCCAACCAGCGCAGGCGAACCGAATGGTGGTCGGCGTAGTCGTAGGTGGCGGCATAGGGCGGGGATGTGATCAACGCGTCGAAGGGGGCCCCGGGCAATTTGGCCGGCTTGGTTGCGTTGCCTTGGCGAACGCTGGCAGGCGCTTGGGCGGCCGAGGGCAGCGTGTTGCGGAATTCCCTCAACCTGTCTGCCAGTTCCCGGGCCTTGCCCGCGAATTGCCGGGTCACAAACCCGGCGGCCAGCCGGCGCGGTGCAGCGCCCTCCGAGGTGTCCCCGCGCCGGCGCGACATCCGGGTCAACAGGGAACTCAGCACCAGTTCCAGGTCCCCGCGGGCGTGGTCCTTGCCCAATTCGCGAATCCCCAAGGCCAGCGAGTCCAGTTCCAACAGCACATGCGGTTCAAATAACGCGATATCCTCCAAGCCAAATCGTCGGCTCGCCCCCGCCTTGGTTTTGCGCCGTGCGTGGGCGAATTCTGCCACCGCTTCGGCCTGATGCACCAGGTGATCCAGTTCCGTGTCGGTACGGGGAGTGGTTTTCAGTTTGGCCAGTCGCACGGCCAGGGGATTCAGGTCCAATCCCGTGGGCTTCATCCCTAGGATCATGGCTTCCACCAATACCGTTCCGGAACCGCAAAACGGGTCAACGACCCGTCCCCCCCTGGGGACAAAAGCGGCCGCCAGCCGCTGGGCGGTGACGGGATGCATCCTCGCCGGGTAGGAATGGAAACCGTGCACATAGGATCGGGTGGTATCGTCATCCCGGTCGGTGGAGGCCTTCACATCCAAGGCAAAGGCCAGCTTCTGGGCTTCTTCAGCCACCCCTTCGGTTTCAACTTTTCCGCCCACATGGGTGAGGGATCGCTTGGGCCCCGGTGCTTTCCCCCTGGGGCGCTCAGCCAGGCCCCGAGGGGGGCTTTTCTTGCCGGTTTTCTTGCCCAATCGGGGCAAATCGGCTTTCGCCGGGTCGGAAGGTTGCCGTTTGGGACGCCGATCGCGTCGAAAAATGGCCATGGGCTGCCTGCGTGGTCTAGGGGAAAGCGCTAAAAAGCCATGCTACACCAAGGATTGCCGAGGCATCCTTGGCAACCTCCCAAAACCCGGTTATAAAGATTCTGCACAAGCACAGGCCGAAGTGGCGGAACAGGCAGACGCGCTGGACTCAAAATCCAGTTCCTTCACAGGAGTGTGGGTTCGACCCCCACCTTCGGCACATAAAAAGACCCGGCCCTGCGGCCGGGTCTTTTGCATTTCTGGTCACTTTGACTTGAACGGCAGGCAAAGAACTTCATTCACTCCGCGTAGCAGGAGCTTTCCGCTGGATAGGTCCGGGGTGCTCCAATGCAAGTCCCCAAAATCTGACTTCGACAGAAGCTTGAATGTCGGTTCATTGGCAACTTGAAATAGCTTTCCAGATTCGTCAAGGACGCAGATTGAATCGCCTTGTGCCCAAACCGATGCCGCGACACTCTTCGCCCCGGGAAGCCTTTCCTTCCAGAGCTGTTTCCCGGTCGATGCTTCCATGCAGGTAAGGAATTGGTCCGAGGAAACAAAAAGCCTGCCCTTGGACATGACGGGAGAGGAGAGGCCCGGACCTTTCTCCTTTTTGGCCCAAGCGATCCCCGCGGAGGGGGCATCCTTACCCTTGGGGCTCAAATCCCCATCATGGCCGGCCCTAACTGCCACATATTGTCCGGGATTGAACGGGTCGCTCTTGCAGGCGACCAGAAGGTCACCTTCCAGGGCAGGCGAGGTGGCAAACCCGCCCTTGAGGGCGGTGTAGCGCCACAATTCCTTGCCGGATTTGGGATCATGCGCGGCCAGCAAACCGTCGCCGCACAGGACCAATTCGGTGCGGTGCGAATTCTTCCAGACCACGGGGGTTGACCATGAGGTTTTGACCTTTCGCGGTTGGCGCCATAACTCAGTACCGGTCCTCAGGTCGAATGCGGCCACGAATGAGTTCTTTTCGTTGTCGCACTGAACGAAGACCCGCTCCGAATCCATCACCGGCGAACTTCCGCTACCAAAACCGGTGGCCCGGGGTTCCACGCCCAGGTCTTTGCGCCAAATTTCCTTTCCGGAATCTGCAGCAAGGCAGACCAACTGACCGCAGGAACCCGCCCAGCAGCAGACAACCTTTCCGTTTGTGGTGGGTGTCTCGGTTGCGAAAGTGTTTGAAGGATGGTGGGGGATTTTGGGAACCCCCTTGTAGATTTCAGCCACCCAAAGAGGTTTGCCGGTCTCAATGTCGAGCGCCGTGACTGTCCAGGTGTGAGTTTCTGCAGGCGGTTTGGTAGTGCCCAGGTAAGAACTTATCCCCATTTCCCTGGCGCCCTTTGCAAAATCGGAGGGTCTGGAGATTTTTGGGGCATTTGCCGCCAAAAGGAAAACCTTGCCACCA
>DKBS01000205.1:11683-11823 GCA_002451275.1 Planctomycetaceae bacterium UBA6894 | reverse complement strand
GGATTTCCCCACCCTCCACGGGGACTTTTTGGCCTGGAGGCTCTAGCCCGTCATTTTTCTTTGGCTCCTGACCATACACGCCCGGAACACCCAAAACCGCCGTCAAGCCAAACAGGGCCAAACACCTGCGCATGATTCGC
>DKBS01000205.1:11204-11415 GCA_002451275.1 Planctomycetaceae bacterium UBA6894 | reverse complement strand
CTCCTCCGGAAAACGGAACTCTTCCACCGTTCTACCGCTGAATACGCATGCCGGGGCAGTTTCCCGTCACAGCCACGCCAAATCCTTTACACACAAAGAAAAAACCCGTGACACCGTCACGGGCCTTCCTGAAGTGCGCGCTGGTTTTTAAATCACTGCCCCCGCGAAACCGTCCCCTTCTTCGTGGACATCGCGATCGGCGCCTCGAACG
>DKBS01000205.1:0-10979 GCA_002451275.1 Planctomycetaceae bacterium UBA6894 | reverse complement strand
GACATCGCGATCGGCGCCTCGAACGGCAGCGGCCGGCCCGCTACCACCATGTCCCGCTCGTGCAGCATGTCCCGCACCTGACGGTACGCCGCGAAGCTGTCCGGATAGATGCAGAAGGTCACCGCGCTCTCCTTCGCGTCCAGGTTGTCCACGATCCGGCGGAAGGCGCTCCCTTCCTTCATCGCCTGCTCGATCGGCTCGCCGCGCTTCGGGTCCAGCGGCAGCACCTCCCAACCCGACAGCCCGTAGCGGAAACTGGCCCGGTCATCCGGCTTCGGCGCGTCCCCCAGCAGGCCGGGCGGCCGTTCCCGCTCAATGGTGTACTTCAGGCGGAAAGCGCCGATGGGCGCCGTCGTCCCTTCCATCACCCACTGGTTCTGCAGCACTTCCCCCGCCTTGCGCAAAGACTCCTGCACCTCGTCCAGCATCGAACCGATGTCGATCGCCGCGATCCGGTTCTCACGGATCTCGAAGATGATCTCCTCGCTCTGCACCGTCTGGCTGATCGGCGTGCGCCACCGGTGCACCTTGCCAGGCTTGGCGTTCTTCCCCAAAAATTCAATCTGCTCACGGGCCTTGCTGATGCGATCCGTCATTTCCGCCAGGTGGGCCGAGGGCTTGTGGGGTTCCGGCAGGGGCTCTTCCGGCTCGCTCGGCGCCTCCGGCAGCTTGGCCAGCGCCAGCGCTTTTTTCTCGTTCTCCAGCTTCTCCAGTTCAGCCTTGGCCCGGGCGCTCTCTCCCTCCAGCCGTGTGCGTTCCAGCTTGGTGCCGGCCAGTTCCTCCAGCCGCCGGGTCAACAGCGATTTCGCCTGGGCCAGTTTGGTTTCTTCCTCGCGAATGCGCCCCGCCAGGGGGTTGTCCGGCGGTGGCGCCTTCTGCGTCAACTGCCGGACCTCTTCCACCGGCGGCGCGAAGGGCAGTTCGATCTTGTCACCCTTGTAGCTCCGCGCCCCGGCCCACGCCACCAGGATCAGCCGCAGGATGATGCCCACCACGTTCGCCACGACATCCAGGAAGGAGTCGAAGCTGAACTGTTCCGCCTGGGGTGGTCTTCTGCGCCGCCTGTACATGGTTTTCCCGGCTCCCTCCCAATCTGGTCCGAATGCTCACTGGCTCGAAAGCGCCTCGCGCAAATCCTTGGCGTTGTTGATGGTTTGCTGACGGCTGTGCACCGGCCAGGTGGCCACGGTGGGGTACAGCGTGTGGTAGGCCCGCATGCCATCGGGCCACACCAGGAAACGCACCTGGATGAATGAGGTGGTTCCCGCCGCCCGGTCCAGCACGCGCCTGCGCTCCACGCGCTCCTTCAGTTCTTGCAGCAGGGGATTGCTCTCCTCCGGCTGGCTGATCATCTGCCGGGTGAATTTCTTGCCCCCGGGGTGCAGCACCACGCCATCGGCCGTGCACTCCACATACTGGGTCAACTCCCTGCCACCCGTCAGTCGCGCCATCTTCAGCGGCCTGGGCGCCTTGGGGCGGTCCTCGGTCACCGTGGGCAGCGGCACATTCAGCCGGTTCAGGGCTTCCATGGCGGGGTCATCCAGCCCCGGAAATCCGTCGCCGCTCGCGCCCGATGGCCTGGGCAATTTGGCGCCCGCGGCCTCCTTCTCCTGCTCCTGCGGGTTCAATTGCACCGACAACCCGCCAGCACCGCCACCCGCAGCCCCGCCCGATCCGGCACCCAGGCTGGGTGCCGGCGGAGGGCCGTCAATCGGCGGCAAGGAGCCGGGTGTTCCCGCAGCACCATTGCCCGGGCTTCCCGCCCCGCTGGACCCGGATGAACCACCCGCGCCCGCGGGACCGGTTGCCCCGCCCTCGCCTCCCATCCCTGCACCTGCACTACCGCCGGTCCTCTCATCGCCACCCGACCCGCCGTTGCCCACGCCACCGCCCGGGCCGCTCCCGCCGGCCCCACCGGCTGTCCCAGACGGACCACCACTTCCCCCACCACCCTGGCCCGGCAAGCCACCCACGCCGCCGCCGCCATTGCCCCCGGGTCCACCGGGCACCCCTCCTGCGGCTCCAGGTCCACTTCCCCCGGAGCCTCCAGGGGTCCCACCCAAACCAACCCCGGGCAGTGCCCCGGGCAATCCCCCAAAGCTCCCCGGGGCCGTCAATCCCGTGGCCCCTAGGGCTGGCGCGGTCGGTCCGGGAATCCGCTGCGGCGTCGGTATCACGCCGGGGATCGATCCATCCGGATTCGCCCCGCCCGGGCCACCACCGGGCAATCCGGGCACTTCCGGCCCGGCTCCTGAACCCAGTCCCGCACCGCCTCCGGCACCCAATCCAGCCAATCCGCCCGAGCCAACACCAAAGCCCGTTCCACCCGCCATCCCCTGCCCCTGGCCGGATGCCGCCAGACCGCCGCCACCCATGCGTGGGCCATTCCCACCCACCCCTCCAGGGCCACCGGTTCCCGAGCCCGGCCCTGAACCACCATTTCCACCGCCACCAACGCCACCCGATCCCGGCATCCCCCCACCCGGGCCGTTGGCACCCGTGCCACCCGCCCCGGACAATCCGGAAAGCCCATTGCCGCTCAGGCCCGACAGCCCGCCACCAAGGCCCGAACCTATCCCGGGGCCGCCTGCGCCCATGCCACTCCCCGTTCCCGGGAATCCGGGAGGGCCATTGGCTATCCCGCCAATCCCCTGACCATTCCCCGAGCCACCATCAGGCCCGATTCCTGCCCGAAAACCGCGTACCCCGGCCCCGGAAGATCCCAATCCACCGGGCAATGCTCCGGGTACCCCACCCGGAACACCACCAGGCACTCCCCCACCCAGTCCGGGTGCTAGGGTTCCTGCCGGATTCAGTCCGCGTTCACCGGCCGGAATGCCCGGGCTCGCCGACCCGGTTCCAACCGGCCGGGGTAGACCGGCGCCAAAACCGCCGTTCACGCCTGGTGTGGGGCCGGGTTGGTTACTGGCCAGTTGGCTTCTGTCCGGCGGGATGGTTTCCGGCCCTTCCTGGGGGAAATCCAGTTCCCAGTCCTGGTCGATCAGTTCATACCCGAAGTCCACCGCCTGCCCCTTCATCGCCACCTGGAACTGGTAGTAGGTGGAGATTCCGTCCGGCCGCACCAGCAGCATCAAAAACGGCCTTGGATGCGGGGGAAGCCCCGCTGCCACATAGCGCCGGTTCTGGGCGCGCGCCCTGTCCTCGATCTGGGTCATCAGCCCCATGCGGGGGTCGCCCGGGTCCAGCGCGAACTTGTCAGGGTGGAAGATCAGCTTGTTCCAGGTGCACTCCACATAAATGGGCCGCTTGTCCTCGCCCCGCTTGCCCTTGTAGGGCACAATGCTGAAGGTCTGGGCGCTTTTTTCCTTCTTCTCCTCGGCCTGCTTCAACACTTTTTCAAGATCCGCCAACTCGGTGGAAAGCCGCCGCAGGCGTTCCTGCTCCGCCTCGCGCTCCGCTGCCAGGCTCTGGCGCGCTTTGTCTACCGCGAGCTTGCGCTCGCCCTTTTGTTTCTCCCGCTCCAGCCTGTCCCGCTGGGCCTGGTCCAGAGTCGCCCGCAGGGCTGCCATTTCCTTCCGGGTGCGCTCGCGCTCCCGCGCCGCCTCGGCCGTGACGCCCATCAGGGCCTTGATCCGTTCCTCTTCCCGGGCTCGCGCCAGCAGGGCCTCGCGCTCGCCGGCGGTCAGCTTTTCCGCCTGCTCGTCCAACTCGCGCAGTTTCCGCTCACCCTCCAGCCGCATCTTTCGCAACTGTTCCTGGTGGTCCGCCTCCTGCTTGGCCTCCTGCTCCGCCACCAGGGCCTGGGCCTTCTTCCAGCGTTCCTCCTCGTGCCGCGCCACCTCCACCGCCTGCTGCAGGTTGCGCTCGCGCGCCGCCCGCTTCGCCCGCTGGTCGAACACCATCAAAAGCATGATCAGCGACCCCATGGCGCACAAAAGCACCGCGAGGAACGGGAATGTGGAGACAGTCAGCTTCGCCTTCGCGCGTCGCATGCGTTCCTGTCAGTCAGGCCTCAAACTCCAAATGCCGCTGGCCCCGCCCGGGGACAACGGCGCGGCCTCATGCCGCCTTGTTGCCCTCGTCCGCGCCCAAACGGCCCGGGACCGGGATCGAGCGCCCCCGCGCCGCCTGTCCCGCCAGCAGATGCGCCGCGGCAGTCAGCGTGTGCAGGGTTTCCTCCAGGGCGGCCGAACCCGCCACCGCGTGCAGGCTTTCCGTCGCCTGCTTTTGCAGGTCGCGCAGCGTCATGGCTTCGCGGGTCACGCTCTGCAGCGCCTCCATCGGGGCCGCCAGCCTTTCCCCCAACCGTTGCTCGATCCCCGTCAGGGTGGCCTGCTGCGCCGTGGCCGTGGCGGCCAGTTGGCCGGCCATCGCGCCCAGCGCCTGGCGCCACTCCTCCCGGTGGATCGCAGCCTGCTGCTCCAGCGCCTCCACCCGGCGGGTGAATGCCTCCAGATGGCCGGCAAGGGCCTTCTCCAGCCCGTTCCCCATCCCCTCGGCGATGTTCTGTCCCAGGTTCAAAAGCGCGCTGCCCGACCGCTCCACCACCTGTCCCCAGGCGGCGGCTTGCTGCTCCGTCTGCTTCTGGGCTCCCTCGGCCAGCTTGCGCACCACCGCGTCGATCCCTTCCACCAGCTTGCCGGCGGGGTCGGTGCCGTGGCGGGTGAATCGGTGCGACAGCGTGTCTTCCGCCAGCGAGTCGATCGAGGAAAGCAGGCGGGCCTCCGACCGCTCCAGGTTCGAGGCCACGAACATCAGCACCATGGTCAGCGCCAGGGCCAGCGCGGTCGAGTCGAAGGCCAGCGCCAGGCCGTCGGTCACGCTGCTCAGCGATTCCTCCAGCACCTCGGGCGTCACGCCCGCGATGGCACCGGTAATGCCCAAAACCGTTCCCAAAAAGCCTAAAATAGGGATCGCCCAGGTGATGAACCGCGTCAGCGCGTAACTGCCTTCCAGCGCCATCGCGTCGGTGTCGGCCAGTTGCCGCAGTTGGTCATCCAGTTCCTGCGCGCTCTTGCGACGGTGCACAAAATCCAGGGCCGTCGCCAGCCTCCGTCCCACAAAACTCTCGCGCCAGGCATCCGACTGGTTTTTCAATTGGCGGGCCAGGTCACCGGCCATGGAAGGGTCGGTCGATCCGGGGGCCACCGGCGCAAGGGGCATATCCGCAACGGCTGCCTTCTCCTGACGCAAACCCCACAGGCGACCCAGATAGGCCCCCAGCCCCAGGCAAAACAGGGCCAGTTCCACCATCTCCACAGGATGGCTCAGATACCGGTTCAGGGTTTCCCCGCCAACCGGGCTGAACTTCGCGCCCAAATACAACACGCCAAAGAGCGGCACGCCGAAGAGGAAGGCAGCCTTGAAAGGCTCCAGCGTCCAAACCGACCCGCGGGTGGGCGCCTGGAAACCACCACCCGCCGTGTTCCCCGATTCAATCCGTTCGGCCATCACTCACCCCTCCAGCCACAAATCCAAGCCAAATATCGACTTGGCGCATGCCGTAGCCGGGCCCCGGCACCGCGCGCGGCGGACCGGTACCTTCGGCATCGTCCCCCAAAGGGTCGGCACAATACTCAAAACCGCTACTAACGCCAGATCAGGTAAAAACGAACCCTTGGGGAACCTGGCGAAGGTTGGCCAAACCTTAAAATCGTGTAATCTTGGAAAAGGACAGACCCTGCCACGGCTGGTACCATGAAGGGACACGCTTCCCGGTTTGGAACCCCCCGTGAGGCGTCCCGCAACGAGGTACAGGGATGGATCCCGCCTGCTTCCAACAGGCTGGCTTGCAAAATCGCCACCCCGGGCTGCCTGCCTGGGTGGTTGGCGCGGCATGCCTGCTAGGCGTGATAGGGTGCGGCGTCAACGATTATCTCGACGCCTCCAAACAAACCTGGTCCACCCTCAAGCAGTTCGATGAGGACGAGAAAAAACTCGGCGGCCCCGCCGAGATTCCCTCCCTGGAACGACAGACTTCCCTGGGGACCATCAAGGGGCCGTTGCTGGAACTCTGTTTCCGCCCCCCCGCCGGATTCAACCAGCCCCCCGTGCTGCTGACCCCGCCCAACCAGCCGTTGAAGGTGCTGCAATATGCCAGCGCTGACGGCAGGCCGTCCGGCCCCATCGCCGGGATGTGGCTGGTGGTCATGCCCGGCCGCGATGCCAAACCCCTCCGCGAGGAACTGGCGAAAACCACTCTTTTCACCTTGGGCGAGGGCTCATGGGACAAAACCACTCTGAAGTCCGCCGGCACCCGCGGGGTGCTCAATGCCGAGTGGTTCAAGCCCGCCAACAAGCCCGCGCAGCCTGCGCCAACCGCGCCGCCCGCCGCCCCGGTCCAGCCGGCCAATTCCAAGGGCAAGACCCCGCCGCCGGCACCCAAGGCATCCCCCGTTCCCGCCGCGCAGGCGCAACCGGCCGCCATCGCCTTTATTTTGCCCTACGAGCAACCGCAGGAACCCTCCCAGATCGCGCTGGTCTACCAACCCGTGCCGGGTATGGAGGCGGCCGCACGCGACCTCGCCATGCGTAGCGCGGCCACCGCTCGCACGCTGGCTGCGGCGGCTTCCGAGCGCGCCAGGCTAACCCGCAAGAAGGCCGCCCCGGGCGGGGGCAAGGCCCCTCCCGGCGCTCCTGGAACCCCCTCTGCCCAGCCCCAGGAAGGCGCGGCCGGGGGTGCCCGGCCATGACCCATCCGGGCGAACCGTCCGACGCGCCTGATGCCTCCATGCCCCTGGTGCGGCTGGCGCATTTCTCCGATGTGCATGTCTGCCTCGACAAATACCGCTTCGGCATGCGCGACCTCTTCAGCAAACGCACCGCCGGCTGGGTCAACCTGCGCCTGCTCGGGCGCGCGCACCGTTTCCGCCACGCCGACCAGGCGCTCAGGGCACTGGCGCGTGACCTCGAACTCCGGCAGCCGGACCATCGGGTTTTCTCGGGCGATGCCAGTTGCCTCGGCTTTGACGAGGAGTTTGCCGAGGCGGCCGAGATCCTCGGGATCCAACGATTCCCTGGCATCGCCGTGCCTGGCAACCATGACCACCTGCTCCGCCGCACGGTGTCCGCCGGCATGTTTGAACGGCGTTTCAGTCCTTGGCAGGAAGGTGTCCGCCTCGACAAGGCCATCTACCCGTTCGCCCAGCGGGTGGGGCCCTTGTGGCTGGTCGCCGTCAATTCAAGCAAACCCAATGCGCTGCCCTGGGACGCCACCGGGGCCGTGGGCCAGAACCAGCTCGATCGCCTGGCCAGGCTGCTGGATCAACTCGACGGCGGCCTGCGGGTCCTGGTCACGCACTACCCCGTGCGCCTGGACAACGGCAAACCCGAGTGGCGCACCCGCCGCCTGCGCGACCTGGAGAAGCTGGTGCGCGTCGCCGAGGAGGGAGGGGTCGCGCTGTGGATGCACGGCCACCGCCACCACGCCTACCACCACAAGGCCGGCAACGGCCTCCCCTTCGCTGTAATCTGCTCCGGCAGCGCCACGCAGACCGGCCGCTGGTCCTATGGCGAATACACCATCCAGGGCAATATCCTCGTCGCCCGGCGTCGCCTCTACTCTCCGGCCGACAACCTGTTCATCCCGGGTGATTCCTTCACGCTGGAACTGCCCCGCGGGCTCGAGTCTCCCCTGGCCGTCACCTGACCCTCGCGGTGATCCGGGCTCCTTCCACCATGAGCACCCCAGACATCTCTGATCCGCTCATCGTGCCGGCCATCCGCGGCCAAAACACTCCTCCACGCTGGCCTGTCGCCCTGGCAGCCGTCCTGACCGCTCTCGCATCCCTTCTGGTGCCCTCACCCCCCGCCAACCCGCCGATCACGCTCTTCGTCCTCGACCTCAGCCAATCCATGCGCGCGGGCAAGCCACCCCGCTACCTTCTGGCGGCCGCACAGATTAAACAATCCGTTGCGGACCTTCCCGGCATGGCCGGTCTCATCACCGTTGCGGCGGGCGCCCGACTGGCATGCCCGCCCGCGTTCGATCACGCCCCACTCCTCGAAAGGTTGAGGGACCTGCCCGCCGAGGCGGCCCGGCCAGACCTCGCTCCGGCACCAGACAGCCGCTCCGGCACCCGGCTGGCAGAGGGCCTCCAGCTCGCCCGCACCATGCTGGCCCACCGGCCGGGCCTGCGCGCTGTCCTGCTGTTCAGTGACGGGGATGATCCCATCCAGGATGACTCCGCCGCCCGTGTCGCCGCCCAGCTCGCCAGCGATGGGGTCGCCCTCCAGGTGATCCAGGTGGGCTCTCCCTCCAACCCCGAGCCAATCCCCCTTTCAGCCAACGCCTGGCTCGAGTGGCGGGAGCAACGGGTTCTCTCCACGGTCAACCCGTCCTACCTGTCCACCATCGCCTCCGCGGCTGGTTCCTCCCTGCAGGTCGAGCCACCCGCCAGGGTGTTTTCGAACGCGCCTTCCCTCCACCTCCCAACCTGGTGCTTGCTGGCTTCATTGTGCCTGTGGATCTGGTTTCTTGCAGGCCCCTCCCTCCTTGCCAGACAAACCCTCTCCCTCACCCTGGTCACGCTGGCAATCACCGGCTGCGCTCAACGGACCCAGCCTGATCCAACCGAAACCCTCGAGATCCTGCTGGCCCGGATCGAGGCATTGCCTCCCACCGACCCGGCGCGCGCCGGGCTGGCCCGTCAGGCGGAAAGGCTCCTGCGCCGCTCATCCAATCCGGACACCGGGCAACTCCTGCGCGCCCTCATTCTGGCCGGGGAATCAGTTCCCATGGATCAACAGGCCTTATTGGCCGCCCAGGAACTGGCATTGGAGTCCGAATCCGTTCTCGGCGATCAATTCACCCCAACCTTGGCATATATTCGCCTGCGTCTGGCTCAATGCCCGCCCGCCCCTGCCAAACCTGGCCAAGCCACCCGCAACGGTAACGGGCCTGATCCCATGGCCAATTCCTTGGGGAATCTGGTTGAAAGGCCCTCCGTTCAGGGGAATCCGTCACAAACCCGGCCGGACCGGCCTTCCGACCAGTCCCCGTCCGCGGAAGGCTCTACGGAAAGCGCCTTGCCTGGTGCCGGCCGCATGCCGGTCGTGCTCGATGACCGCCAAACACAACCGCTGGCTCCCACGGAAATCCACGGCCTGCTGCGCGCCGCCCACCTGCGCCGCCAAAAGCCGGGCGCTCCTCACCAACCCTGGGAGCGCCCCCTCGGCGAGGTCCCCGACTGGTGACTCTCCTCTTCCTCACGCTGCTATGCCATCAGACCCCGGGAGATTTCACCCTGTCGGTCTCGGTCGATCGTTCCGTGGTCTATCCGGGCGAAACCATCACGGTCACCGCGCGGGTCGGTTCATCTGCTCCCCTCCCGCACGACGCGTGGCCAAAGCCGCACTGGGTCAACCCACCCGATCCTGACCTGTGGCGCATGGAAGAGCCCACCGTTTCCCTTGGCCAAAGCGATGCGCAAACCACCTGGCGGCTGACCGGGCTGAAACCGGGTACCTGGCAACCACCCGATCTGGCATGCGCCTACCAGCGTGCGGATATCCCGTTCACCGCCGCCGCGCAAACCCTCCGGCTTGCCATGCTCGATCCGGTCGAGGTCCGCGAACCGCCAGCCCAGTCCTCCAACCAGCTCACCCGCATCCTCGCGCAGGGCGATTTCCCCCCGCTGCCCACCCCGGTGCGTGTCGGCATCACGCTCACCCGCTTGGCCTGGGTGGGCCCTCCGGCGGTCTGCCTCCTGTGGGCGATCGCAGCCTGGCTGAACTGGCCCAGTGACCCCGATGCCCGGAAGGCCCGCTGGCGTCGCTGGTTGGAAAAGACAGGCCTGCCCCCCGGCAGACACACCGCCGAGGGCATCACGAAACACCTGCTGGCCAAAGGCTGGAACCAGGCCAAAATCAACCGGATTCTCGCCTCATGGAACCACCCGATGGAGGCACCCCCGCTCCCTCACCCCTGCCGGTCATCCCTGTTGGCCATGCTGCTTGCCGGCCTCCTCGGCACCGCGATAGGGGCATCCTTCTCCGCTCATTGGGTGCCTTGGGTATCCACCCAGGCCAAAGCTGAACTAGCCAAGGCCGACCAACTGTGGCGCGAGGGGGACTATGCGGCTGCCCGGAAAATCTATTTCTGGAGATGGATGAAACGAGAGCCCGAAGCGATCCAGCGTCTGGCCTTGGCAGGGAAAATAAATGGGCAGGGCTATCCCCTGCATCTCCTCCTGCGCAGCCTGACCTGGCTGTCGGGCTGGGTGGTCGTTGCGATCTGGAGGAGTTGGAAAGTACTGGTGGGGGCGCTGGTCTTGGTCCCCCTGCTGCTTTGGCTGCAGTGAAACCCCGGCCTACCCCCGGGGCTTCAGGTCTGCCGCGGCATGCTCCTGAACCCCTTCCCGGGCGATCAGGCGCGGCTTGAACTCCCCGGGCGCGATCCTGTTCAGTTGGTTGTGCACCCGCTGCCGCATCTCGCAGGCCAGGTCGGCTACCTCGTCCAGTTCCTCCGGCGTCATCACGCCATCCGGGTAGATCAGCTTGATCAGCCCGCTCCCCACACGCTCCACCGCGTTCTGGTCGCGCTTCGTCATGCCGGCCTGGTATTTCACCGACCGCAAACGGTCCTTGTGATCATCGTCGCGCAGCTTCACCAGCAGTTCGCCGAAGTAGTCGGTCACAAAACCCACACCCTTGGCCAGCGAGGTCGGGCTGATTTTTGGCATCTCCCAGCCGGGCAGGTAGGCGTGTACCCGGTCGTGGAACGCGGTGTCTTGCAGTTCCTTGGGCAAAGGCTCCAGCAGATGCCGGTACTTGCTGGCAGGCTGCCCGTCCGTCACATCCAGGTTGCCGCCCAGCACAATGCTGGCGTCCGAAGTGAACTGCAGCGAACCACGCGAGAAGTTGCCGCTCTCCATGAAGTCCTTCAGCGTGCTGATGGTGGTCCCCTCGTCGCCGAATTCCGTGTGGGCGATCTCGTCGAACACCACCACCTTCCGCGTCCCCAAAATGCCCACCGTCTTGGTCGCCAGGTTCACGAACAGGTTCGCCGGGCTGGTCTT
>DKBS01000128.1 GCA_002451275.1 Planctomycetaceae bacterium UBA6894 | reverse complement strand
CGCGCCACCACCGAGGAGGCCTGCACGCCCCAGGCAAAGCCGGTCTGGGAGCTGATGATGTTGCCCTGGCCGAGTCGCCGTCCGCCTTCGGCGACCAGGGCCTTGGGACCCTCGGCATCGCCGAGGATGAATGAGCGGTTGATCTCCAGGGAGCCCTGGTACATATTGCCACCCTCGAAGCGGACACCCTGGTCGGAGCCGCTGGAGTTGCCGGTGAAGGCGGAGGTGTTGATGACCATGCTGCCACGCAGGGCGTAGAGGGCCGCACCCGCGTCGGTGGTGGAGTTGCCGGTGAACACGGAGTCGGCCAGGCGCACCGTGCCACCATCGTTGAAGATGGCCCCGCCCAGGCCGGAACCATCCATGCCGAGGGTTGCCCACGCTTCCTCGAAACCGGTGACTGAGAGGGTCCGGGCAGTATCGCCAAAGAGCCGGTTGGCGAGGTTGGTGATGTATTCGGTGGGCCCGGTGCCGCCCCTGCCGCCGGTGGCCGTGTTGCCGGTGAAGGTGGTTCCGCCATCGATGGTCAGCATCGCCCCGGGGGCGTTGTAGATGGCCCCGCCCAAGCCGGAACCGCCGCCGCCGGCTCCTGCCAGCAGGAATGTCGCCACGCGAGGAGTTGGGTCATTGCCCAGTGTGTAGGTGACAGTGATGGGCACGGGTTGTCCGGCTTGGCCGGGCAGATGCCCGCCGCCTTGACCCGCCATTCCAGCCTTCCCGCCGTTGGCCCCACCCGGCAACCCGGCTTTGGCTGGTTTGAGCAAGTAGGTGGATGGTGCGGGAAGCAATACCTCGCCCCCGCTGCCACCAACAGCCTGGTTGCTTGCAAACACCACATGGTGGAGCTTGGTCTGGCCGAAATTCAGGATGGCGCCACCCAGCCCTGCGCCACCGCCGGCACCGCCCTTGGACATGGCTTCCGTATCCGAGATGCCGCTCGCGCCGGTAGCACCCACGGCTGTGAAACCGCCCAAGGTAAGGTTGGACAGACTGAAGTCCACTCCCTGGCGGACATAGAACGCCCTGGAAGTGCCGTCACCCCGGAGGGTGATACCCAAATCCTTCCCGTCAATCCGCAGGTCCTGGCGTATACGCAGGGCGGTCATTCCATAGGGCAGCGTCTCCTCGTAGGTACCGTCGGGCATCAGGGCAGGTTTTTCAGCTACATATGTCCACTGGCGCAGGTCAGCGTCCCACAGCATGTAGGCGGGGTCGAGCAGGCCTTTCCTTCCAACCAGATCGAGCGTCTTGCCGCGCAGCGACCCGTCAAACTCGATCACATTGATCAGGCCTGCATTCGCCTGGTCAACCAAGGTAGCTAAAGTGCCTTGGGCGTCCTCCCCGAACAATCGCACTACGCCGACCGAGTCCACATGCAAGGACTGGATCCACAAAATCGAATCATTCCCTTCTGGAACGACCATGGCTTGAACATCACCGTGGGGGACCGTATTGAATCCCTCGAATGAACCAACCTCGTAGGGCAGGCTAATCAGGTAACGGCCGGGCCCGCCCACCGGTATTTCGTACATGCCGTCCATATCAGTGACAGCCATGTACACTTCGCCATCCGGCCCGGTGGCCTGAACCACCTGCAGGGGAACGAGCTGTCCCTCGGGGCCCTGAACACGGACTTCTCCCCGAAGGATATTTCGGGTTGCCCAAAGATTCAAATCCGCACGAACCGGTCCGCCGGCCAGATTCACCTGCCGCACCAAGGGCGTGGCCTCATCTGGCACGTAATACCCGGGGACTGTGAAGACCAAGCTAGTGGTTATTACCCCTTCAGGAAGGTCGATTTGATAAAAGCCCGATCTATCTGAGAACCCGAATGGTTCGGTCTGCTCCCGTATTCCGTTCCCATTAAGATCGGCAAACACCATGATGTCTTCTTCAGGCATCCAAATCTTGCCTTCCAACCCATGGTTGTCGTGGCCTTCCACAAGGATGGTACCTTCCACATCGTATTCAACGGTGAACAGGGTGCTGTTGCCGTAGATGGGCGGGTTGGGTCCATCATCCTTGACCCAGCCGTAGAGCCACAGCTCTTCTTTATTAGGCAAATGCTGCGGATCCCAGGTGATATCCACGGACCAGGTCCCATCGGGGCGTACTTCAACGGGTATATCTGAGGCTGCAGTGCCGTCGGCCAATATGGCCATATGCTCAAATTCACCTTCTTCGTCTGTGGAGTAGAACAGGGTGACGGACAAATTCTTGAACCTCGGGTCGTGCACACGGCCAGAGAGGGTGGTGGTTCGCAGCGAGGAGTCAATCACCGCGGGAACATCCGGGGCCTCGATCTCGCTGGGTGCTGCCCACCAGACGGCCACCAGATCGGGCGAGTCCGCGCTTCCAAGCGTGTCCTCCACCTCGCCTACCAGTTCCACCTTGCTGCGGATCTTGACAGATCCTGTCAGTCCCTTGGCGATGAAGGCGCTGCCGATGGTGGTCAGGCCGACCGGTTTGTAGGTCAGAACCACAGTCCACATGCCGCTCGACTGGTCATAGGCAGGGGGAGCCACCTGAAGCGTGGTGCCGGGCAGCGGTTCGGTATAGACGAGCACCGATTCGGCCCAGTCGTCGGGCAACGGTGTGCCCGTGTCCTTGGGCCTGAATGCGATGGTGTATTTCGCCCGTGTAACATTCAAGCCCTGGATCAGATCGCCGGCGGCATCGGTGCCCACCGCAGGCAGTGAGCCCTCGTAGGCGTAGGCTCTGGTCCAGGCGGCTTCCATATCAGGCTGGTCCGCCTCGCCCGGGGCGCGGTTGCGAACACCAGCCAGGACGACGGGGCTGGTCAGGGTGGAGCGCAGTACCATTCCACGGGGCAGGTATTGCCCTGGCAGGGGAACCACGCGCACCCCCACAGAGCCCACGCCCGTGTCCGGGTCAAAGGAGGCGGGCAGGGCTTCGATGAGCACACCGGGGACCGAATCCACCTCCAGGCGGACCTGCTGTATCCAGGCCTGATGGTCCGCCCTGAGTGCCTTGTCATCGACGCGGAAGCGGGCCACATATTCGCCGGAGGTTACCTCGGACTCAGGGATCGGGCTGGAGGAACCTGAGTAGGTGTGGGTGATGGCGGGTGAACCCAGGCTGCTGAAGGCTGATCGGCCAAACATTCTGCCCATGGGAACGGGCGTGGCTGCAGCCACAGGGGAATCGAATGCGGCCAGGCCCAGGGACTGTTTTTGGCCATATTGCCCCAGCCTTTTCTGAACATCATCGAGGTCGGTCAGGACCGAGTATTTACCGTTCCAAAAGTCGATGTGCAGGCCCACGGTATGGGAAACAAAAAGAAGGTCGACCTGACCCCAAATGATGAAATTAAACTGTTTGTCCTTGGGAATGAAATTAAAGAACAAGTTGGAGGAAGAGAGCTCTTTTCCACCCACCACTGGGACGATGCTGGCGATCTGAACGCTCGCCGCGGCCTTCAGCATGATACCGTCCTGGTGGCCATCCAAAGACATTCGGCCTCGGTACCTGGTCTGCACCAGGGAGCCCACTACCGGAAGGGCGGGGTTGCCTGGAAGGATCAGGTCGACATCCGCGTAATATTCCTTCCTCGACCAGTCGAGGTTGACCGCGGCCGTGCCCTGTCCGGCAAGTCCCTTGTAGGTGGACTTACCGTCCACGATGGTCTCACTGGCGGCCACATACATGTCCGCCTGCAAGCGCATGTAGCTGGGGCTGATGGTGGCCGTGCCACGCAACTGCGCCACGGTGACCTTACCGAAATAATCGCCCACCACCGGCAGGCTGCTCATGTCCACTTCCTTGTCGAAAACCTGGAGGCCCACCGTGGCGCTGAAGACGACGCCGGAAAGGTCCTTGAAGTTCAGGTTGCGGATGGTGCCTGAGACCTCCTTCAGGATGACCGGGCCGTAAATGGGCACACCCGGACGGGCAACAACCGAAATCTCCTCCAGGACGCCGTTGGCAAAGCGGAAGCTGCCACCCAGGCCGATGGAGTGCACCTGGACCAAACAATTACCCCAAGCGGTGAACCCATCGTCGGACCTGCTGAAACCCAACCGGGCGGTGTTGACCTCGAACCCGCCGAGGTTTAAGTCCTTTAGGGCAAATTCCAAACCGGTCAGGTCCCATTCCCCCTCCCGAATCGCCAGGCCAGGCTTGTCCCGGGTGCCGAGGCCTACCGCCACTTCCAACCCCACCTTGACTGAGGCCGAACCGAACGCCGCAAAGGTTTCCTTCGCACCGTCCCAGGTAAGGCCACAATCGGCGAACTTGGCGGTGACACCGCCAAGGTTGGCCTCACCGGTGAGTGCAGCGCTAACCTGGGTGATGGCCCCGTTCACCCAGCGGATCCCCGGATTGTCAACCGAGGTTCCCAGTGACAGGCCGTAGCCCTTCTTGCCGATCTTGGCGTTCACCGTGCCGAACAGGTCCCATTGCCTGGCCTCGGACAGGTAGCGCATGCCCACGGCACCGGAGGGGTCGAAGCCCAAGCCGGCCACCCGGAAACTGGCGCCCAAAGCCACTGAAAAATTGCGCAACTGGCCGTCAGCGATCTCGATACCCTCTTGGGATAGGTCCACCTGCACCCCGATATCGGGGCGCTCGGCGAGGTCGCCCAGCTCGAACGCCATGCGGCCCTTGCCGGTGACCTTCAGGCTGAACGGCCTGGAAGCGGTGGCCGGGGTGTATGAGATACCCGCGTCGGTGATGACCATTCCAATGCCGGCGGTGTATTTGCCGTTGCCGTCCCGGTCGGTGTAGCTTTCCCTGGTTTCGCGAACGAAATTGCGGTTCTTGTCATCAAAGGGATCGCCGTAGAGGAAGGCCAAGTTGCCGCGGAAGCCGAGGTGCTCGAGTCCGCCGGCGCCGAAGACTATCCCCTGATCATCGGTGGTGACGGCGCCACCGGCCATCACCGCACCGTCGTAGCGAAGGGAGCCGCCGCCGGTCATGGTCAATCGTCGGGACGGGGCACTCTCGTAAAGGAAGCCCATTTTGCCGATGGAAAGGTCGAATTCGCGGATGCCGTTGCCATCCAGGTCGGCACCCCATTCGCCGGTTAGGTTACCCCCGAAGCTTTCCAATTTGCCGTCGCGCCAGACAATGCCGGGGGGACTGATAGCCGCACCCACGGTCACGCCTAGTATTTCCGCCTGGCCATCCCCCTGGAACAGGAATTTGCGGTCACTGGAGGAGAAAGCAAACTCTAAGGTGTTCAAGGTGAGTTCGAAGCCGGGCGTGATTTGCCAAATTCCGGCCTTTACCGCACCGTTGGCGCTGGTCACCCTGCGACCCGACAAGGAGAAACCTCCGTCCACGGTCAGGCCCCTGCCGGTTTTTCCTTCTTCGGCCAGTGAAAGCTCCGCCTCACCCTGAATAACAACGGCCCCACTGGCCTTGTCCCAAGCCAGGTTGACATCACTGAAATCAACCACTCCGCCGGCCAAGCCAACCTTACCCGTCGCCTTCCCGTCAAGGCTGTCGAGGGCCCCGTCCAGGAATTGGGCCGACCCGGTGACCACGGCGGTTTCCTCGCTGGTCACTTTTCCATCTTTGTCGGTGCCGGCTGTCAGCAGGCTTCCCTGAAACTGGAACGCGAGTTTGCCGCCGGCGTAGTCCAGGCCGGAATCGGTGACCGATACGGTGTAGCCTGTTTGGCCCAGCTTGAGCGTGCCGTTGACCTTCGCCTGGAAGGTCAATCCGGCCTTGGAGACCTCCATGCCGGTGCCAGGGAGTTCGGCCGTCAGGTCCAACAGGCCGTTGTCGGTCCTCAGGATGGTCTTGCCAGAGATACTGAAAGCGTCGGAGGCGGGCAGCCAGGCGAAGGAAAGCCGGCTCACATCAAAGTCGACACCGCCCACTTTCAGCCCGGCACCCAGGTTGGCGGTGAGGGCGCGCACCCCCGCCTGCTTGTCCTCGGCCTTTCCAAGGCCGATCTCGAGGGAGATATTGTCTAGGTTGAATTTGCTGTTTTCGAGCTTGTCCCCTGCCATGGTCCAGGAGGACGAGCCGGTGAACAGCAGGCTGTCATCCGACCGGTTGTAGATCATGCCCAGCGTGCCGAGTTCCACCTGCTGGCCGGCGATGGGAATGCTGCCATTCACCCTGCCACTGAGCGTGCGCAGGCCGTTGGTGTCGATGATCAGACCTTCCCCGGTTAGCGCCAGCGCCAGCTCGTAATCACGGTAGGTGAAGGTGCCCTCACCGGTGAGCTGGAAGAAACCGTCACTGCCATCGGCCAGCCTGCCGGCATCGAAACGGGCATTCATGCCGGTGACGCCGATGTCCACACCGGCCACCCGGATGGAACCATCGAGCGAGAGCTGGAAGCCCTGCAGGCGGCCATCCTTGATGGCCAGGCCACCGGTCTTGCGGTCACCCATGGTGAAGCGGACCTGGTTGGGCTGCCCGGATCCATTGTCACCAAAGAAGGCCCAGCCGCTGGCGTATTTCAGGCCGGACAGGCCGTTGGTGTTGGGCCCGTACAGATCGAAGGTGTCGACAAGCAAACGGAACCCGAACAGGCGCAGGGAAACGGCGTTGAAGTCGCCGGCTTTCAGCCGGGCGAAAGCTAAAGGCAACTGCCCGAAGAAAGCTTTCAGCGCCTCGGCACTCAGGCCGTCCAGCGAAATATTGAGCACCTTGCTGGCGATGATGTCATCTTCCACAAGCTTGGGCTGGGCCGGAGCATTGTCGGGCAGGGAAAAATCCGCCGGATTCTGAATGGAAACTTCCGGGACAAAGACGCCCAACTCGGGTCGGCTGGAAGCCAGCTTCGGCCGGCCCACCGAGCGATACCCCGGCGGTATCTCAAACAGGTAAAATCCGCCCTGGTTGGTTATGGTTGTCAGGTCCCTGGTTTCGGAACCCTTGGCGATTGTGAGGCGCAGTTCGATGTTGCCGGCCCCTTGGTCAGTCGGATCGACGGTCCCATTGCCGTTGGTATCAACCACGGCGCGGCCCCGGTAGATGGCGCCGAGGTTATCGAGGAGGAATTCCGGGTTGACGTCTTGACCAACGGTGACATCGCGGACTGGATTGGATAGGTCGGCCCCGGCCCCTGCGGCCCGGAATTTCGCCCCGGCTGGCAGGTCGACAGCCAGCCGGTATTTCTGGCCGGGATTCAGGTTGTAAAAGCTGAACACTCCCTGGTTGTCAGTCAGGGTGAAAGGCTCGCCCGGATCGCGGAAACCGTCGGAGTCGATGTCGCAGAAGACCACCATCTCACGCGCGGGAGCCTTGCCACCGGCATCGGTGGAGATCATCACGGTGCCCGCCAGGATGGGCGTAGGCGTGTAGGGATAAGCAGCGGAATACTGCGGCGGATTGATCCCGTCGGACACCCGGATGAACCCATAATGCGGCACAGCGGAAAGCCGGTCCTCCTCCCACCGGATGGCACCCCAGGCACCTGTGCTGTCAGAATTGACATTACCCAACCTAAAACTCCCCTGCACTTTGCCGTAGAGGGGAATGTTTTCAGAACCAATGGGGATGGGGAGCGTCTTCTCTCCCACATTTGAATCAAAACCGGTCACGGTGACGGGTTTCATACTGTCATCCAGTGTGTAGAACATCCATTTGCCCGCCTCCAATTCCTCAGTGGTGGCCCTGGAAAGCTTCCAGTTGACCTGACGGGTCACCCCTGCCGGGAGCGGGTTTAACACCAGTTGGGCCGGGTCCAGTTTTCCTGAGGGCAGCGGGGGCAACTGGTTGTCGAGGATTTTGCCCACCACCCGGAAGACCGCCAAATCATTCACACCGCCCAGTCTTTTGGGATCGACCAACTCAGCGGTAAAAGTGTCCCACAGGCCAAGCCGTGGCTGATCGGCGGCGCGGTTCAGCAGGATAGAAGCCTTGGGCACCCATAATGGTTTTGCCGCCACGGCGGAAACCTCAATTGCCTCGGTCTTCCCATCAGGAATGATATAAAAAGGACTTCCAGCATACCATTTAGAGGCTAATTTCCCATTTCGGACGACGTTCGACCCGTTTTCGTTGGCAATGTAAAGGTAAGGCGTACCCTCCCTCTGCAGATTGTTTCTGAAAATATAGTTAAGAGTTACAGGAGAGACACGCCCGGAAATAAGCTCGGACGTTGAAACAGTGTCATTCTGGTACAGGAAAGCCGGCGCCTGGTAACCGCCCGGAACCACTGATTCATTTCCGTTAACACAGGCCTGCCAACGATGGGCCGCAGCGTCAGCCTCGCTGGCGAACACCAGGGACACGGTGGTTTGGGCGCCCACGATTCCAGCGGGGGGGGCAGTGGTGGTCTTAAAGACTGTAATGTTCGAGTGGTGGTCTATGGTGTAGGAAGCGGCAATTCCATTGCTCGCGGGATCCAGGCTGGGCAAAGGAGGGGTGACGGACTTGACCACGGTCATTCCCAGGCCCAACTGGCGACTGACCTGAGTGTCGATTTCGGTGGTGGATCCCGTGTCGGGATTATAGTTCTGCACTTTCTGCGGGTATGTGACAGGGAAGGACGGGTCGATGAAAAAGTGCTTGTCCAACTGTTTGAGCCAGAGCGGGGTGGTCGGATCGCCACCCTGAGGTGGGACCGGCAAGGCCTGCCGCACCAGTTCGTCGGCAACCCTTTTGTCCCCGATGATCAGGGCGGGGGTGTTGGAAGTGATTTCAATAAACGCAACATTGCCTTTCGAGAAAAGAGATTTGTCGAAGGTTTTTCCGGCGTTCTGCCGAATTTTTGCCTCGCCGGCTGGCGTCAGTGTGTCAATAA
>DKBS01000033.1:10748-10885 GCA_002451275.1 Planctomycetaceae bacterium UBA6894 | reverse complement strand
CCCGACCTGAAGGACAACATCTGGACCAACACCCGCGAGATCGCCGGTAACGGCAGAGACGATGACGGCAACGGCTATGTCGATGACATCCGCGGCTACGACTTCCTCAACAACGACGCCGATCCGATGGATGACAA
>DKBS01000033.1:5424-10466 GCA_002451275.1 Planctomycetaceae bacterium UBA6894 | reverse complement strand
GGCACCATCGGCGCGGTGGGCAACAACGGTGTAGGCGTTGCCGGGGTGAATTGGCGTGCGAAGATCATGCCCCTCAAGTTCCTCGGAGCCGATGGCAGCGGCTATCTCTCCGGGGCCATCGACGCGGTGAATTATGCGGTGGCCAATGGCGCCAGGCTGTCCAACAACAGTTGGGGTGGCGGTCCCTTCGACGCCACGCTGGGCAGGGCTATCTCCAACGCCGCCACCCAGGGCCACATCTTTGTCGCCGCGGCCGGCAACGATAGCCAGAACAACGACAGCACGACCAGTTATCCCTCCGGCTACAACTACGATAACATCGTCGCCGTCGCGGCGGTGGACCATCTCGACAACCTGGCTTACTTCTCCAATTACGGCGTCAACACGGTGGACATCGCCGCCCCCGGGGTCAACATCCTCAGCACGCTTCCCAGTAACAGGTACGGTTCCTACAGTGGCACTTCCATGGCCACGCCCCATGTGGCCGGCGCCCTTAGCCTCTACTGGGATGCCAACCCCAACGCCACCTACAAGGAAGTGATCAGCGCCCTGTACCAGAGCGCGGACACGGTCTCCACCCTGAACAACTATGTTGGCGGGGGCGGTCGCCGGATGAATGTTGCCAAATTACTGGGAGTCAACAACAACCCGGGGCCGGATGTCACCGGGGCCAGGATCTCCAGTGGTGCCTTCACGCAGACCGGGGGCCAGGCAGCCGGGGCCACGCTGACCTTCTCCGAGGCGATCGACCCCGCCAGCTTCACCACTGCCGATATCTCGCTGACCGGCCCATCGGGCTCGCTCTCCGTCACCTCGGTTCAGGTAGTAGCCGGCAGTGGCAACACCAGATTCACCGTTGCCTTCGCGGCCCTGAACGCCACGGGAACCTACACCCTCAAGGTGGGCCCACAGGTCAACGATACTGCTGGCAACCCGATGGACCAGAATGCCAACGGGGTCAACGGGGAAGCTTCCGATACCTGGTCGGCTGACTGGGTGGTCAGCCCGCCCCCGGCGGACAAGGCCGGGGCCAGGGTCACGGCTGGCACGTTCACGCTGACCAACAGGCAGGCGACCGGTGCCTCCTTGACCTTCTCCGAGTCCATCGACCCCGCCAGTTTCACCCTGCACGATGTCGTGCTGACCGGTCCCGCCGGCACGATTTCTGTCTCCTCGGTACAGGCAGTGGCCGGGTCGGGTAACACGCAATTCACGGTCGCGTTCCCCGCGCTGACGGTGGCTGGCACCTACACCCTCACGGTCGGCCCGGCTGTTCTGGATGCGGCCGGCAACCCGATGGACCAGAACGCAAACGGCGTCAACGGTGAATCGTCCGACACCTGGTCCGCCAACTGGGTGGTCAACTCCCAGCCCCCCGCCGATACCGCGGGCGCCAAGGTCACATCGGGCCAATGGATCCTTCAGGGCGGTCTTGTGGCAGGTGTCAGGCTGAACTTCTCCGAGGCGGTCACCCCGGCCAGTTTCACCCCGGCTGATGTGGCTCTCCAGGGCCCCAACGGTCCTGTCGCTGTCACCTCAGTCCGTGTGGTCAACGGCACGGGGAACAGGCAGTTCTCCATCACCTTCGGCTCCACGCTCAAGGATGTCGGCACCTACACCTTGAAGGTGGGTCCCCAGGTCAATGACGCGGCTGGCAACCCGATGGACCAGAACGGCAATGGTGTCAACGGCGAAGCCGAGGATGCCTTCTCCACCGAGTGGGTGGTCAAGCCGCCCGCCGATGTCACCGGAGCCAAGATCATCAACGGGTTCTTCAACCTGACCGAGGGCGTCGCCACCGGCGTCACCCTGACCTTCTCCGAACCGGTCGATTTGGCCTCCTTCACCGCCGACGATGTGGTGATCGATGGGCCCCAGGGTAAATACGCTGCCGATTCGGTCCAGGCCGTTGAGGGTTTCGGCAACACGCGGTTCGTGGTCTCCTTCAAGCCGATGGCGGCTAACGGTGCTTACGCGGTGACTGTCGGCCCCAACATCGCCGACCGTTCCGGCAACCGGATGGACCAAAATGGTGATGGTCGCAACGGCCAGTCCAATGACAATTATGGGATGTCCTGGCAGGTCGGCCCCGGTGGCCAGGAGTTCACCAGCAACCGCGAATTCGCCATCGGTGACATGCGCTACATCATGTCCACCATCTGGGTGGACAAGGATATCAAGATCACCGACCTGAATGTGAAGCTCAACATAGAGCACACGGCGGTAGGCGACCTGAATATCGTGCTGATGTCGCCGCGCTTCGAGTACTATTCCCTGGTGTCGGGGCGGGGTGGTACCGGCGACAACTTCACCGCCACGGTGCTGGATGATCAGGCCTCCGTGGCAATCCGGGAGGGTGTGGCACCCTTCAATGGCTCGTTCCGGCCCGAAGTCAGTCTGGCCCGTCTGAACGGCCAGAACGCCCGCGGTGGCTGGACCTTGGTGGTAGGCGACACGAAGTTCCGCGACTCTGGAAAGCTGGTGAACTGGACCCTGGAGTTCAACGCGCAGGCGCAACCAGCCGGAAACGCGGCCAAGGTGGCGGCCCGCCCCAATCTTCGCGCATCCGCAACGGTCAAGGAAGTGGGGGTGACCAATATCTGGAAGGGTGGCGCCCTCCTCTCGGTCCAATCGGAACCAGCCCCGGCTGTTGCCCTCGAGCCCGGTTTTCAGCAGGCACCCCCGTCCAGACTCCCGGCCCCTGCCGCCGCGAGGGCCCGCATGGTGTCCCAGATGGACCAAGCCATTTGGTCCCGCCTGTTAGATGAGACCACCGGTGTGCGCAAACGGGTTTTCTGATCCACGTACAGCCCGGGAAAAACTACCCAGCCCAAACTTTCCCCCTGGAAGGAGCCGACTCGTCCCCCGGTTCCTTTCAGGGGGATTTTTTTGAGGGGTATCGATCCGTTTGAAACGGGCCTGGTGGGGTATACTGGGGGCATTGTTTATCAGGCGTTGCCGCCTGCCCGGCCCCCGGAGTGTCACCGTGTATTTACTTGGGAGATCGAATGCTATTGGGCGGGTTTGCCTGCTGATCCTGCCCGTATTGACCTGCCTGACAGCCCGGGCCAAGGATCCCGCCCCCATCGACTTCGCCCACAACGTCGCGCCCATCATCAAGCTGCGCTGCGCCGAATGCCACACCAACGGCAAGTACAAGGGCTCTTTCTCCATGGACACCCGGGAGGAAATCCTGAAATCCATGGCGGTCCAGCCGGGTAAATCCTCCAAGAGCGATCTCATCGAGCGGGTGATCAGCGACAAACCCGACCACCGCATGCCACCCAAGGGGGACCGCCTCACCGCCAAGCAGGTGGAACTCCTCAAGGCCTGGATTGACCAGGGGCTCCCATGGGAGCCCGGTTACAGCTTCAAGTCCAGCAACTATGTGCCCCCGCTCGAACCCCGCAGCGTCACTCTCCCCGCACCTTTGGAGGGGCGTGAGCACCCGATTGACCGCATTCTCGACGCCTACCACGCCCGCAACAAGCAGCCGGTGCCCCAGCCGGTGGACGATGCGACCTTCCTTCGCCGCGTCTACCTCGACCTGGTGGGCCAGTTACCCACTCCCCGCGAACAGGAAAAGTTCCTGGCGGATGCCCCTTCCCACAGGAGGACCTTGGCCATCCAGCGCATGTTGGCAGACCCGCGTCCCTACGCCGAACACTGGCTCACCTTCTGGAATGACCTGCTCCGCAACGACTACGCCGGCACCGGTTTCATCGACGGCGGCCGCAAGCAGATCAGCGCCTGGATCTACCAAGCGCTTCTGGACAACAAGCCCTACGACCGGATGGTGCGTGAACTGATCAGCCCGAAGGCCGAATCCGGTAGCGAGGGCTTCATCCACGGCATCCAGTGGCGCGGCAATGTCAACGCCAGCCAGGTGACCGAGCTGCAGTTCTCGCAGAATGTCTCGCAGGTGTTCTTCGGCATCAACATGAAGTGCGCCTCGTGCCATGACAGCTTTATCGACACCTGGAAGCTCGAGGACGCCTACAGCCTTGCCGCCGTCATCGCCAAGTCACCCCTCGAGGTTCACCGCTGTGACAAGCCTCAGGGTCGCAAGGCGTCCCCCGGATTCCTGTTCCCCCAACTAGGCACCATCGATGCATCCCAGCCCCGGGAAAAGCGCCTGGAGCAACTGGCCGACCTGGTCACCCATGAGAGGAACGGCCGCTTTGCCCGCACCATGGTCAACCGCGTGTGGCAACGCCTGATGGGTCGCGGCATCGTCCACCCTGTGGATGTGATGGCCAATCCGCCCTTCGATGCCGATCTGCTGGATTATCTGGGGGGTTACTTCGCGGAGAATCGCTTCGACATCAAAAAGCTCCTCGAACATATCGCAACCTCGCGCGCCTACCAGTCAGCCCCGGCGCTGCACAGCGATGAGGTGCCCGGTGCCGCTATGCTATTCCGTGGCCCCGAACTGAAGCGCATGTCCGCCGAGCAGTTCCTCGACGCCATCTGGCAGGTGACTGCCACCGGCCCGCAAAAGCCGGCCGCGCTGCTGAAGTACCCGGCATGGACCGACAGCACTCCCCAAGAGCGCCGTCAGGTGCGCGCCTCGCTGATGAACGCTGACGCACTCACCCGTTCACTGGGCCGTCCCAACCGTGAGCAGGTGGTTACCACGCGGCCCGACCTGTTGACCACGCTCCAGGCGATCGACCTCGCCAACGGCAGGGAGATGACCCAGTTGCTGGCAAACGGCGCGGCAACCATGCGTAAGGAAAATCCCGGGGCCGGCCCGGCCGAGTGGGCGACGCTGGTCTACGGGCGCGCCCTCAATCGCCGGCCCACCAGCGGGGAACTTCAGGTCGCCGCCGAAATCCTGGGGGCCCAGCCGACGGAGGACACCGTCGCCGATTTCCTTTGGACCATCTTCATGCTGCCCGAATTCCAGATCATCCGCTAAGCACCAAAATCATGTACAGGGGTTCAACCATGGGCCATTCCAAGAGGGCGGATCGCGCCCGCCAGCGCCGGGAGTTTCTACAATCCATGACCGCGGCGGGTTTGGCCACGCTGGCGGGGGG
>DKBS01000033.1:0-5090 GCA_002451275.1 Planctomycetaceae bacterium UBA6894 | reverse complement strand
TGCTGTGGATGGGGGGCGGCATGGCCGCGCCGGAAACCTTCGATCCAAAGCGCTACCTGCCCTACCAGACCGGGCTGCCCGCCAAGGACATCCTCTGCACCTTCCCCGCCATCGACACCGCCGTCGATACCATCAAGATCTCGAAAGGTCTGGAAAATGTCGCCAAAGTGATGGATCGCGCCACATTGGTCCGCTCCCACCGCGTGGCCGACCTCGGCAGCATCCTGCATTCGCGCCACCAGTACCACTGGCACACCGGGTACATCCCCCCGCAAACGGTCGCGGCACCGCACATCGGCTCGTGGATCGCCCGCGTCAGGGGGCCCCGCAACCCGGCGATCCCCGCCTTCATCAACATCGGCCAGCGCCTCGAGGGGGTGGGCGAAAGCGAGGAACTGAAGGCTTTCACCACCGGTGGCTTCTTCGGCAGCGAGTACGGGCCGTTCAACCTGCCTTTTCCCGAGGATGCCGCCGCCTCCGTCCGCCCACCCAAGGGCATGACGCCCGAGCGTTTCGAGGCACGGCAGAAACGCTTCCGGGAGATGCTGAAGGAAAGCCCCGTTGGCGCGATGGCCAGCGACTTCCACCATGAATCGATGCTGCGCTCGCTCGACAACGCCCACCGCCTGCTCAGTTCCCGTGACCGCGACGCGTTTGATCTTTCGCGGGAGCCGGCCGACAGCCTGGCCCGCTACAGCGCCAGCCATTTCGGCAAGGGGTGCCTGCTGGCCCGCCGCCTCACCGAGGCGGGGGCCCGGTTCATCGAGGTTACCACCGAATATGTGCCCTTCCTGCACTGGGACACCCATGAGAACGGCCACACCACGCTCACCCGCATGAAGCGGGAAATCGATGCGCCCATCGCGCAACTGATTCTCGACCTGGAGACCCGCGGCCTGCTCGATCGCACGCTGGTGGTGCTCGCCACCGAATTCAGCCGAGACATGATGATTGAGGGTGTGCCGGGCAGCAACGCCTCCGATCAATCCCTGGCCAAAGCAGATAAAATGTCGGAAATAAAGCAGTTCGGCCTGCACCGCCATTTCACCGGTTCGGTCTCGGTGGTCCTATTTGGGGGTGGCATGAAGAAGGGCTTTCTCTACGGGGAGACCGCCCAGGAACGACCGCTGCTGGTTACCAAGAATCCGGTCAGCATCTCCGACCTGCACGCGACAATCCTCACCGCCATGGGGGTCTCGCCCAAAACCGCCTACGACATCGAGGGCCGCCCCTTCTACGCCACGGAAGACGGCAAGGGGGTGCCGGTGCGGGACCTGTTTGCCAGGGGGTAGGATGGGTCGGAGGGGCCGGGGCTGCTGGGGTAATCAGGGATGCGTTTGTCTGCTCGGGATCGCGAAATCATACGGCAGGTGACCACTGAGGTCACTGGCGGCAAGGGTACTGCCTATGTATTTGGTTCCCGGCTCAATGATTCCGCCAAGGGTGGCGATTGGGGCATCCTCGTCCGCCTACGGGAATCAGGTGTTCCCGCTCAGGGCCCCGTTAACTCCTCCAGCACATTCGTGTACGGCTGGGAGTCCACGCTCAACTCCCCCATGAACGGGTTGTCCATCGCCAGGATGTAGCCGATCAGGGCCGCCTGGAAGAAGACGTTGATCGAGCCGTAGAGCAGGTGGTTGCCCAGGTCGAGATCCATCAGCCAGACCAGCACCATGTTGATGACCGCCCCCGCGATCACCACATACCACAGCAGCGGCTCGATGGAACTCTCGATGGCGAACAGGCGTTCCCTTCGTTTCTCGCTGAAGTGGCGGAAGGCCTCCAGTGATTCGGCATGGCCGATTTCCTGGCCCCGCGTGGTGGGCTCGAAACGGATCAGATTGCCGTGGATAGCTTGCAAGATCGGCTGGCTGGTTTTGGGCGACTCGCCGGTCCTCTGCTTCGGCCACTCGATCTCGACGACATGGCGCAGGTATTCAAGCATCTGGTTCTCCAGGGTGGACTGGAGCGGCTCGGGGTACACCGCAAAGCAGCGGTAAAGCGCGCTGGCCGCCACCGCCTCGGCGTGCACCTTGTCATCCGACTCGGTCATGTTGCCATAGACCCCGACGGCAAGCAGGCCCACCAAAATACTCAGGTACACCCCGTGGTTCTCGAAGAAGGCCGAGCTGACCTCCATCTTTTCGGAGGGATGGTTCGACCGGCTGGTGTGTTTCCACCACCGCACCAACAGCGTGCCAACCAGGTTCACCGTCAGAAAAAAAACGGCTACCAGCGCCATCAACTGCCAGGAATGCAGGTCGTAAATCCACCGCATGGAAATCCACCGGAAACGGGAGGTTAGGTCTGGACTATTCCTGGTACTGTAGCGGCGAATGCGTTGCTAATGCCAGACTTGTGTGGACTGGTGGAACACCTCAGGGGGAATAAACCCCAACAAACCAGCTATTGGACTGTGGTCAGGACCGATTTGGCCAAGTGTAATCAGCCTCCGGAACGGTGACGGACTAGCAGGTAGGCACCCGGAAGTAACCAATCTAATCACGGAAATCAGCCGCTGGCATCCGGTAGGACAGGGCCACGCGTGGGAAGACGGTTTTCCTTTTCAACCGGTTTCGGTTTCCACCCCTGGTAGCCGAATCTCGAACAGGGCGCCCCCCTTGGGCCCTGGCCGGTACCGGATGCTTCCCCGGTGGGCCACCAAAATGGACTGGCAAATTGCAAGGCCCAATCCGTTCCCCTCAGCTTCCTGCCCATGCCCATCCATTTTTCGGCCGGTTTTTTTACCCCCCGAACGGAATCTCCCAAAAAGGTGGGGCACCAATTCAGGGGCAACTCCGGGGCCTTCATCCCGCACGGTCACGGCCACGGCCCCATCCTGGGTGGATTGGGCCTCCATGTGGACTGTGCCACCCGCCGGTGAATGACGGATGGCGTTGGTCAACAGGTTGACCAGCACCTGATGCAGCAGGTCGGCATCACCCAGGGCCTCCAGGCTTGAAGGTTGGCACTCCAACCCTACCTGCCTTGCCTTCGCCAGGTCGCGGATATTGCCCAGCGCCTCTTCCAGCACCGGTTCCAGGTCAATGGGGGCAAAATCGGAGGGGCCAGTCGCATCGGCGCGGGAGAGTTGGAGCAAACTTTCACGCAGTCGGTTCATCCGTCCGGCGGTCTCCCCGCAGGATCGTAGCGTGGCGCGCAACTCGTCGGCGGACACCTGGGGGTCGCCGGCCAGTTGGGCCTGAAGCAGGATGGTGTTGATCGGGTTGCCCAATTCATGGGAGATATCTGCGGTGAAGGCGGCTTGGGCGAGGGCCTGACCTTCCAGCCGGTCGATCATGCCGTTGAGCGCGCCGCCCATCTCCCGCAGTTCGGAAGCCATGGTGGCGGTCTCCAGACGCAGCCTCGATTCCCCGCTGGCGATGCGCCGGGCGGTGCGACCGATGGCGCGCACCGGGGCCAACGCAAGGGAGGAGATCCACCATACCAAGGGCAACAGCACGATCGTGCCAAACAGCATGGTGGCCAGGTACACCACCACGAGCCTTGTCAATTCCGAGTTGATTCCGGTCCTGTCGTATCCGGCTACCAAAAGACCGCCGTCAGGCGCTGGTACCTGCCGAATTTGGTAGCGCTGCGGGTCGAGTGTGGCCGGATCTCCCAGGCCCCCCGGCAGGCCCCAGCCGTGGATCCAGCGTTCACCCGACCACTGGCCGGTGAACTCGCCTTCCTTTTCCTGGTCATCTTCAGGCAACCACAGCCGGTGGTGGTAGGGCAGCAGCGAAACCCTGCCTTCCGGCGATAAGAGCAGGGCTTCCATCACCGGCCCGGTGATGGTGTCAGGGGCACCCGTCCTGGTCAGCTCCTCCAAGACCTTGAGTCGCCTGCCAAGCCGGTTTTCCTGCTCGAATTCCAGCCGGTCGCGGATGAAACCGTAGTTACTGAGGCGGACTGCACCGCCGACTATGTAGCCGACGACAATGAAAAGTGCCACCACGCGCCAGCGGATCGACCGGATGGGAAACCACCATCTATCCATGGAGCAGGAACCCGACGCCGCGGCGGTTGAGGATGCGGCCCTCGCCGATCTTACGGCGCAATCGCAGAATATAAACATCCAGAATATTGGCCTTACGGCCCGGCTCCGGAATGTCGCGGAACAGCACTTCCTCCATCTCTGCTCGCGGTACCAACCTGCCGGGCATGCGGGCCAGCAATGCCAGCAGATCAAACTCGGTGACGGTCAGTTCCACGGGCTTGCCGCCTACCTGCACAAGCCGCGCGATGGGGTCCACCTCGAGATCGCCTGCCTTCCAACCGTTGGCTACGGGCGCTTCGCTCGATCGTTGCACCAGGTTTTCCAGCCGCAGCTGCAATTCACGTAGGTCCACGGGCTTGATCAGGAAATCATCCGCTCCGGCCTGGAGCACCTCCAGGCGGGTCTCCACCGAATCGGCCTGGGAGACGAACAGTACGGGTACCCTCGAAACCTCCCGCAACCGCCGCAGGACCTCGAGACCGCTTTTTCCGGGCAGGGCGAGGTCCAGCACGATCGCATCGTTTTGGCTGGAAAGGGCGACGGCGAGTGCCGTATCCCCATCCTCGGCCTCGGTGACAAGATGGCCGGCGGCACGGAGTGCGCGGGCCATCGCCCGCCGCGCAAGGTATTGGTCCTCGACGATCAAAAAAGTGGATTGGCGGGCAGGCGAGAGCGATTTCGACGCAGGTGCCATGGCGTAAACAGCCTCAAATCGGTTCAGGCAGGTTGCCTGAATCTTGGCGGTGGACATTGGACTGACCTGGTTCCATGGTACCGGACATGGGGATTTGGAAGGGCCTTTGGCCTCTTTGGCAACCACCAGGATAGGCCCGAAAACTGAATCAAACTGAATAGCGAAGAAAAGAACACGGGTGGCCGATTGGGAAAAAAACAGGTGCAATCAAATGATTTTAATATAGTTAAAATTGAGTTGTATATATTAAAAATAAATCACACAATATCATATAATTTCTGGACAAAAAGGTCCGGATTAGGTAGCGGAATTTGAAAAGTTAAACAAAAAGTAATGGATCAGGTTCTGCTTCCTTGATTTTTCTGGTGGATTTGAGCGCGCCCGATTTTTTCTGCA
>DKBS01000007.1 GCA_002451275.1 Planctomycetaceae bacterium UBA6894 | reverse complement strand
CGGCATTTGGCACACCGGATGCTTTTTATGTTCCTCGTTCCAAGTGACCTTCCGGCGCTTCTTCCCCCCGAGGAACCCGGAACTCCCCCGAGACGGGTCCTGGGAACAAGCTCGAGGCGCCAGATCCCCCCGATCCTGGTCCTCATCAACGGATGCTCGGTTTCACCCCCCGTGGACCCTCATCCTGCAGGTTTTTCACCAGCCCTTCTCCCCCCGGGAAGGGCTGGTTTTTTTGGGGCCTGTTTTCCGGCCACCGGGGCGTTTTCACCCCGGCTGGAGCAACCGAACTGGTTTTCCGGCACGTTTGGTCTACTCCAATAAGGGGTGGGCCACTTGGTGTTGGGCCACGGAGTCGGTTGGGCCGGTTTCAAAATAAACCGCCGGGGGAAACTCAGCATGTCCAATCCATGGTGTCTCGCCGGGACCCGTTCCCGGCGTGCGGGCAAGGTGTGTGGGGCCATCCTGGCCGTGGGGGTGATGATGACTGTCGGCATGAACGGGGCCCGGGCGGACGGCCGCCCCATGACCCTCGGGGACTTTTTCCAGCTCAAGCGGTCAAGCGATGTCCGCATCCACCCCGACGGCTCCCGGGTGGCCTACACCCTGGCCACGCCCAGCCTCGCCGACAACAAGTCCGCCACCGCCGTCTATTTCCAGACCTCCGCTGGAAGGCCCGAGCAGGTGACCACCTCCGGCAAGCGCGACCGCGGCGCCCGGTGGTCGCCCGATGGCAAGCTGGTGGTGTTTGAATCCGCCCGCAGCGGCTCCAGCCAGCTCTGGTTCTACACCGGCCAGGGCGAGGCGCGGCAGCTCACCGACATCGCCACCGGCGTGGCCAACCCGGTCTGGTCGCGCGATGGCAAGAAGATCGCCTTTGTCTCGGGGGTCTGGCCTGAGTACTCCACCCTGCCTTTCGCCGAGAGCAACGCGAAAAACAAGGAGCGGATGGACCATCAGGAGAAGAACCCGGTGAAGGCCAAGGTCTTCACGAAACTCTTCTACCGCCACTGGGATGAGTATGTGGAGGACCGCCGCCAGCACCTGTTTGTCCTCGACATTGAACCGGTCCTGGCTGGTGGCCCCATCCCCACCCCCAGGGACATCACCCCCGGCGACCGCGACGCCTACCCCACCTCCAGCACCTTCTCGGTGGGCGATGATTTCGCCTTCAGCCCCGATGGCAGCCACATCGTTTTCACCGCCGTGCCCAAAGAGGACGAGGCGTGGAACACCCGCCACGAGCTGTGCCGCGTGCCCGTCACCGGCGGCACGGCGGACTGGCAGGGTCTGAAGACCGGCTCCACCGGCGCCGAGAACGCCCCCCTGTTCAGCCCCGATGGCAAGCTGCTGGCCTACCGCGCCCAGCGCCGGCCCGGCTACGAGGCCGACAAGTGGGAGCTGTGGGTGGTTCCCGCCAACGCGGACGGCACACTGGCCGGCCAGCCGAAATCGCTGACCCAGGCGCTCGACCGCTCGGTCGATTCCATGGTCTGGAAGGATGACTCCACGCTGCTGTTCCTGGCGGAGGAGGACGGTGCCAGCGCCCTGTTCGAGATCCGGGCCGGCGGGGAACCCAAAAAGCTGCTGACAGGCGCGGGCCAGATGAACACCCCCAGCATCGACCGGGCGGGCAAAACCCTGGCGGTGATGCACGCGCGGATGAACCGGCCGCCCGCCCCCGCGCTGATCGACCTCACGGCCACCCCCCCTCAACCCAACCGGCTTGTCACCGGCAACGAGGAGCTGCTCGGCAAACTCGACCTGCCCGCCCCCGAGAGCATCCGTGTCCCGGTCGAGGGGGCGCAGATGCAGATGTGGCTGCTGAAACCGCCGGGCTTCGACCCGGCGAAAAAGTGGCCCATGGTCTACCTGGTCCATGGCGGCCCGCAGGGGGCCTGGGAGGATGGCTGGAGCTGGCGCTGGAACCCCAGCATCTGGGCCGCCCGCGGCTATGTGGTGGCCTGCCCCAACCCGCGCGGCAGCACCGGCTTCGGCCAGAAGTTCGTCGATGAGATCTCGGGCGACTGGGGCGGCAAGTGCTATTCCGACCTGATGAGCGGCCTGGCGGTCGTGGAGAAGCTGCCGTATGTCGACACCGACCGCATGGCCTCGGCGGGGGCCAGCTTCGGCGGCTACATGATGAACTGGTTCCAGGGGAACACGAAGAAGTTCAAGACGCTGATCACGCACTGCGGCGTCTACAACTTCGATTCGATGTACGCCACCACCGAGGAGCTCTGGTTCGACGAGTGGGAACACGGTGGCCCGCCCTGGGGCAAGAACCGGGCCAGCTACGAGAAGCACTCGCCCCACCGCCTGGCGGCGAATTTCTCCACCCCGATGCTGATCATCCACAACGACCTGGACTTCCGCGTGCCGGTCAGCGAGGGGCACCAGCTCTTCACCACGCTGCAGCGGTTGAAGGTTCCCAGCAAGTTCATCAACTTCCCCGACGAGGGGCACTGGGTGGTGAAGCCGAAGAACAGCGAATACTGGCACACCGAGGTGTTCGGCTGGCTGGAAAAGCACGCGCCCGCCGGCCCGCGCTGAGGGCCGGCTAGAATGGGAGGGTACCCGTCGGCCTGCGGTCCCTGGTGGAGCCGCCCAGCCGCCGGTTTTTTGGAAAGGGAGAACGCCATGTTTCGCGCGCTGAAAGCCGCGGCACCCGGTTCGCTCCTCGCCATGCTGGCCGTCGCCCTGGG
>DKBS01000216.1:15409-15745 GCA_002451275.1 Planctomycetaceae bacterium UBA6894 | reverse complement strand
AGTAACAAATGTTTGCGTTTTGGAAACAAAGGAAATAAGATTTGTCTCCAAATTGTCCCAATCAAAATTTATACCACGTACTCGCATTTGAATTGGTTTCCTCCTAGTGGAACGGAACATGCCAACACGAATGAGGCCAACTGGCGTAAAATGCACAGATCAAATCAGGGGAATTGATGAGGTTTCTGTCAGGGCCGGTCCATTGGCTGGTGTGGCATGAATAGGTCCTAAAGGATCCCCCAGCTTCCAGGGAGTGGGTGTTGCCTGTCAACTTGCGCAAATTTGTTTTGTGATCTCGTGAAGTCAGGGTTGTTCTGATTGATCAGGGCCTATCCT
>DKBS01000216.1:3846-15092 GCA_002451275.1 Planctomycetaceae bacterium UBA6894 | reverse complement strand
GGTTTTGGTTTTGAAGTTTGTCCATATGTAGGCTGAAGGATTACAGTGATTATTGACTGCGCAGAAACGCCGCCGGCAAAAAATCTACCAAGTCGGTGGCGATCATCCCCACCTCGCCCAGCTTCTCCCGCGCCAGATCCCCCGCCAGCCCGTGCACATGAGCCCCCAATACCGCCGCATCATAAGGTGTCATTCTCTGGCACAAAAGGGCGGCGATCACACCCGTCAACACATCTCCTGAGCCGCCCCGGGCCATTCCCGGGTTGCCGTTTTTGTTCACAGCCAATTGTTCCCCATCCGTGATCACGGTATGGTTACCCTTCAACAGCACCACCACGCCCAACCGCCGGGCCAAATGCCTGGCGCATCCCTCCCGGTCCGCCTGCACCTCGGCGATCGATTGCCCCGTCAACCGGGCAAATTCCCCGGGATGTGGCGTGATAACCGCGGGCATTCTCCTTGGGGGAAAGGAAGGATCCTGGCCCAGGCTGTTCAGGCCATCGGCGTCGATCACCAACCCGCCCTCAATTTTTTCCAGCAGCAATCGCACCAGGTGCCCGACGGGTTCGGATTTACCCAGCCCGGGCCCGATCGCGACCACATCCCGTTCCAGGGCCAATTGCAACGCCGGGCCAACCGCGGGGCTGGCCAGTCGCCCCGTGGCGGTGTCCTCCGGCAGCCCCACGGTCATGTAGCACGGGTTTCCCAGCGCCAGCACGGTCTGAATGCTTTTGGGACCTGCCAAGGTGACAAGGCCGGCGCCGGAGCGCAGCATGGCGTTGCCGGCAAGCACGGCCGCCCCAGACATCCCCACGCTGCCGGCGATCAAAAGCCCGCGCCCGTGGGTCCCCTTGTTGCTGTCGGGGTCACGGGCGGGAAGTTTGGGAATCTGGTTCGACATCACAGCTCTCAGGGTTGGCCGGGCTTATCCGCAGGTTTTTCGCCAGGCCTCCCACCCGGGTTCTCCCCCATGGGCGCCATGGGGGGAGCCGCCACCGCCGGTTGGTATTCCAGCAGGTTGCGATCGCTCTTCGGCTTGCTCAGCAGAGCCAGGGCCCCGCTGATCGCCGCGCGCACAGGCGGTTCCTGGGTGGCTTCCAGGGCGTTTTCCAGGTTTTTCACCTGCGCGTCCGGAAGCAGTCGTCCGTGCCGTTGCACATGGCGAGACAAGGCGTCAGCAGCAGCGTACCGTTCTGGAGCTGATCGGGCCGGGTCGCCAGCCATTCCAGCCAGGCGGGCCTGCGGTGATCCTCCCGGAATCACGGTCAAAGCCTGGGTCAGCGCCAGCTTCGCCTGCGGGGCCAAAGCCTCGCTGCTCAGGGCCTGTTCCATTGCCTTGCCGGCCGGGCGAACATCGTAACCTGCGATATTACCGGTCGCCATGCGGCCCAACAGGTCTGCAGCCTGGTTGGCCATGGCCAATTGGTCCTCGGACCGCAGGGGGATTTGTTTCGTTTCCTGAAGTGTGGAGGAAATGGTCTGGATCGCGGCCGATGGCTGACCCAGCGCACCGGCACGGATTACCCGCACTCGTTTGTCCGGAGCAAGATGCCGGGTCAGCTTGTCTTCCCGTTCCTTGCTGGCCAGAACGAACTCTGTCTGCACCGCTTCCAGCCCGGCCCGCACCCGGATCAGGTCGTCCTCCAGGTGGAATTGAGGCAGGTACTTCACATGGAAATCCTCTTGTTCCAAGGCGTGCCGGTCCTGCATCTCCTTGCGGGTCAGGTCGTAGTTGTTCTGCTCGCCCAACTCGAGCTTACCTCGGTTCTTCTCCCGTTTGGCCGCGTACACACTGTCCAGCTTCGCCAGTTCTTCCGTCTGACGGGCGGTCATTTCGCGCTTTTGGTTCAGGAAGTCGCGCAATTCCGCCTCCAGGGCGATCCGGCGCGCGTCCAATTCCAGAAAACGCGTGCTCAGGCACGATCGCTGCCGTGGGCAGGGAAGGGCCACAACCAGCACCGGCATCCGGCTCAGCGGGCCTTCCGCTTCCATCTGGGCCAGAAGGTGGTTCAGATCCGAGTCAGGGATATTGCTGTCCACCACCAAAACATCATGCCGCGGGCCCCGCAGCAGTCGTTGCATCGTTTCACGGGCTGTCAGCGCGCCTTCCACCTGGTAGCTGGCACGCTCCAGGGAATGGCTCAATTCGCTCAGCAGGTCGCGTGAATCCATGCCCATCAGAACACGGGCCCGAGCCTGCCCCTGGGGTTTCTCCAGGGTCACGAATCCGGCCAGGGTGTTGACAACCCGCGCCGCCACGCGTGCCGAGGGAGGCTTGGGCAAACGGGCAATCGCCCGTGCCGCAGCAAAACGCACGCGCGGCTCGCCCGATTCCAGGGCCAGCTCGTAGCTGGAGGGCACACCGTGACGCTCCACCCCGGCCGTTTCATCGCCCCGCGAACTCAGGGCCTCCAGCAAAGCAAGGGCCAGCGCCTGACGGTCTTGCTTCAGTGCCTGCCGCAGCATCAGGTTCAGGGTGGCGCTGTCCTGGCCTGCCAAGAGTTCCAGCAGGGCCGGCTGGCTTTGGCCAATCGGTTGAAATGGCTTGCCCGCCACACGTTGCCGGTTCAGTTCATCCTCAATCGATAGCCCGAGCAGGGCCCGTCGGGCCCTGGCATCACCCGGATGGGCTTCCAAAGCCTTTCGGGCCAAACGCGTGCCCCAATACTGCGCCGCCTCGGGTTTGCTCACCACGGGCACTTCCTGCCCGTCAATTGTCCCGGGCACCAAGCCCTTGCCTTTCACCCAGCGGAACACCTGGTTGGCCGTGCCCTCGCCAAATGGATAGGTGCCCTGGTACATCTGGTCGGCGGTTTCGCTGAGCATGTCCGGCACCGAAGGCAGCCGTTTTTGCTCCACACCCCGCAAATGACCAACCAGCTTGGTCGCCAGAATGCGGGTGTCTTCCGGCAACTCCTTGTCAGCCAGCAGTAACTGCAGGGCTGGCAGGGCCGGTTTCACATCTTCGCCAATCTCGGCACGCAGGGACAACACATGCACCAGCCGTCGCTGCCAGTCTCGATCCGGCACGTCTAAGGCGCCGATCAGCCCCGGCAGGCTGGATGCGGGTAGTTCCAGAAGGGCCTTGGTCACCTCCCGCGTGTCCGATTCCTCCACCGTGCGCCGGCCCAGATTCAGCAGCGGGCCAACGGCAAACCCGCCCCGGTTGGTCAGTTCGCGCATCACTTCCCGTTTGGCTTCCGGGCTTTCAATCAGCTTGTCCACCAATTCCTGCAGCTTCTCGGGCATCTGCTGCTTCGCCAGGTGCTCGTCGATGCTCCCCTTCAGCGTGTCCAGCCCCTTGCGCAGACGCTCCGCCAGCTTCTTGTCGCCGCTGTCGCGCACCGCGTTCGGCAATTCCTGCAGGCTTTGCAGGTTGCTGAAGTCGGCGCTTTTCAGCAGGCTTTCCATCGCCTTGTCCCGCGCCTCCGGATCCATCGCCGCCAGGGTCGCGTTCAGCCGGTCGATGTAGAACGCCACGTTGTCGTGGGCCCCCATCTCGCGTTCATGCGACAGCGCGTCCCACAGTTCGGGCACGCTCTTGGCCTCGTTGAACAGCCGGCGCAGGCCCTCCCGCGGCCGTTCCTGTTCGTCCTCGGGTGCCGGTGCCGCGGCAGGTGCGACAGGTGGCTGGGCTGCCCCCTGGGCCAGCAGGCGCGGCGGTTCACGCAGCACTGCTGCCTCCAGCAGGGCCAAGGCCGCCACGGTCATCCATTTGCCACCACGCATGAAGCGAGCCATCTGCAGACCCCTTTTCCTTCACCGGGCCCCTGCCCTGCCGCCCGTCCGAATATACCTGGCCGATTCGCCGTGACCGCCCGACGATGGACTACCAGTCCGCCATCGCCTCCAGCTCCGGCCGCACCAGGTCCTCAAGCGTCTCGCGGCGCCGTGCCAGGCGGGCGGTGTCGCCGTCCACCAGCACTTCCGCCGCGCGGGGACGCGAGTTGTAGTTGCTGGCCATCGCCATGCCATAGGCCCCGGCCGAGAAAACCGCCAGCAAGTCACCCTGTTCCAGAGGCGGCAGGGCCCGCTGTTTGGCCAGGAAGTCGCCTGATTCGCAAACCGGACCAACCACATCCACCTTTTCGGTGCCCGGGATCTCGGCCTCGTAATCCTCGGGCGGGGCACCTGCGCCCTTGGGTAGGTTCACCGGCCAGATGCGGTGGAACGAGTCGTACAGGGTCGGTCGGATCAGATCGTTCATTGCGGCGTCCTGGATGACAAATTTCTTGCCACCCGACTCCTTGCGGTACAGCACCCGGCTGACCAGGATCCCCGCGTTACCCACGATGAACCGGCCGGGTTCCAGCACCAGCTTGCAGCCCAGCCGTTTCACCACGGGTAAAATTTCCGCCGCGAACGCCCTGGCCGGCAAGGCTTCCTGCTTCCGGTAGTGGATGCCGAAACCGCCACCCATGTTCAGAACGGTGATCGGGTGCCCCATTTTCCGCAGTTCACCCACCAGATGCTCACCCTTGGTGGCACCCATGCGGTACGGGTCGGCCGACAGAATGGGCGAGCCCAGGTGCATGTGCAGGCCGATCACCCGCAGGTGGCTGTGCCCCAGCACCCCCCGCGCCACATCCAGCACCGTCTCGATGTCCAGCCCGAACTTCACACCCTTCACGCTGGTGTCAGTCTTGGCATGAGTCTTCGGTGGCAAATCCGGATTCACGCGCAGGGCGACCGGGGCGGGAATATCCAGTTCCCTCGCCACCCCGCCCAGGAAGTGCAGTTCTTCCTCGCTCTCCACATTGAAGAGGAAAACGCTGGTCTGCAGTGCCCTTGCCAGTTCGGCTTTCGATTTGCCCACGCCGGCGAACACGATCTTGCGCCCGGGAGCACCGGCCAGAATGGCTCGGTACAGCTCCCCGCCGCTGGTCACATCAAAACCCGAGCCAAGGCGTGCCATCACGCGGGCAAGGGCCAGATTCCCGTTGCTCTTCACCGAATAGCAAATCAGCGGATCGGCCTCGGCGAACGCTTCCTGGATCTGGGTGAGATGACGGACCAGCGTCGCCTGGCTGTAAATGTAGAGCGGCGTGCCGAAACGCTCGGCAAGTTCACGGACAGCGATGCTCTCGGCGTGCAAGACGCCGTTTTTGTACTGGAAGAAATCCATCCTGTTCCGCCTGCCTCCACCCTGTGTGGGTGGCGGTCATCAAGCGGAGGGGAACAACCTCCCCCGCCAGGCCGCCACCTGCTCCCGAACCCTGGCGGGTCCGGTTGAACCAACGGTGACGAACGCGCCCACGGCGCTCGCCGCCCCCACCTGGCCGTAAACATCCGGGGCCAGACCCGGAACCACCCCGTCGAAACTCTCGGCGGGCAGTTCGCTCAGCTTGCACCCGCGCTCCTCGCAGAGACGGACCAGTTTGCCAACGCACTCATGGGCGGTGCGCATGGGCATGCCCCGGCGCACAAGGTGCTCCAGGAGCGTGGTGGCGTCGAGGAATCCTTCCTCCAGACCCGCGCCGATCCGTTCACGGTTCAACCGTGTGCGGGAAACGAGGGCCGCTGCAACTTCCAACGATCGCGAGACGGTATCCACTGCATCAAAAACCGCCTCTTTGTCTTCCTGCAGGTCGCGGTTGTATGCCAGCGGCAGACCCTTCAGCAGAACCAGCAGCCTCTGCAGATCCGCCACCACCCGCGCCGTCCGCCCACGCATCAGTTCCAGAACGTCCGGGTTCTTTTTCTGCGGCATCAGGCTGCTTCCGGTGCAGAAAGAGTCAGGCAGCTTCAAAAAACCGAATTCCGTGGTGGACCAGATTACCCACTCCTCGGCCCATCCCCCCAGATGCACCGCCGTCAGCGCCAGGCAGCTGACAAACTCCACCAAAAAGTCCCGATCACTCGAGACATCCAGGCTGTTGGCCGCCAACCCGTCAAATCCCAGTTCCCTGGCCACGAATTCCCGGTCCAGCGGCAGGCTCGACCCCGCCAGCGCCCCCGAGCCCAAAGGCAGCTTGTTCAAACGGGCGCGGCAGTCCATCAGCCGCCCGTGGTCCCGCTCCAGCTTTTCCACGTAGGCCAGATAGTAATGGGCCGCCAGCACCGGTTGGGCCCGCTGCAGGTGCGTGTAGCCGGGGATGATCACCCCCTCTTCCCGCTCGGCTGATTCCAGCAAGGCCCGCTGCAATTCACGGATTTTTGCGGCCACACCGTCCAGGGCGTTGCGAGTCCACAGCTTCATCGCTGTGGCCACCTGGTCGTTCCGGCTGCGCCCGGTGTGCAGTTTCCGGCCGGTATCGCCCAATCGGGCGATCAGCGCCTGCTCGATATGGGTGTGGATATCTTCCAGCTCCTCCCGCCAAACCATCTTCCCCTGGTCGATCTCCTGGCCAATGGCCTGCAGCGCTTCCTCCAGCGCCTTTGCTTCCTCCGGACTCACCAGCCCCACTTTGCCCAGCATCCGCGCCTGTGCCTGGCTCCCGGCGATGTCATGCTTGGCCAACCGGCTGTCAAACGAGATGCTCTCGGTGTACTTCACCACCAGCGCGTTCGTGGCCTCGGCAAATCGCCCGCCCCATGTCTTGCCACTCTGCTCGCCTTGGCCCGTTTTCTCTGACATTTCTGCCCTCATCGAAAGCTACCCAGCGCACTTTTCACACCAATTCCTTCAAACTACAGCATTTACCTTTCCCTTGAAGCAGCCATTAGGCGGGAATGGAGCTGTTTTCCTTCCGTGGTCTCCGGCCCCCTTTCTGCGGTAAAATGGAGTAGGTGTCGATTTGGCCTCCGGAGTCCCGGTTTTCCAATGTTTTTAACTGGTTGGTTGTTCCTGCTCACGGCACCCAATGCCGAACCGGATGCCCAGGCTTGGGGCCTCAAGCCTTGGATGACGCAAACCACGCCTGCACAACCCGCCCAATCCGCGCAAGCCAACCCTATCGACAACTTCATCCGGGTCGCCCTCCAGGCCAAAAGTCTGCAGCCGGCACCAGCCGCCGACAAACCCACCCTGCTCCGCCGGGTTTATTTCACGCTGACCGGTCTGCCGCCCACAGCAGAGCAGGTGGACCGTTTTGTCGCCGACACCTCGCAGGATGCCTATGGGAAGGTGGTTGAAACGCTGCTGGCCAGCCGGGAGCATGCCGAGCGCTGGGCCCGCCACTGGCTTGATGTTGCCCGCTATGCCGACAGCAAGGGCTACGCTTTCCTTGAAGACCGCCACTTCCACTTTGCCTGGACCTACCGCGACTGGGTCGTTGGCGCCCTTCAGGCCGACATGCCGTACGATCGTTTCATCCACGAACAACTGGCAGCCGATCTGCTCCATCCTCCAGGCAGTGAGGGACGGGATAACCTTGCCGCCCTGGGATTCCTCACCGTGGGCCGCCGCTTTCTGAACAACCAGCATGACATCATTGATGATCGCATTGATGTGGTCACCCGCGGCCTGTTGGGCCTCACCGTTGCCTGTGCCCGTTGCCACGACCACAAAAGCGAGCCCATCGACCAGTCCGATTACTACGGTCTCTTCGGCGTGCTGGCCGCCAGCAAAGAGCCCAAGGAGCTTCCTTTGGTCGGCAAAGGGCCTGCCAACGAGGCCGACCAACGCTTTCTCAGCGAGCAGCAAAGGCGGGACAAGGCCGTGGCGGATTTCACCACCGCCCGCCGTCAGTTTCGGCTGGATCAGCTCCGCCAGGCTGATAGTCTTCGCGACCATTTGCTGGCCAGCGTCGCCAACGCCACCGACCGCACCGAACTCTCCCGCACCAAGGAGCTGAATCCCCATCTGGTCGAACGTCTGGAGGCCTATTGGGATACCAAACCTGCCGAAAATGTCTGGTGGTCTGTCTGGCAAGCCGGGCGTAAGGCTGCCCCGGACAAGTTTTCCCAGGCCCTCCAGGAAGCTCTCGCCAAGCCAGGCGTTCCCGTGCCCCTGCAAGCTTTGTCAGCCTCCTCCAATTTGGAGTCGCTTGCTACAGCGCAAGCCGCTCTGTTGGCCGGCGCCCTCTGGGGCAACCCGCAACTGGGCGACCTGAAGAAGATCCTCGATAGTCCTGATTCGCCCTGGGTTTTCACCCGCGAACAGACCGGAAAACTTCTGGGCCGGGAAGACCGCGACCAACAGCGCGACCTGCAACGCCAGGCCGATGAATGGCGTGCCATCACTCCACCCAGCCTGGCCCGGGCGCTGGCGTTGGAGGAACTTCCAGAACCGCCCGCCGTGCACATTTTCAAGCGGGGCAACCCCTCGCGTTTGGGCAAGGAGGTCCCCTGCGCCCTGCCCGCCTGCCTGGATGGGGGCACACCCATCGAACTGGGTGCCAAGGGTGGCCGACTGGCCCTGGCAAAATCCCTCACCCGGCCCGATCATCCCTTGTTAGCCCGCATCTTGGTCAATCGGGTGTGGCAGTGGCATTTTGGCCAGGGCTTGAGCCGCACCCCCAGCGACTGCGGTTCCACCGGCGATCTGCCCAGCCATCCTGAATTGCTCGATTTCCTCGCCAGGGAATTCATCCGCCAAGGCTGGTCGCTCCGCAAACTCCATCGCTTGATTGTGACTTCGGAAACCTTCAAACAATCCAGCCAGCCATCGGATGCGGCCCAAGCCATCGATCCCGAGAACCGTCTTCTCAGTCACCAGAACCTCCGCCGCCTGGATTGGGAATCCCTGCGGGATCGCCTGGTGCAGGTCGGCAGCGGGTTGGAATCCTCCACGGGTGGTCCCCCCGTTCCGCTACTCACCACGCCCTATCCACGCATCCGTACCCTCTATGGCTATGTCGATCGCCAGCAGATACCCATGACGGTGCGTGTGTTCGATGCAGCCAATTCCGACACCCATGTCGCTAAACGCTCAGAAACCATCACGGGATTGCAAGGCCTCGCCCTGTTGAATGCCCCATTGGTCCTGGAACAAGCCCGTGCACTCGGCGCTTCTGTCACAGGGGGCTCATCTGACCGAGTCCAGGAACTGTTTCGCCGGGTTTTTGCACGCCTCCCAGTGGAGGCTGAACTTTCGGCAGCAGAGAAGTTCCTGGCGGATTTCGAGACCAAACCCCCGGCTCCACCATCTCTTTGGCAAGCCGGCATGGGCCAGTGGGATGCCAAAGCTCAAAAGCTGTTGCATTACCAACCCCTCAAACACTTCACCGGTCAGGCTTGGCAACCTGCACCGCTTCTGCCTACACCCGATGTCGGCCGACTCAGCCTCACTGCCATCGGAGGAATTCCGGGGAACAAGCCCAACCAGGCCGTGGTTCGCCGGTTCACCGCCCCCGAGTCGGGCATCGTGATGATCGATGGGATCCTCCGTCACCCCGATTACCGGGGCGATGGTGTGGAAGCGTGTTTGGTCTCCTCTCGCCACGGCCTGCTGGCATCCTGGAAAGTGCTGCAGGAAGAGGTCGGGACCAAAGTGGGTCCCATCGAGGTTCAAAAAGGCGACACCCTCGACTGGCTTGTCATTTCAGGTGGTGATCCGGGCTACGATGGATTTCTCTGGTCCCCCCGCCTGAGTTACCAAGGCACTGGGAAAATGCACGATTCCGGCCGCGATTTCTCCGGCCCCGAACAGGTTCCGCTCAACCCGTGGCAGTCATTGGCCCAGGCGCTCCTGCTTTCCAATGAATTCCACTTTGTGCCCTAGGAGCAACGATTGAATCCGCCCCATGTCCAATTCAGTGCCCCCTTCGGTCGCCGCCATTTCCTGGCGAGCGTGGGCACCGCCATGGGCTTGCTGGCTCTTCGCGCCATGGCTGGCGAATCCCAGGCCAACCCGCTGGCTCCCCGCAGTTCAACTTATCGGCCCAGGGCCAAGCGTCTGATCCACCTGTTCATGAACGGTGGCCCCTCCCACATCGACAGCTTCGACCCCAAACCCGAGTTGGCCAAGTACGCCGGCAAGCCGCTGCCCGGTCCCAAACTGCTCACCGAACGCCCAACCGGATCCGCTTTTCCTTCACCCTTCAAATTCAAGCCCTGCGGCCAGTCTGGCCTGCCGGTCAGCGACCTGTTTCCCAAGGTTGCCCAATGCGCTGACATGCTTTGCGTGGTGCGGTCTATGCAAAGCGACACGCCCAACCACGAACCGGCACTGATGCTGATGAACTGCGGCGACCAGCGCCAGATCCGCCCGAGCCTCGGGTCCTGGCTGGTTCACGGCTTGGGGACCGAGTGCGCCAACCTGCCCGGTTTTGTTTCGCTGTGCCCCGGTGGCCTTCCGGTGCAGGAAGGGCAAAATTGGCAGAACGCCTTCCTGCCCGCCGCCTGTCAGGGTACCCACTTGGACACGCTGGCTGATTCGCCAACGCAGTGGATTGAAAACCTGAAAAACGAAGCGGTATCACCCGCCACCCAAAAGGCACAGCTTGCCTTTGCCAGGAAACTGCAGAGTTTGGGCGGCGGTTCTCTGCCTCCCGATCCGCGCCTGGAAGGGCGCCTGGGAAGCATGGAACTCGCTTTCCGCATGCAGTGGGAAGCCAGCGACGCCCTCGACCTTGCCCGCGAGGACCAATCCACCCGCGATCTCTACGGCGACACCATTCAGGGGCGCCAGATGCTGCTGGCCCGCCGTTTGGTCGAGCGCGGCACCCGCGTGGTTCAAGTGTGGACCGGCGCGGGACAACCTTGGGACAGTCACGATGATCTCGAGGCCAACCACCGCCGGCTTGCCAAGGATTGCGACCAGGCCATCGCCGCCCTGCTCATCGACCTGAAGCGTCGTGGGCTGCTGGAAGACACTTTGGTGCTGTGGGGTGGCGAATTTGGCCGCACCCCCACGGTGGAACTGCCCACTCCAGGTTCCAACCTGGGCCGTTTGAACGGTCGTGACCACAATCCCTATGGCTTCTCGGTCTGGCTTGCCGGCGGCGGCGTACGCACGGGCACTGCCGTGGGCGCCACGGATGCTTTCGGCTTCAAGGCTGTTGAAAAACCCGTCCACGTGCACGATCTGCACGCCACCATCCTGCACCTGATGGGCTTCGACCACGAGAAGCTGACATTCCGCCTCGCCGGCCGTGATTTCCGCCTGACGGATGTTCACGGGCGCGTGGTTCAGGAAATGCTGTCCTGACCCTTGGGATTAAGGGAACAGTCCGCGCCGTTCCATCTCTTTCGACACCTTCTGCACACCCAGCACCAGTGCCGCGGTCCGGTTTGCCAGCGTACGTTCCTTGGCCAGGCCACGCACCCGGTGAAACGCCCCCAGCATCTGTTCTTCCAGTTTTTCGTTGACCTGCTTTTCGGTCCAGAAATACTGCTGCAGGTCCTGCACCCACTCGAAGTAG
>DKBS01000216.1:0-3626 GCA_002451275.1 Planctomycetaceae bacterium UBA6894 | reverse complement strand
CCTGCACCCACTCGAAGTAGCTCACCGTCACGCCGCCGGCATTGCACAACACATCGGGTATCACAAAAATGTCGCTGCTTTGGATGATCGCGTCGGCTCCCGGGGTGGTCGGTCCATTGGCTCCCTCAGCCAGCACCCGGCATTTCAGTCTGCCGGCGTTCTTTTCGTCGATCACACGCTCCAGTGCCGCGGGCACCGCCAACGTGCATTCTTGGGTGAGCAACTCTTGCGGATCGAGTTCCTCGCCTCCCCCGAACTGGTTGAGGGGCAGTCCTTTTGCCACATGCGCTGCGAGGGCCTCGATATTCAGCCCGTTCTTGTTACGCACGGCTCCGGTCTTGTCGCCCACCGCCAGGACCTTCACGCCACGCTTCACCAACTCCTGGCAGGTCACTGACCCCACATTGCCGAAGCCCTGCACCACGGCGGTGGCGGTTTCCGGCCGGATTTTCAGTTCTTCCAGGGCCGCCATGGCGGTCATCACCACGCCGCGCCCGGTGGCCTCCCGCCGGCCCACAATCCCCCCGATCTCTACCGGTTTGCCGGTCACAATCTCAGGGCAGGCGTACCCCACCTTCATGCTGTAGGTGTCCATGATCCAGGCCATGGTCTGTTCGTCGGTGCCCATATCAGGTGCCATCACATCCATGCGCGGACCGATGATCGACAGCACTTCCTCCGTGAATCGTCGGGTCAACCGTTCCTTTTCCCCGGTGGACAAGGTGGAAGGGTCCACCGCGATGCCACCCTTCGCCCCTGAAAAGGGCAGATTCATGATCGCGCATTTCCAACTCATCCACATGGCCAGCGCGGCCACCTCGCCCAAGTCAACCATCGGGTGGTAGCGCAATCCCCCCTTGCTCGGCCCGCTGGTCAGGCTGTGTTGTACCCTGAAACCAGCGAAGGTCTCTATCCGCCCGTCGTCCCGCCGCACCGGCACCGACACTACCAATGCCCGTTTGGGGATGGCCATGCGCCGCAGCACATTCGGATGCAAATCAATCGCCGCGGCGCACTGTTCCAACTGCCGCCGGGCCATGCGAAAGGTCGCGCTTTGGTCGTAGAGGGGGTTGGAGGTTGCGTCCAAATGGCCCGATTGTTGGTTGCTTGTCATGCGTTCACCCAAGGGAGAGAGAGCGGTGATCTGTTGAAATTATAGGAATGTATCGACTCGACATCTTGTCTCAATCGTGTTGCAATAAATTGGTATCCCCACCCCGCAGATTTGCCATGCGCCAATTTCTGGTTTTCATATTCCTGCCACTGTTCCCTTCGATGGCGTTCCCCGGACCGGCGGAAGACCTTTTCGAGCGGGAAATCCGGCCGATTTTGCTGGAACACTGTGACAAATGCCATGGGGCCAAGAAACAAATGGCCGGGCTGCGGCTGGATTCTCTCGCGAATGCCTTGAAGGGAGGCGAATCCGGGCCCGCGCTAGTCCCGGGGAAACCGCAGGACAGCCATCTCGTCCAGGTGCTCAAGCCCACAGCGGAAAAGCGCATGCCTCCCAAGGCACCTCTCAGTGAACAGCAAATCTCCAGGGTAGAAGAGTGGATTCGCGCCGGGGCGGTTTGGCCTGAAACCAAGGCCTTGGCCAAAGGGCCCGCCAGACGGGAAGACCTGTGGGCCTACAAGCCGTTTGCCCGATCACCTTCGCCTGACAGCATCGACCACCACATCGGTGAAGCGTTGAAAAAGGCCGGCTTGGCTTTCTCACCCCAAGCCGACCGGCGTGCCCTGCTCCGCCGGGCCAGCTTTGTCCTCACCGGTTTGCCCCCCACCTTCGAACAGGTCCAGGCGTTTGAGAAAAACCAGGCACCTGATGCATGGGAAAAAGAGGTGGATCGCCTGCTGGCCAGTCCAGCCTTCGGCGAGCGCTGGGCCCGGCACTGGATGGATGTGTCGCGGTATTCCGACACCAAGGGCTATGTGTTTTTTCAGGATGGGAATTTTCCCTGGTCGTACGCCTACCGCGATTGGTTGATCCAATCCTTCAACAGCGACATGCCCTATGACCGTTTCATTCGCTCTCAGCTTGCCGCTGACCGGTTGGTGGAAAAGGGCGAGGCTCTCATCAGCGACCTGCCGGCGCTCGGTTTTTTGACGCTGGGCGGGCGGTTCATGAACAACCAGCACGACATCATCGATGACCGGATCGATGTCGTCACGCGAGGGCTGCTGGGGCTGACGGTGGCCTGCTCACGGTGCCATGACCACAAGTTCGATCCGGTGCCCATGGTGGATTACTACAGTCTCTATTCCATCTTCGCCGCCTCGGTGGAGCCCGAGGTGCCTCCGTTGTTCGCCAAGCCGCCTGAAACACCGGAACTGGCGGCCTTTCAGAAAGAGATGACGGAACGGGAAAACAAACTGAAGGATCTGGTGGCCAAACGCCATCAGGAAACGCTGGATGCGGCTCGGACCAGACTGGCCGAGCACCTGATGGCGGTGCGGGAGCAGCGGGGCAAGCCTGCCCAGGACGAGTTCATGCTTATCGCCGACCCCAAGGATCCCAACCCGACGCTGTTGAAGCGGTGGCGGGCGTGGCTGGACGCGCCGGTGCGGAAAACCAGCCCGGTCTGGAGATTGTGGCTGGCGGTGGAGGCGTTGCCGGAGAAGGATTTTGCCCGCCAACTGGCTGCCGTGCTGGATGGAGTAGAGGCGAAACAGGTGCCTGCGCCTCTTTTGGAATCGTTGCGGAAAGCCAAGGCGGACACGGCGGCCAAGGCCGCTGAGGCATTTGCCAAAGGGTTTTCGGAAGAGAACCGGAAGCAGTCTTCCGCATTGGCCAAACTGTGGGAAAGCCCGGATGCGCCGTGGAACACGCCGCAATCGGCATTCACGGATCTGGAGCTGTTTCCTGACCGCGCGGGCCAAGGGGTGCTGCAGGATTTGCGCAAGAAGGTGGAAACCTGGCGCATCGAGGGGAAAGGGGCACCACCCCGGGCGCATGGATTGGTGGACACGGCCCAACCGGAGCCGGCCAGGGTGTTTCTCCGGGGCAACCCGTTGCGACCAGGTGACACCGCACCCAGGGTGGTGCCTTCCAGCCTGGGGAATGGACGGGCGATTGCGCATGGATCCGGTCGGCTGGAGTTGGCCATGGCTATCACCCAGGCGGATCATCCGCTGCTGGCGCGGGTGTGGGTCAACCGGTTGTGGGGCCATGTGTTTGGCGAGGGGCTGGTGCGCACCCCGGGGGACTTCGGGTCGCGCGGGGAGGCACCCAAGCACCCTGAACTGCTGGATGAATTGGCATCTTCGTTGGTGCGGGATGGCTGGTCGCTGAAACGGTTGCTGAAGCGGATGCTCACCAGCCAAACCTTCCTGCAGGGCCAGCCTACAGACGGGGCCATCTACACCCAAGATCCTGAAAACCGTTTGCTGGGGCGCATGGAGCCGCGGCGTCTTGAGTTTGAAGGGCTGCGTGACAGCTTGCTGGCGGTTTCCGGAAGGCTGGACGCGAAAGTCGGGGGACCGTCGGTGGGTGACATTAACGCTCCCAGGCGCACGCTGTATCTCAAGCTCGACCGCTTGCAGGTGCCACAGCTTTACCGTGCCTTTGATTTTCCCAGTCCGGACACCTCCGTGGCGAAACGGGACCAGACCACCACGCCTTTGCAGGC
>DKBS01000120.1 GCA_002451275.1 Planctomycetaceae bacterium UBA6894 | reverse complement strand
TCCCGACCAATGGCCCGGCCGGAGAAAGGAGATTCTTCGGGGGATGGAAAAGGTGATGGGCGCCTTTCCCTCCGAGGAGCACCGTACACCACTATCCGTCAAGCGTTTGGGGGCCTCAGAAAAGGTTTCTCGCCACACCCGTCAAAAAATCAGTTTCGAACCCAGTCCCGGAACTGTGGTCAAAGCCTGGTTGCTGATCCCGCAGCCCCCGGCAGACAGGCCGTTGGCCCGGTGCCCCGCAGCGTTGTGTCTCCACCAGACCATCCCCATGGGAAAAGATGAACCCGTGGGCTTGGGGCAATCCGTGTCCAAGCGCCAGGCCTACGACCTCGCAGATCGCGGCTTTGTTTGTCTGGCTCCCGATTATCCCAGCTTCGGGGAATACCCTTGCGATTTCGAGGATCCCGCTTGGCAGTCTGGTAGCATGCTGGCCATATGGAACAACAGTCGCGCCATCGATGTCCTGTGCTCACTTCCCGAGGTTGATCCGGAAAGAATCGGGGCGATCGGCCATAGCCTGGGAGGGCACAACACGCTGTTCACCTCGGTTTTTGATGCCCGAATCAAGGTGGCCGTGACCAGTTGCGGTTTCACTGCCTTCCCCAGGTACATGAATGGCGACCTGACCGGTTGGACCTCCAGTCGTTACATGCCACGTATCACTTCTGTCTTTGCCAAGGATCCGGCCCGGATGCCCTTTGATTTCCCCGAGGTGCTTGCTGCCATCGCCCCGCGCGCTGTTTTCGTCAGCGCGCCGACAAGGGACGATAACTTTGATCTCCAGGGGGTGAGGGATTCGGTGGCAGCGGCCATGCCGGTCTTCCGCTTGCTCGGTGCCGCCGACAAACTGCAACTCCGGACCCCTGAAGGTGGGCACGATTTTCCAGTGTCAACCCGCCTGGAGGCTTACGAATTCATGGCCAAATGGCTGGTGCCAGACTCCGTTTCCAGACAGGAACAAGACAAATGACCGATTCTGCCCGCGCCAGTTTTGTCCGCGAAAAACCGGACACCCACTCCAAGGCCCTCCGCATCAACCTCGATCACCGGCGCTACGGTACCTTCGCGGAAATTGGCGCCGGTCAGGAAGTGGTTCGTTGGTTCTTTCGGGTGGGAGGCGCCGCTGGAACCGTCGCCAAAAGCATGTCCGCCTACGACATGACTGTTTCTGATGCCATCTACGGTCCTTGCGAGCGCTATGTCAGTCGCCCGCGTCTGGAGGCCATGCTGGAACACGAGCAGAAGCTGAATGTGGACCGGCTCATGGACAAGCGGGGCGATAGCACCGCGTTTTTCACCTTTGCCGACACCGTGTCCGCCAAAAGCTACAAGGGCGGTAACCGCGATTGCCACGGCTGGTTGGGGGTGCGCTACCAGCTTTATCCCCGCGACCAGGACAGCGAAATCATCATCCATGTTCGCCTGCTCGATTCCGAAAATCTGCTGCAGCAGGAGGCCCTGGGCATTGTCGGCGTCAACCTGCTCTACGGTGCGTTCTACCACCACCACGAGCCGGAGGTGCTGGTTGAGTCGCTCCTCGACAACCTGAGCACCAGCCGCATCGAGATCGACATGATCGAGTTCGCTGGAATCGGCTTCCGCATGGTCGACAACCGGGTCATGAGCCTGAAACTGGTCCAGCTTGGACTCAGCAAGGCCGCGATGTTCGATGCCAGCGGCAAGGTCCTCCAACCCTCCGAATTCTTCTACAAGAAAAACATCCTGCTGGAGCGTGGCAGCTTCCGCCCGGTGACCCATGTAAATCTCGACATGCTGCGGTGCGCCCGCGAGAAGTTTTCCGCCGAGTTGCCATCCGAGGAGCGCGACCAGATTGTCACGGTTACCGAGTTGACCATGAACAATCTGCAGCAAACCAACACGAATACCAGCTATTCCGATTTCCTGGCACGGGCCGATATTCTCGCGGCTTGCGGCATGACCACCCTAATCAGCGACTATTTCGAGTACTACCGCATGGCTTCCTTCCTGACGCAACATTCGTCAAAAAGGGTGGCGCTGGTGATGGGGATCCCCAGTCTCAAGGACCTGTTTGATCCCAAGTACTATACTCATCTCGACGGCGGCATCCTCGAGTCCTTCGGCCGGCTCTTCAAGTTCGACCTGAAACTCTACATCTACCCATATTTCAACCGGGAGGACGGGGCTCTGGTCACGCTGGATAATTTCCGTGTCGACCATGAGTTGCGCAACCTGTTCAAGTATCTGATGGACCGTGGCGTGATGGTGCCACTCGACAACTACATGGAGGAATACCTCCACATTTTCTCGCGCGAGGTGCTGCAACTGATAGCCAAGGGCAGCCGCACTTGGGAGGACATGGTCCCCCCGCCTGTGGCCAAGCTGATCAAGGAGCGAAGCCTGTTGGGGTACAGCAAGGCCCCAGGCAAGTGACCGTGGGTTTTCGGCCAAAGGGGGCTTCAATGACGTGTTTCCTGCGATACTTCCTGTGCCTTGCTGCTTGCTGCGGCCCGCTCGTAAGGGCACAGGATGCCCAGCGCCTTCCCGCGGAGGGGCAAATCCGTTTCGAGCCCTCCTCCCGTGAATCCGAGGTCCCCTCCGCGTATCGCATGCAGGCGGCGGACTTCCCGTTCAAGGCAAAGCGTTTGCATGGTGTGGAGGGGGCATACACGGTCTACGGGTTACAGTTTCCCTCGCCGGTGAAATCAGCCTTTCCTGAAAACAATACCGTCCACGCCCGCTACTACCTGCCCGAGGGTAAGGGACCCTTTGCCGCCACAGTAGTTCTGGACATTCTCGCCGGCAGCGAGACCATCCCCCGGCTTATGTGCGACCACCTCGCCCGGGGTGGTGTGGCGGCCCTGCATGTGCAAATGCCCTACTACGGACCGCGCAAACCGAAAAATGCGAAGGTCAAAATGCTTTCGTCCAACCTCCTGGTCACCCTGCCGGCCATCCGTCAGGCGGTGCTCGACCTCAGGGTCGCCAACGCTTGGCTGCGTTCCTGTCCCGAGGTGGATGCCTCGCGGTTGGGAATTTCCGGCACCAGCCTGGGAAGTTTGGTCTCCGCCCTCACCGGCGCGGTGGAGGAACGCTACCGGAAGGTGGTGATCCTCCTGGGAGGTGGTGGCTTCGTCGACGCTTACTACAGCCACCCCCAGGCCAGGGAGATGGTGAAGTCGTTCGAGGCGAACGGTGGAACCAAGGAAATGGCCGCCTACTTGTTCGCCCCGTACGATCCCATCACCTGGGCTGCCCGTCTGGCCGGTCGGGATGTCCTCATCATGGCAGGAAAGCAGGATGAGGTGATTTTGCCAGAAATGACCGTGAAACTCTGGGAAAAGGCAGGCAAACCCGAGATTGTCTGGTTCGATTGCACTCACCTGGGTGCGGTGCGTTTCTTGCCTGATGCCCTCAATCGCATTTCCAAGCACATGGTGAAGCCCTGCCCAGGGGAGCCCCCCATGAAGTAGACTGAAAGAGTGTGCTGGAGCTCACGTTGTGGCCCGGAGTGGCCATTCTTGGCGGGGAGGATTCCCATGGGCCTGTTGAACAAAACCCATTGCTGTTGTGCCGGTCTCTGGTTTCTAGCATGGGCCGGGACTTGGTTGGTTGCGCAAGAGCCCGCCCCGTCGGGTTTGCCTGCGCCGCTCTCTGTGGTCAACCCTTTGGAGCGTGTGGTTTCCCTGCGGTTGGAGGGTGAACTGACTATCAACTTGGCGCTCCAATCGATTGGCGAGTCCGTCGGAATCCGTTTCGTCCTCGACAATCGGGCCCTTTTTGGATTGATGAACGAGGGGGAGGAGGCCCGATTCCCCGCCCCCGCCGGCCGGCGAAAGGTGTCCGAGCACCTCGAACGCTTGCTGGGCCCGGAGGGGTTGGTGGTCGTTCCACTGGATGGCACATGGTTGGTCACCACCGATGACCGCGCCTTTTATTTGCAGATGCGCCAGAAGGTCGATGTGGCTTGGAATCAGGTCCCCCTTGAAAAGGCTCTGGCTGAATTGGCCAAGGCGAAAGGGGTGAATCTGGTGGTCGATCCCCGCCAATCCGCCGCTGGCAAGGTCCTGGTCACGCTGCAACTAAAGGGGGCAACTCTGGAGGCCGCTTTGCGGTTGGCGGCGGAGATGGCGGGCCTCAAGCCTATTCCAGTGGGAAATGTGGTGTTCCTCACCAATACCGAGGGGCTTCGTTCCCTGCGAGCGGGGGGCAACCTTGCCGGGCCTGGAAGCGAGGTGATTCCTGCCGGGTTGTTGGACCCCGAGGGGTTCACCGGACCTGCGCCCGCCCTGCCTCCCCTCTTGCCTGTGCCCAATCCGCGGCGTCCCATGCCCGAGCCGCTACCCAACCCCGGACCCGCCGCTCCGCCTCCCGGCGTTCCACCCATGGGTGCAGGGCCTGGTGCGGGTGCCGTCCCATTTTTCAATGACTCGGGGGCCTGATGATTTCGGTTGTTGTGCCGGTCAAGGACGAGGTGGCCACCCTGGCCGAACTGGTTCAGCGCACCTTTAAGGCCGGAGGCCAGTGTGGCCATAGCTTGGAGATCCTGCTCATAGACGATGGGAGTGAGGATGGTTCCTGGGCCGAAATCCAGAAGCTCTCCCGAGTCCATCCGGAAGTCCGCGGCCTGAAATTGCGGCGTAATTTCGGCAAGGCTGCCTCACTCATGGCGGGTTTTCACGCCGCGCGGGGTGAGTGGATTCTCACATTAGACGCTGACTTGCAGGACGACCCTGCCGAATTGCCGGCCATGGTGGCCCACCTGAATCACGGGGGACCGCATGGTGAGCCCCTAGACTTGGTCTGTGGGTGGAAGAAAAAACGCAACGACCCCTGGCACAAGGTCTTCCCCAGCCGGGTGTTCAACTGGATGATCGGCTGGCTCACCGGCGTGAAATTGCACGATCACAACACCGGACTGAAACTTTACCGTGCCGATATTTTCAAGGAAGTCCGCATCTACGGCGAGCTTCACCGTTTCGTTCCCGTTCTGGCCGCGGCGCGCGGCTTCAAGGTGGGCGAAATCCCCGTGACCCACCACCCTCGCCTGCACGGCCAATCCAAATATGGTGTGACCCGCTTTTTGAAGGGATTCCTTGATCTGTTGACAGTCAGCTTCCTGACTGGTTTCGGCAACCGGCCCAAACATCTCCTGGGAGCCATCGGCATGGTGGCGATTGTGTTCGGGGCGGGGGCCTTGGCGTGGCTGTCAGTCATTTGGTGCGTTCGTTTGGCGGATCCCGGTTTTGGCGAACCCCTTCACCGCAGGCCCCTGCTGATTGTTTCGCTGGGGGCCCTGCTCTTTGGGGTGCAAATGCTTTCCCTGGGCTGGATCGCCGAGCTCATCCTGTCGGTCCGGCCCGGTGATTCCCTTCCGTACTCTATCGCGGCGCGAACCGGTCCAGCGGAGCGGGATGGATAGGCATGGGGCCACCCGGGCCCTGCTGGCCCGTGGCTGGGCGGTCCGCTAGGATAAAACTTTGGAAAACCAGCGATAGGCACATGTCGCCCGGCTGACGGATTCGGGCACCCTGCCTCCGAATGTTTCTGGAAACAGGTGAAATCGACCATGCAAGAACGCAAGAGCCTCTTGACAACCGGCGGCCCTGGCCGCGCCCCCAACCGTGCCATGCTGCGCGCCGTCGGCTTTGTTGAGGAAGATTTCGACCGCCCGGTGGTGGGGGTCGCCAGCCTCTTTTCTGACATCACCCCCTGCAACGCCCACTTGGATCGATTGGCACGCAAGGCTATCGAGGGCATCCGCACTGGAGGCGGCGTTCCCCAAATTTACGGGGCGCCCACCGCGTCCGATGGCATCATGATGGGCCACCAGGGCATGCGCTACTCCCTCGTCAGCCGCGAGGTGATCGCGGACTCGATCGAGGTGGTCTCGTCCGGCATGAATCACGATGGCGTGGTCGCCATCGGCGGTTGCGACAAGAACATGCCCGGCTGCCTCATGGCGCTGGCCCGTCTCAATGTGCCCGGGGTGTTCGTCTACGGTGGTAGCATCATGCCCGGCGTCGGCGAGCATGGTGAGGATCTCGATATCGTCAGCATTTTCGAGGCGGTTGGCCGCGAGCAGGCCGGCAAGCTCGATGCCAAGGGCGTCCACAAGATCGAGTGCGAATCCTGCCCCGGCGCCGGCTCCTGCGGCGGCATGTACACCGCCAATACCATGTCCAGCGCCATCGAGGCCATGGGCATGTCCCTGCCTTACGATGCCAGCTACCCTGCGGTCACCGCCGCCAAGGAGCGCGAAACCTTCCTGGCTGGCATCGCCGTGGTGAACCTCATCAAAGCGGGTATCAAGCCCCGTGACATCATCACCCGGAAGTCGCTGGAAAACGCCTACACCCTGGTCCTCGCGCTAGGCGGCTCCACCAACGCCGTCTTGCATCTCATGGCGATCGCCCGCGAGGCCGAGGTGGAATGGACTCTTGCTGATTTTGAACGCCTGGGCGCCAAAATCCCCCACTTGGCCGACCTGAAACCGGGTGGCCGGTATGTGATGTTTGACCTGCACAGGGTGGGTGGCACGCCCGCTGTCCTTCGCGCGCTGTTGGACAAGGGCTTGCTCCACGGTGATTGCCTCACCGTGACCGGGAAGACCCTGGCCGAAAACCTGAAGGATGTGCCCAGCATTTATGCCCGCAAGCAGGATGTGGTAAAAACCTTTGAAAACCCGATGCACGCCTCAGGGCACATCGTGGTGCTGCATGGCAATCTGGCGCCGGAGGGCTCGGTGGCCAAGGTAGCCGGCCTGAAAAAGCGCAGCATCACCGGCCCGGCCAAGGTTTTCGACGGCGAGGAGGCCTGCGCCAAGGCCATCGCCGAGCGCAAGATCAAGGATGGCGATGTGGTTGTCATCCGCGGCGAGGGCCCTGTGGGGGGGCCCGGCATGCGTGAAATGCTGGCGGTCACCGCCGCTCTCGTGGGGCAGGGCCTGGGCGACAGCGTCGGACTCATCACCGATGGCCGTTTCTCCGGCGGCACCCATGGCCTGGTGGTGGGCCATGTCGCCCCCGAGGCCTACAATGGCGGCCCCGTCGGGGTGGTGCGCGACGGCGACAGCATCACCATCGATGCCGACGCGAAGACCCTGACCCTCCATGTCGATGAGGCGGAGCTGAAGAAGCGTTTGGCTGGCTGGAAACAGCCTCCCCTCAAGGCTTCGAAGGGTGTGCTGCTGAAATACGCGCACACCGTCCGTTCCGCCTCCGAGGGGGCGGTCACCTACTGATCCCGCTGGGACGGTGCGATTGGAAACGGAACGCGGGCGGCGGGGCATCCTTTCGGGGCTCCGCCGTGTTGCCGCTGGGGCGTGATGCCGCGACGGGAAGTCTTGGTCAATGACCTGGGATTGGGAACACGAATGAGCGAGCAATACATCTGCACCATCGAGAGCCTGCACAAGGTCATCAATCGCAAGGAGATTCTCAAGGACATCTGGCTGTCCTTTTATCCGGGAGCCAAGATCGGCGTGATCGGTGGCAACGGTGCCGGCAAAAGCACCCTCATACGCATCATGGCCCAGGTGGACAGGGATTATGTCGGCACCTGCCGGCCTGCCCCCAACATCCGCATCGGCTATGTTCCCCAGGAGCCCCGCCTGGATGAGTCAACAGATGTGAAGGGCAACCTCGAATTGGCGGTGGCGCCCATCCGCGCCCTGCTCAACCGCGAGCAGGAAATCGGCGAAAAAATGGCCGAGGCGTCGCCCGAGGAAATGGACAAGCTCATGGACGAGCTGAACACCGTCCAGGACAAGATCAACGCCTGCGACGCCTACAACCTCGACCGCAAGCTGGAAATCGCCATGGATGCGATGCGGCTGCCGCCTGCCGATGCCAAGCCTGCCCAATTGTCGGGTGGCGAGCGCCGCCGCGTGGCGTTGTGCAAGGCGTTGCTCGAGCAGCCCGACATGCTGCTCCTGGATGAGCCGACCAACCATCTCGACGCCGAAAGTGTCAATTGGCTGGAATTGCACCTCAAGGATTTTCAGGGCACCGTCGTTTCGGTCACCCACGATCGCTACTTCCTGGACAATGTGGCCGATTGGATCCTCGAGATGGAGCGGGGTGTGGGCCACCCCTTCAAGGGGAACTATTCCTCCTGGCTGGAGCAGAAACAGGAGCGCCTGCGCCGCGAGGAAAAATCCGAAAGCGCCCGGCAGAAACAGCTCAAGCGTGAGTTGGAATGGGCCCGTACCTCCCCGAAGGGTCGCCTGGCCAAGAACAAGGCCCGCCTGGCTGCCTACGAGCAACTGGCGGCCCAGGATTACGAGGAGCGGGAGGATGACCTGATCCTGCAGATTCCACCCGGCCCCCACCTGGGCGACCTGGTGGTCCGTGCCGAGGGGGTGAAGAAGGCCTTCGGCGATCATGTGCTTTTCGAGGATCTCAACTTCAATCTGCCCAAGGGGGGCATAGTCGGGGTTATCGGGCCCAACGGCGCGGGCAAGACCACCCTCTTCCGCATGATTGTGGGCGAGGAAAAGCCGGATGCCGGCACGATGCGGGTGGGCGATTCCGTACTGCTCAGCTATGTCGATCAAAACCGCGATAGCCTTTCCCCCGAAAAGACCGTTTTCGAGGAGATCACCGGGGGCACCGATACCTTGCAACTGGGCAAGCGCAAGGTCCCATCCCGGGGCTATGTTTCCCGCTTCAACTTCAAGGGGACCGACCAGCAGCGCAAGGTCGGGGAACTCTCGGGTGGTGAGCGCAACAGGGTGCACCTGGCCAAGTTGCTGCGCCGCGGCGGCAACCTCCTCCTGCTCGACGAACCCACCAACGACCTGGATGTTGATACCCTCCGCGCCCTGGAGGAGGCCCTCACCAATTTCGGCGGGTGCGCCGTGGTCATCAGCCACGATCGATGGTTCCTCGACCGTATCGCCACCCACATCCTCGCGTTCGAGGGTGACGGCAAAGTGGTCTGGCATGATGGCAACTTCCAAAGCTATGAGGAACTTCGCCGTCTGCGCCAGGGTGACTCGGGCGAGCAACAGAAGTTCAAGCACCGCAAGCTCACCTAGGGTTTACGGACGGTTTCCGGGAAAGGAACCGCATGCTCGAGTTGGTTGGAGCCGTCAAGCATTACCGCCAGGGCAGCCGCGTCATCGAGGCTGTCCGCGGCGTTGATATGCGTGTGGAACCCGGTGAATTTGTCGGAATCATGGGCCCCAGCGGCTCGGGAAAGTCCTCGCTCATGCATCTCATGGGCGGGCTCGATACCCCCACTGCCGGCAAAGCCCTTTTCGAGGGCCGGGATCTCTCCTCCATGTCCGACGCCGAGCGCACCATTTTGCGCCGCACGCGGCTGGGGGTCATCTTCCAGTTTTTCAACCTGCTGCCCACCCTGACGGCCGAGGAGAATGTGGCCCTGCCCTTGCTCCTCCGCGGGGAGCGGCGGCTTCAAGCGATCAAGGCGGCCAACCAGGTTCTGGAGCGGGTGAACCTGGGAAAACGGGGCCGTCACCTGCCCGAGGAGATGTCCGGCGGCGAAATGCAGCGGGTCGCGATTGCCAGGGCGCTGGTCCTGAAGCCGGCCGCCGTGCTGTGCGATGAGCCCACCGGAAACCTCGATTCCGAAAATACCGCCCAGGTCCTGGATTTGCTCGGGGACCTTCCCCGCAGTGAGCGCTGCGCGGTGGTCATGGTCACGCACGATGCCTCCGCCGGTGCCCGCACCGACCGTCTGGTCCGCATTCGTGATGGAAAAATCGCGGGGGAAGACTACCCCTGCCAAGCCGCCGCCAAGGGCTGACCATGCTGCCAATTGCCCGCATGCTGGTTCCGGCCCAGTTTTTCAAGCAGCCCGGCCGCACCCTCTTGATTGTTCTTTCCATCGCCTTGGGGGTGGCCACCCTGGTGGCGACCCAGTCGCTTAAGCGCGGCATCACCGAGGGCAAGAAAGATCCGTTTGCACGGGGCGACTTGTTGGTCCTCAATGGTCGGGCAGGCGTACCCTTGGCCTTGGCCGATGAGTTGGCCGATTCCGGGGTCAAGGGCCTGGCCGGGGTGCAGGCGCTGGTGATCGGCCGAGCCCTCATCCAGACGGAAAACGCTGCCAGCCGCCCGGTATTTGTTTTGGGGTGGGCGCAGGGGGGCAAAAAGTCCGGAGCCGTTCCGGATTTGGCAAGCCTCCGCAAACAGGTCGAGGAGCAGGGGCTCTCCCTGGAGGTGGCCTCCAACCTCAACCCGTTGCTGTTGCTCTCCAAGACTCCGGTCGTGGCTGGGGAAGCCTTGGACCTTTTGGGCAAGTCGTTCACCATGCGGGCCGGTGCCGGCCGGCTGGAATGTGTTTCGGCGGGTGCCATCCGGGTGAATGCGGGGGCCGAGAAAAGTCGCTTGGCACCGGTTTTGAGTCAGGTGGTGGCCTTGGGGGCGGTCCAGGCGGGGGCCTTGGTCTATCCGGAGCGTCCGGGCACCGTTTCCCGCCTCGATCTGGTTCTGGAGCCTGGTGCGGATCCGTTGAAGGTGCAGGCTGAGGTGGCCCAAAAGCTGGGCGACCGAGCCGAGGTGCACACGATCGAGCAGGAAGAAAGTCTGGTGGGGGATGTCACCAGCGGTCTGGAACTCGGCTTCCAGGTCGGTGGTTTGGGATCGCTCATCGTCGGTTTGTTTTTGGTCTACAACGTGATGTCGGTCGGGGTCGAGGAGCGGCGCCGTTCCATCGGTGTGCTCCGCTGTGCGGGTGCCACCCGTGGCCAGGTCGCTGGTTTGTTCCTGCAGGAATCCGCCTGTTTGGGATTGGCTGGCAGCCTTCTGGGTATTCCCCTGGGGCTGGCTATTGCACAGGTGGTGGTGGGGCCCATGGGGGGGGCGCTCGAGGATGTTCTGGGGCGCCCTCCAGGCGAGGCCGCTATCCAACTGGGGTGGGGCAACGGCTTGCTTGCCGTGGTCAGCGGGACTTTGACCGCGTTGATCGCGGCGCTCATCCCCGCCTGGCGCGCCTCGCTCGAGGATCCCGCCGGGGTGGTCCGTCAATCGGGCGCCGGCTCTTCCCGTTATTGGCTGCGCTCTGTTTTGCCTACCCTTTTGGTGGTCGGCACCCTCGCCGCCATTGCGTTGTGCATGGTGGAATACCGCCATGTTCTCCCAAACCGCATGGGGGCGTTTGGCGGTTTGGCGGTATTGCTGGTGGCGTGTCTTCTGGCCGCACCGCTGCTCGCCAGTCTGGTTGGCAGGGCCTGCCAGTCGCTCACCGAATTCATCCCGGGTGTGGGTCTGCGTCTGGCTGCGGACAACCTGGTCCGTTCCGGCCAACGCACCGGGTTGGTGATCGCGGCCTTGGGGGCCACGGGCGCCTTGGTGGTTCAGACCGCCGGATTTCTGTACACCACCGAAACCTCCGTTTTCTCATGGGTCAGGGACAAGGTGGGTGCCGACCTTCTGGTAACCTGTGGCAGTGGATTCACCAGCTATGTCTCCACGGTGACCATGCCGGAAAACATGCCGTCCCGTGTGGCGCAGCAGTGTGGGCCGGATCTGCGCGCCTGGATGGCGGTTCGTCTGGGGCGGGTCGATCTGGATGGGGTGATCACCTACATGCTGGGTGTGAACATGGACGGCGTGAACAGTCCTGGGGATGTTCCACTGGAAATTGTCCACCAAGCGCACAAGGACATGGACGCCTTCAGGAACGGGGGCGTTTTTGTATCGGAGAATTTCCTCGGCCGGCACCACAGGCGGGTGGGCGATGTGTTGACAATTCCCACCGCCCGCGGGGAGGCAAACCTGAAAATTTTGGGCACCGTGGTCGATTACACCTGGAAGGATGGGACCCTGCTCGTTCATCGTGACTGGCACCTCGAGCATTTCGGCGACCGCGGTTACGACATCATCGATGTCTGGTTGAAAAAGGATGCCGATGTGATGGCGGTCCGCAAACGCCTGGAGGAAAGCCTCGGCAAGTCGGATGCCCTGTTCATCATTGACAGCCCCACCATGCTGGATGAGATCCGCTCCCAGTTGACCAGGGTGAACCAGCTCGCCTATGCGCAGCAATCCATCCTGGGGTTGGTGGCCCTGCTGGGGGTGGTCAGCGCCCTGTTCATCTCGGTATTGCAGCGCAAGCGCCAGTTGGGGCTGTTGCGGGCCGTGGGCGCTACCCGGTCCCAGGTTCTGTGGACCGTAACGGCGGAGGCGTTGCTGATGGGATTTGCAGGCAGCCTGCTGGGCATGGTGGCCGGAATCTTGCTGGAATGGTATGCCTTGGACATCATGTTGTGGGATGAGGCCGGTTTCCGATTCCCTTTGATGATTCCCTGGGGCCAGTGCCTGCTGGTGCTCGGGGGCGGAACCCTGCTGGCCACGGTGGTGGGCCTGTGGCCAGCTTACATGGCGACCTTGCTCGATATTCCCGAGGCGGTGGCCCAGGAATAGCTGTTCCTGGTACGGGCGGGGGAAAAGGTGTGAATCCCGACGAAAGTTTGGCGACCTACCTATCGCTGGCTGATTTCGCAGAAAAGGAGCGAACCGCCTCGGGTTTTTCCCTGCGTGACCAATACCTCGTTTTGGCCGTGGACTCCGCCGCTTCCGCCAACCGGCTGGAAATGGCTTACACCCTGTGGCAAAGGCTCGCCACTTCCAGCCCGGGACACCCGTTCACCCGGTTCCGCGATTTTTCCGAGGCGCTCCGCTCACCGGAAAGCCAGACGATGCTGCGGGCTTTGCGTCTGGAATACCCTCCCGGGTTGGCGCGCGAACAATTTCAGCGGCTTAGGTCGGCAGTGCCTGCATCAACACCCGTTGTCCGCCCGTTCAAACCGCCCGAGACGGTGGCCCAGGCAATGGTCCCTCCCGCCTTTTCCGGGTTTGCGCAGCCGGTTCCGCCGGAAAATAAACCCTTGGAGCCGTTGCCCTGGCGCCAATCCGCCGCGACCGGGGATCAGGTTTCCGCCTTCAATTGGTGGTATTGCGCTGTTTTGGCATGGCTGGTGCTTTTTTGGGGACTTGCCTGGATTGCCTATCCGTTTTGGCGTTGATTAGATTCCGGGGGCCCCGGGCTCGTCTTCATCCGCCCAGCCTTCCAGTCTGGGGCGTCGCACCCTGAGTTTCTCCTCCGCTTGCGCCCCGTTGCGTTGCCGCGACAGGTGGGTGGCCGCCAGATCTTCCAGCAGCGGATTCAGGATGATGGCCGCGCCGGCAAGGGCTGCCCAGGCCGATTCCTCCTTCGGATTCGCCTCCGGTTGGGTTTCGACTGGTAATGGGATGGATGGGGTGACTTCCAGTCCCGGCGCGGGGGCCTGGATGACCTCCGGGACAGGCGGCGGATCCATCAGGATTTTGACCACCTCCTGTTCGGAGGGCAAAAAACGGGCCTGGTCTTCCATGGTGATCACCAGAGGATGGCGTTTGCGGTACTGTCTTATGAGAACCCGGTCGCCTTACCGGTTCAAGGCCCAAACGCTCCGGCCCCCATCCACCGGGAGGCATGCCCCAGTGATGAAGGCGTTTTCCACCAGGGCCACCACCGCTTGGGCCACATGCTCCGGGGTGCCTTCCCGCCGGACCAAGGTTGCTCCAATCGCCTCCTCCCGATCCTTTTCCGGCAAATCCGGGGGAAGCATCACCGGGCCCGGCTCCACGCAGTTGACGCGCACATTCGCATTCCGCCTGGCCAGTTCCACCGCCAGGACCTTGGTGAGGGTCGGAATGGAGCCCTTACTGGTGTGGTACGCCGCATAATCAAGATACGGCCTGGTGATCGCCCAGTCCCCCACCGTGATGATGCTGCCCCCATCCCCTTGTTCAGCCATCCACAGGCCCGCCTTTTGGGCGATCAGTGCTGTTGCCAGCACATTCGTCCGGAAAAAATCCAGATAGTCGTCCGCGGTGGTTTCCTCGAGTCGGATCGGGTGCCAGGTGGAGGCGCAGGTCACCAGCACATCCAGTCGTTGAATGTCCTGCCTGAGATTGCGCACCAGATGGTTGACCTCTGCTTCCTGGGCGAGATCGGCTTGTGCCAGGCGAACCTCATGCCCGCCTTTTTCCAGCAATCGGGCCGATTCTTCCGCTTCCCGGGCCGAGCTTCGGTAGTGCAAGGCCAGGGAAAATCCTTTTTGGCCCAGGGCCTTGGCCACATGGAAACCAACCCGTTGGCGTCCGGCGCCCGTGATCAAGGCCCATTTTTTTGCGTTTCGGTCCATTTTTCCCGCCTTTTGGCTTCAACCCGGTTTTGGGCCTTTTCCCTACAATTCATCCATAGCGTTTGGAGGGTGCCTGGGGAGGGCCGGCCCGCTATCAACGGGCGGTGCGTTGATTTTCGAGGGAGGTTCCGGATGGAGATGTGGCAAACCCTGGGCTTGGTCCTGGTTGGAATCGTCCTGACCAAATGCCTCGTTTTGTTGGCGCTCAGCGGATTCAGGCCGCAACGGGTGCGCCAGGCCATTTCTGGCTTTTTTGAAATCCTTACCAAAGGAGCTGTAGGCGGGGCGTCTTGCGCGGACGAGAAGCAGGATTCCGGTCGGGTCTCTCCTGAGCCTTTCCGTTTGTTGAAGTTGTTGCAGCGGGAGGCGAGGTTGTTGGACCTGCTGATGGAGGACCTGACAGCCTACGATGACGCCACAATTGGCTCCAGTGTCCGTCCGGTGCACGCCAAGGCCCGCAAGGCATTGTTGGAATATGTCGAGCTGGAACCCGTTTTGTCCGCGTCCGAGGGGACGCGGACCACGGTTGAACCCGGGTTTGATCCCGCTGCCATCCGCCTGGTTGGGGCGGTGAGTGGCCAACCTCCGTTCCAGGGGCAGGTGAGCCATCCAGGCTGGAAGGTGAAGGCCCACAAAATCCCCGAGGCGCAACCGGGAAACGGTGGGTTGGTGCTGGAGCAGGCCGAGGTGGAAGTCGCCTGAATCAGAATCGTTTGATCCCTTCGTTTCCTTCCGTTCTGCACCGGCTTTCTGGCTGATGTCGGGGTTTTTGACCATGCCGCAATCAGTTTTTGATGTTGGAATCGACCTAGGCACCACCAATTGCGCCCTCTCCTGGCTACGCCGAATGGAAAATGGTTTGCCCGGATCGGATGCGGATCCGGTGGTCAATCTCACTGTTCCCCAGGTGACCCACCCTTCCACGGTGGAGCCGAGACGCTTGCTTCCCTCATTCATGTACCTGCCAGGGGTGGGTGAATCTGCGCCGGGCGCCTTGGATCTCCCTTGGGCCTCGGGGCGGGAAATGGCCGTGGGCGAATTCGCCCGGCGTCAGGGGGCCCTGGTTCCCACCCGGGTGGTCCATTCGGCCAAATCCTGGTTGTGCCATGCAGCTATTGACCGCCGCCAGCCATGCCTCCCGTGGCGGGCCCAGCCGGAGGATCGTCGTGTGTCCCCGGTCGAAGCCTCCACGGCGTATCTGCGCCATTTGGTGGATGCTTGGAACCGGCAAATGGCTGCCGACAACCCCGATCACTGCCTGCAAAACCAGGAGGTGGTGCTGACGGTTCCGGCATCGTTCGATCCCGCCGCCCGTGAGTTGACAGTCGAGGCAGCCCGCGCTGCCGGGCTTGAAAAAATCACCCTGCTGGAAGAGCCCCAGGCGGCTTTTTACGCCTGGGTCGAATCCTTGAGGGAGGGATGGCGCAAGCAGGTCCGTGTGGGGGACCTGCTGTTGGTGTGCGATGTCGGTGGCGGCACGACCGATTTCAGCCTGATCACGGTTGCTGAAAATGATGGGGCTTTGGAACTCAACCGTGTTGCGGTGGGAAACCACATCCTGCTGGGCGGCGACAACATGGATATGGCCCTGGCCCACACGGCCAGCCAGGAACTTGTCGCCCGTGGGGTTCCCAAGCTGAACGCCTCCCAATTCCAGCAATTGGTGCATTGCGCCCGCCAGGCGAAGGAGTCCTTGTTGGCGGATCCTGCCAGGGAGTCAGAGGATTTCACCCTGCTGGGGCAGGGAACCCGCTTGGTGGGTGGGTCGATCAAGGGGCAGATTACCCGGGCTATGGTGAATGCGTGCTTGCTGGACGGGTTTTTCCCGGTTTGCGCGCTGATCGATGAGCCCCGCAGACCCAAGGTTGGCGGATTGCAGGAGGCGGGCCTTCCCTACGCCCATGATCCGGCGGTAACCCGCCATCTGGCTGCGTTCGTGCGTCATCAGGTGATGGAGTTGGGCCGGCCGGTGACCGGGGTCCTGTTCAACGGGGGTGTTTTCAAGTCGCAGCCGCTTCGTGACCGTGTCATCGAATTGGTACGCCAGTGGTCCGGCTCGACCGAGGTCCGGCTGCTCGAGGGGATCGACCTCGACCAGGCCGTGAGCGTGGGAGCCGCCTATTACGGCGCGGCTCGCCGGGGCAGGGGAATCCGTATCCGTGGGGGGGCATCCAGGTCCTTTTATCTGGGTGTCGAAATCCCGGCGCCCGCCGTCCCCGGTATGGATCCACCCATCAAGGCACTCTGTGTGGTCCCCTTTGGCATGGAGGAGGGAACCTCCACGACTGTGCCGGGAGTGGAACTCAGCTTGGTGGTGGGGGAACCGGTTCGGTTCCGTTTTTTCGCGGCGAGTAACCGAAAGGCTGACAAGCCGGGCGACTGGCTGGAAGAGTGGGAGGGCGAATTGGAGGAACTCGCACCGCTGGAGACTTCTCTCCAGTCGCAAAAAACAGCGGGAAGCCTTCAGCCGGTCCAACTGCGCGCCACCATGACCGAAGTGGGGACACTCGAACTCCATTGCCAAAGCACCACCGATGCCGAAACTTGGCGGCTGGAATTTGAGGCCCGTGGGCAGGATTGATGCAAGGGGTGTGGGGTGTGGGGTGTGCTGGAAGGATCGGTTGGGATTGTATGTCCGTAACCCTTCAGCCGATAGCCG
>DKBS01000180.1:12810-28791 GCA_002451275.1 Planctomycetaceae bacterium UBA6894 | reverse complement strand
CATTTACTGGATTTGGATGTGCGTAGTGCTTACGCGAATTTCGGGGGTAAAGATTTGAAAACCGCTTACAAGATGTTCGCCGAAAATTCCCTCGATTGCGTAGAAGACCTGCTTTTTATGCCTGTGGTCTGCTTTCGTTACTATTTCCATGCGGTCGTAGCTTACCTTTTGTCACCCGAAAGCAAGGGCGATTACGATGGAGCCGATCGGTTCTGCAGCATCTTGAATTTGCGCATGAAAGATATCAAGGCATCGGATTTTTCCCTGATTGACCAAATCAGGCAAGTTCTTGTCCGGTTCAGGGATAATCCCGAATGGTACGATGATTTGGAAAATGATTGCCAGGACCTGAAGATCGACGGTCAGATTTTTCTGAAGGAATTGGACGCTTAGCCAGGCTGTCGGGGCCAGAGGGTAAATGCTGCCTTTCTTCAAGCCAAATGCTTCAACACTCTGGGTGCCAATTGTGGCTGGCTGATGTGTATTGCCGAACCCGCCATCTTCTTGATCAAACTCCGCTTCCAATTGGTTAGCGGCGCAACTGTTTGGATAAGCGTTTGTTCCAAACCTGGCTTGTTGCGTGAACCGCTGCTCAACGCCACATTCCAGCATGATGGCCTGTAACCAACGCAGTCCCTTCCTTCGAACTGAAATCATGTCTTTTTTTCCAGTCGAACGCCTTCCGGAACCGATTGTTACAGTGATCTGGGCCTTTCTTCCGCAAGGAGTTGGCCATGTCCAAGCGTGTGCTTTACTTGCACGGATTTTCCGGCAAGCCCGACGGGGTGAAGTACCAGGCGTTGCGTAACGCCCGACCTGGCTTCAACTTGCATCCGCCCCTGCAACTCCCTTTCCCTGACCGGCTTCCGGAGGGATTGGCCCAAAAAACGCTGGTCGTTCTCAGCGTCTGGTCCAGGCTGCGTAAAGCCTTGTTCATCGCCCAGCAGGCGGTGGATTCCTTCCGTCCCCATGTCATCGTTGGTTCCAGCATGGGGGGCGCGCTGGCCACACAGCTTGAAACCTCCGCCGCCCTGGTATTGATCGCCCCGGCCACTCGTATCAGTTGGCTCCCGGTTGGTTTCGGCCCGTATCCGGACCGGCCAGTTCCCCCCGATACCGTTATCCTCCATTCACAATACGACCGGTTGGTCCCGCCCGAAGCGAGCAGGGCCCTCCTGCGCAGAAGCCAGCCCGAGGATCCAGCAGGTCTGGAAACGATTCGTCGTGTGGGTGCAGGCTTGACTGCTTTGGGATACACCCCCGAGGACAATCGATTGCTGATTATGGGGGCAAGCCACAGTTGTAATGACCCGGATCCCAAGGCCGAAGGAAAACCGCAGGAACATCCCCATACAGCCTTGGTGCAATCGGTTCAGTTGTTGGCAGTCCTTTCCGGGGCCGTCAGCCCGACTCAGGCCGCAGCATAGCTGATAACTTTCGGGATTCTTTCTGGGGTGGTTGGCTCCCATTTAAACGTGCCTTGAAACCATGCGCCATTGCGCCCTAATCGGGTTTTGATGTCGGCTTTGGCGTGGAAAAAACACCCTGTGCAAGCACCTCACCCAATTTCACCATTCCGGCGGTTGTGATGACTAGCTTCTCCCTCTGGGGTGGAAGGTCGAAGGCTTTGAGATGAAAGGTCGATGCATCACCGCGGGCGAGTTCCGCCAAATCCTGAGTGACATCCAACTGATTGACGCTCTTGTCATCGATCGGCGGTTGCTGGCTGATGAACCACTTCAGCGAGGGCAGTCCCAAGTCTTTGCGACTCTGCGCGATCGTCGATTGTAGCCACTTCCCGGCGTTGCGTCGGTAAGGCCCGAACGACATATCGTTCTCGCCGACATGGTAAACGATTCCCGCCAGTTCCACCGGATGCCCCTTTGCCCGCAGCTCTTGCATCGACTCCTGGATGAAAGCAATGAACGGGCCGTAGAGATTGCGATCCTTCGCGCTCGTGCCTTGCGGAGTCCAGTCGTTGATCTGCGATCCGCTGTGGGTGAACTTGGCGATCGCGATGTTGCCGAGGTTCTTCCCCTGCAGCGCGTGGCCGAAGCTCAACTCCGGCCCGAAGGTGTCGTAGAACCCGGCCGGGCCGAGCGGTTCCCAGCCCTTGGACTTCTTGAAGCCGCCACCAAGATTGTATTTGAACGCGATCTTGGAATTGTCGTCGGCGAGTCCTGCGTGCCCGTCTAATGTCTTCAGTTCCTGGGTGAAGGCCCGCTCCCCTTCCATGTTGCGATGCCCTGCCAGGACAAAAAGCTTGATCGAACTTCCCTTTTCATACGGCCAGGCTTTGAGCGGTCGTTCCGTCGCGACTTTCTTCCCAATCGTGCGGAGGTAGGCGTCCGCATAATTCACGCCATGCTCAAGCTGGCCGAGAGTCCCATAGTGGTAATGCAGGCCGCCATCGCCGCCGATTTCGACCGCATCATGGGAAGTCGGAATGTATTCCGCCCGTGGGTCAGATTCCGTGACAAACTTCTGGCCTGTTCGAATGGCATACATGTTCTCGCGATTGTCCATGCCCCAGATTGTCTTGGTGCATAGCTCGCCGATGTAGAACCTCAAATCCGGAACCTTCAGGTCGCGACGCCAGCAGGCGAGAAAGTTCCTCAGATTCGAGCCGTATTTCGGTTTGAATTCCCGGCTGAACATGTCGTTCTCGCCCTGGTGCCACATGAAGCCTTCGATCCGATAAGGTTTCTTCATTCGATCCAGTTCCGCCAGCGAGGCTTGCACGTGCTCCAGCGCAAGCGGATAAAGCTTGAAACCACCGGGACTGTCGGGATTCCAGTCCTCTGCCAGGGTCGTGCCACCCGATGCGATCTTGATGATGGCGATCGGATCATCAAGCTGCTGTGAAAGTTGCCGACCGAAACTGAGTTCAGGCCCGAAGAAGTCTCCCGTGGGTTGCAAGGGAATCCAGCCCTTGGAATTCGTCATCTGCTCCCGCCCCATCTTGTACGAGAACAGCACGTTTTCCTGCGGCTGATCCAATCCGGCAAACGGCGGAAATCGCCGAATATCCGCAACCCTCGAATGCGTACCGACCATGTTCGACTGCCCGGCGAAGATGAATACCCGCACCGTCTTGCCATCTGCCCCGGCACAAAAGCCAAGGGTTTGCATCAGTAAAAGAACGGCGAGAACAAGACGATTCATGGGATACCTGGCCTTTTCAATTTCTTCGGGGGGACTACTTAATCCTTGCTGGTTGACTCACGGTGTTTTTTTGGCTTTCCCTGGTGCGGGTCGCGCTGAGAACTCTTGTATCTCCACATCATTCTTCTGGGGCTCCCCGGGCGTGCTGCGGCCTTCCCGCTTGTATTTTTGAAGGAGCGCCTTCAATTCGGCCACAAGTTGCGGTTGGTCAGCAAATCGGTTGTGTCGCTCGGGAAGGTCTTCGCGTACGTTGAAGAGTTCGCCGGGCTGGTTGTGATGAGTGTAACCGCGCTCGTTCTTTATCCACTGAGGTTCGCCGCGGGCGCCATTGTCGTCACCGCCAGGCGCGTCAATCAGTACCCAGTCCCCTTTTCGAATTGCGAACTTTCCTTGAGCGCTGTGATGCACCGTGGCTTCGCGGAAGGGGGCATTTCGCCGCTCACCGAGTTGAACAGGCAGCATATTGACGCTGTCTTCGGCGGTGTTGTCCGGTAGTTTCGCGCCAAGGATGGCGGCGGCAGTCGCCATCAAGTCCACATGGCACATGGTTTCATCGCTGACGGATTGGGCCGGTATTTTGCCGGGCCATCGTGTGATGAAGGGGACGCGGTGACCCCCTTCCCAAGCGTCCCGCTTCGCCCCCCGCAGTTCTCCTGCGCTGCGATGGCGGAACTGCTGCACGCGATCATAGGCACCGGGATTGACTTCGCCGGTGACCTCGGGGCCGTTGTCGCTGGTGAAAATGACAAGGGTATTGTCCGCTACGTTGTTGCGTTTCAGTGCCTCCAGAACTTGACCGATGGACCAGTCCGTCTGGTGAACAAAATCCCCGTACGCGCCAGCCTTTGATTTGCCAACGAATGCGGGAGCGGGAACGACTGGATAATGCGGCGAAGTGAGTGAGAAAAAGAGAAAGAATGGTTTCTTTGTTTTTGCCGTGTCGTCGATCCATTGGGTGGCGTGGCGGGTCAATTCGGGCAATATATGCTCGAGCTTCCAGCCGGGGACCATGGGGCCGGGAATATTGAACAGGCCACCGGAGGCCAGCTCGGTGGGAAGGCCGACAGTGTGATCGTTTTCGACAAAACAATAAGGCGGATAGTTCGGCACCGGGGTTCCGAAATAATGATCGAAGCCCCTGGCTGTCGGGCCGTCGGCGATGGGCTTTTTGAAATCCACGTTGGTCATTGGATTGCCGCGACTCGTTGGCAGTTGGCCATCGGTCGTGGCATATGTCAGGCCGAGATGCCATTTGCCGATGCACGCGGTCGAATACCCGTGCTGCTGGAGCAGCTTGCCCACGGTGAGTCGCCCTGGTGGAATGAGCGGCCTGTCCCAAGGGCCAAGTACATTTCGTTGCAATCGTGTCCGCCAGGAGTAGCGACCCGTGAGAAGTGCGTAGCGGGTGGGTGAACAAACCGAGGAGGGGGAATGGGCATCGGTGAACCGCATACCTTCCCGCGCAAGCTCATCAAGATGCGGCGTCGGGATCTTCGAATCTTTGTTGTAGCAACCGAGATCGCCGTACCCGAGATCGTCGGCGAGGATCAGTACAATGTTTGGCTTATCCGCCGCGCGCGCAGCTCCCGCAAGGCTGATCAAACCCAACGAAACAGCCAGCCAGATGCCAAGTCGCAAGAAACGCTTCGATCCTGCTTCAATCATCGGGTGAAATCCTCAATTTGGTTTTTCGGGCCGCGGACCCGCCGGCAGGTTTTGCATGAGATATCTCAGGATGTGCATTCTCACATGCACCAGCGTGCCGTCCCCTTCGCGCAAACCGTGATCTCGATTGGGATAGACCATGTAGTCGAACGGTTTTCCCAAAGCGATCAGCCGGTCCACCAAACCCTCGATGATCTGGATATGGGTGTTGGTCTCCCCAGAGCCGGTCATGATCAGAAGCTTGCCCTTGAGGCCATCGGCGTAATTCATGGCCGCGGCCTTCTCATAGCCCTCCGGGTTGACTTCCCGGGTCCGCATGTAGATCTCTTGGAACCATGCGTTGTAGAGGTGCGGTTGCGGCTTGGGAACGACCGCGATTCCCACATGGTACGAATCCGGCTTGCGAAACAGGGCGTTGAGTGTGTTCGAGCCGCCGCCGCTCCAACCCCAGATTCCGACGCGGGTGGAGTCGATGAACGGGTACTTTTTCACGAGCGCCTTCAGCCCCGCTTCCTGCTCGTCGGTGGAGAGTGGTCCAAGGCTGCCGAAGATCGCCCGGCGCCATGCGGCACCCTTGGGGGCTGGAGTTCCCCTGTTGTCGATCGACACCACGACATATCCCAACTCGGCGACCAGTCGGTGGAAGTCAATCTGCGCCGCCCCCCATTCGTTCAAGACCGTCTGCGCGTGAGGCTCGCCGTACACATAGATGAAAAGCGGGTACTTCTTCGATGGATCGAAGTTTTTGGGCTTGAGCATCCAGGCGTCAAATTCAAGGCCGTTGCCGATGTCGAGTTTCAGGAATTCGGTTGGGCGGGGAATGATCGCCTTCATTTTTTCACGGATGTCGCGATTGTCCTCAAGGGTCGCCGATACGCGGTGTCCTTCGATTTCGACAAGCTCATAGAGCGGAGGCGAATCGAGGGTCGAGTAGGTATGGATCGCATACTTTGCGTCGGGCGAGAATAGGTAGCCGTGCGTGCCGGTCTGGTCAGCCGGCGTGACGCGGCTGCTTTTTCCGGAACCATCCAGCGGCACTCGATACAGGTACTTTTGCGTCGCATCATCCGGCGAGGCGTAGTAGTAATACCAGCCGCGTTTTTCATCGATAACACCGCGATCGATGATGTCATGATCCTCATGGGTCAATCGTGCCACTTCTTTACCGTCGCGCGAATAGCGGTAGGCATGGCGCCAACCGTCCTTTTCGCTGATGACCACGAATCCCTTGCCCCCTTGAATCCAGACGAGGCCGGAATTCTTCCCCTGGCTGGACTCGACCCAGGCGTCGTTCTTTTCCGAGAAGATCGTCTGGTTCGGGCCATCTGTTTTGGCCAGCAGGAATTCCCTTTGGTCACGGAAGCGACTGAACTTCTCGATGAGCACTTCATCAGAGTTGCCCGCCCACGCAACTTGGCCCAGGTAGAACCCTTCCTTGGGGCATTCAATCAGCAGCCACCTCAACTGCGCCCCGTCCAAGTTCACGACGCCGATTCTCAGCTTTTCAATCTCGCCGCCCACGCGCGCAAAGCGGTTTTGTTGAACGCCGGGGTAGGATGGATCGTCGGGCACCAACACTGACCGCTGTCGCACCCCGGTAAAATCCGCCTCAACGAAGGCAACCCGGGAACCATCCGGACTCCAAATAGGATTGCGATATTCAACACTCCGGCTTTCCGGATGCGATACAAGCAAAGTCTCTTTGCGGGTCTTTAGGTCCACCGCCAGAAGCTTGGCGCCTTGAAGGACAAGGCGGTGCGTCCCTTGGGGTGAGAGGCGCCAATCATCCGAGTTGGGTAGTTTCTCGTCGGGCTTCCAGACCCGCCGCGCGCCTGACTTCGCATCATGGAACCAATAAATTTTGTCCTTTGTGTTTTTTGCCTGTTCCTCGATGACAAAGCCGGAACTGTCGCTCATCCAAGTTGGCCGGTAGGTCTTGGCGCGAAACTCGCCACGGTCATAGATCGCCTTCAGTCGTTCCACCGCTTTGTTTTGCCAATTCAAGCCTTCGGTCGTTTGACTTGGCAAATCACGAACAAAGAGCATGGCAACCATGGTGGTAGCAGCCCAAAGCAAATCACTCGCGCCATGGCGCATGAAAGCAGTGATGCGATTCATTTATCAAGAGCCTCACACTGAACGGACGCCAGCTTTCCAGGATCGAAGGCAGTCCCAGGATCATGTTCGCACAGATTCATCCGGATGATGCACCCGGCCATCTGTTCCACCATTTTTTGAACTGCTGCCACTGGCTTCTTGGAAAATCTCGCCGGCTGGTGCGTAGCTGGGCCCAGTCATTGAATTGGTGAGTACGGTGGACCCCAAATATTGGACAGTTTTTTCCGTTCCGTGGCTTCGGATTTTCCCCAGGATCTGTTCTTATTACCAATCACCCAAACATGGTTTGGTGCCGTTTGAAATCAAAGGAAAGGAGAGGTCGATTTCTCGCGGGATGCTTCTAAACACCAAGGACCTCAGCGGGATTGATACAGAAAAGAGAACCGGTTTTGACCCAGGTGGGTGGCTGGGTGCCGGCTCAAAGTGGCTCAAATGTGGCTCAGATTCTGCCAAAAGTGGCTCAAAAAACGACTCAGCAATAGCCTGCAATACGCTGCAAGCTGTGACGCAAGGCCTTAAAACTAAAGGGGTTTTGCGCAATTCTGCAGGTGATTGCAGTCTATTGCAGGAAGAGAAAGCTCCCCGACTAGGACTCGAACCTAGGACATGCGAGTTAACAGCTCGCCGCTCTACCAACTGAGCTATCGGGGAATCGAACAGAATTTGATTTTTAACGAACCGTCACCGTCGAGGCAAGTCAATTTGCCAAGTGGCCCAAATTGCGGTTTGGGATGTAAGTCAAGTTTCGGCAACAGGTTGCGTGGAAGAGGCACCGGTGCCTCGGTTTTTCCCAAGATCGGCCCGCATCCCCCGGCTAGGGAGTGGCCTGCGGGCCGATTGCCGATGGCTGTTTGCCATCCCGCCTGCTCACCGCTTTCGCAGGCCTTCCAGTATTTCCCTGGAAACAGCAAACGCCGTCCCATGCCGTGCGCCCTTCGGGAACGACACTTTCTCGGTGATGTCCTTCCAGGTCGTCCCGTCCGTGCTTTCTGCCGCCCCGAAATGTCCCTTCGTGTAGCAATCGAAATACAAACGCCAGGTGTTTCCAACCCGCAGGACCGTTGGCCCCTCCACCCAGTCTCGTTCCAGGATCGGTTTGCTGTCGAATTTCCAGGGCTGACCGATCCCAGCGCTGGTCGCCATATGCAGGCGTTTGTGGCCCGGCTGTTCGTCCTTGTAGATGGCTGTCAGGCCTTTTTCGGTCGAGAAAAGAGTTGCGTCGATGCAGTTGTGCCCGGGGTTGAAGGCGATCGCAGGTTCGGAAAAGTCTTGGAAATCCTTGGTCAGAATCCAGTACTGCCGGTGGTTGTGGTCACCGCCCTGGTCCGTTTCCGGGAATCGCCCCGGGACCGTCGTGGCGAACACGATGACAAATTGCTTCGATGTCCGGTCATAAAACAGGTCCGGTGCCCAGGTGTTCTTGGCGCCTTGCACCTTCTCATTCACCGGGATGTAACGGTGCTCGCTCCAATTGATCAGGTCCTTCGACCAGGCATAGCCAAATCCCTTGTCCCACCAACCGCTCGACCACACCATGTGGAAGGTGCCGTCCGGCCCTTGGGCGATCGATGGATCCCGCATTAATTTGCCGCCCACCCGGGGCGTGGTCAGCGCTTTGTCGCCAGCAAGCGGCTCCCACTTCAGCCCGTCCTCGCTCCACGCCAGGTGCAGGCCGTCTTCGCCATTCCCTTTGAAGTAGCTGAAGACAAACGGACCTATGTCCTGGTCCCCGGCAGGGCATGCCCCCGGCAAACCGGCCATCAAAATCAGGGCCCAAAAAGTAGCCAGGCGCGCCATGGGATCATTCCGTCCGAAATAAAACGAGCCTGAAGCAAAACAACAAGGCAGGGAAAGGAGCCTCCCGGCCTTCCAATCGGCCGGGAGGGCCTTTCACTAGCTTCAACGTTGGCTGGCCTTACGGGGTGCCGGCATGATCCGGTTCTGGTAGGCCGAAACATCCTGCTTCAGCATTTCCACACCCTTTTCCAATTGGCGATCCACTCCCCTGGCATCATCCTGGGGTTCAGGCCAGATCACCACATCCGGTTCCGCCCCATTCAGTTCCAGATCCTCACCGTTGGTGGTCAGGTACCAACCCCGGAATGGCAGCCGTAAAAAACCCACATCCATGATGGTGGTGCCCCCGGTGCTGATCACCCCGCCCGCTGTGGGCACACCGACCACCTTGCCCCGTTTCAGGGTCTTGATGGCGTGGCTGAAAATCTCCGCGTTCGAGAACGAGTTCTGGTTGCATAGCACCACGATCGGCTTGTTCCAGGTCGCGAAAATCTTCCGGTCATGAGGGTAGCCGGGCGTGGTGCCCCCGCGGGGAATGGTCACCGCGTGCTCGGGCTGCGTCAGCGCCGTCAGCAACAGGTCGGCGGTGCTGCCTCCCCCGTTCTCACGCACATCGATGATCAACCCCTGCCTGCCGGCACCGGCGTCATACAGCGCCTCCTCAAACTTCTCGAAGCTCGCCTGGTCCATCGCCTGGATGTGCAGGTAGCCCAGGGTTCCGCCGGAAAGCTGGTCCACCTTGGCCCGGTTGGCGGCGATCCACATGGGGTACAGAAGCGATCGGGCCTGGCTGTAGGGGATCGGCCGCACGGTCACCTGACGTTCCTTGCCCTGCGCGTCGCGGATGGTCAGCGCCAGGTCGGTGTTCGGCGCCACCGTCAGCAGTTCCGCCGGGTCAATGCCCGGGCTCACCGCCTTGCCGTTCACACTCAGTACAATCTCGCCCGGTTTCAGCGCATGTTTCTTGTGTGCCGCCGGGCTGTCGGTCACCACACTCCGGATCTTCCAGCCCGGCCCGGGGAATTTCTCGTCGAACAGCAGGCCCGGATGCAGCGTGGTCAAGGACCATTTGCCTGTCGGCGTTTCGCCGGTGGCGGGTGCCGCCGGCGCTCCCCGTCGCGCCGGGGCGGTACCCCCGTTGGCCGTGAAGGCAAGGTGCGAGCCGTTCAGTTCACCCAGCATCAGGTTCACGGTGGTGGCCAGGGTTTCCATGTCCGGCGCGGTGAAGGCCATCGGCAGGTATTTGTCCTTCACCTTGTTCCAGTCCCGGTTGTTCAGCCGTTCGTCGTACCAATTGTCCCGCATCGTCCTCCAGCACAGGTCAAACACCGCCGCGTGTTTTGCGGGCAGTTCCACTTCCTGCAGGGCGCTGAAGCGGTACTGGGTGCCCGATGCCTCGCCGGTGGCCGGTGCCGTTGTCGCTGTGGCCGGGGTGGGCCCGGTCCGCCCCATGCGTGACAGCACCGAGGCCGCCGGGCTGGGCGGTGCCGCTCCCCCCACCGAAGGCGTGAAGCTGGCGGGCACGCCCGAGGCCAGCCACACCACGCTGTTATTCTTCAGCCAGCGCGGGTTCGACCCGGTTCCCGAGTTCAGCGATTTCGGGGTGAGACCGTCAGGAAACTCCACATAGTAGGTGCCACGGGCCCCGCCCACGGTGGCGCTGAAGCCCAGCTTCTTGCTGTCAGGCGACCAGAACAGGCCCGACTCCGCCGAATCGGCGACCTTGATCGTCCGCAAACGCTCGTTCATCCGTTCGAAGTCGATCACCACCGTCGGGGTGGCAGGTTTCGCCGCTGCCGCCCCGCCTTCCGCCGGTTTGCCCGCCTCGCCCTCGGGTTTCGTGGTTCCGGCGGAACCGGTTGTCCCCGCAGCGCGCGCCCCGCCGGCGCTACGCCGCGACTTCATCTTCTCCAGCGCCTTTTCCAGGGTCCGCTCCCGGCTACCCTGCTCGTCATCGTCCCGGTTCAGGTACAGGTAGTGGATGTCCACCTCGTCGCCCGTCCGGCGGCCGGTGAAGGCCAAAATCTTCCCGTCCGGGCTCCAGGCCGGTTCTCCCTCGTTGTCCGGGTGGCGGCTCACATTGAAAGCTGGCCTCGAGCCGTCCAGGGGCAAAAGGTAGATGTCACTGTTGAAGTCCGAGTCCTGCCGCGAGAAGGCGATCCACTTGCTGTCAGGTGACCAGTCGAAATCCGGCGCTGAATAGCCGGGCGAAAGCACGCGCCCGTTTTTGCCGTCGGCGTCAATAACCGCCAGGTCGCCACGCCCCAGCACCAGCGCCAGCTTCTTGCCATCCGGGCTGAACTGCAGCAAACTTTTCTGGTTGCCGTCGGTGGTGATCGGCTGCAGCGTGAAACGGTCGTTCTGCCACCAGTACTTGCCCGCGTCGCCGCGCGTGGCCTGGATGATCTCCGTTTTGCCGCCGGCATCCGAAACAAAGTACAGGCTGCTGTTGTCCGGGGAGAAGACGATTGACCGCTCCTCCTCGGGAGTCCGCGTCACCTGCTTCGGTTCCTTCAGCTCGGTGTCCATCACCCACACATCGCCGCCGGCGATGAAGGCCATCTCCAGCCCGTCCGAGGTGAAGGCCGCGCTGCTGGCGGTGGTCAGTGTCCGCCGTTCCAACTTTTCCCGAGCCCGGTCGGCCGAGGTCACGATGTTGACCTTCTCGGCCGGTTTTCCGCTCGCGGGCCGCAGCACATATAGGTCGAACAAATGCCGGAAAACCAGGGTTGAACCGTCAGCCGACAGGCTCGGCTGCACCACCGAGTCGTCGGTGAACTGGGTCAACTGGCGGCCGTTCCCCGTGGCCAGGTCGTGTTCCCACAGGTTGAACGATCCCGATTGTCCGCCAGTGTAGTAAAAGCTTTTGCCGTCCGGTTTCCATAGGGGTGCCATCGAACCCCGCTGCCCCGCATGGCGCACCGCTGGACCTTTTGCCAGGGGTGGGTTCTGCAACAGCCGCGTGAAAGTGTCTTTCGCCCGGTCATAGCTCCACAGTTGCCAGGCTTGGCTGCCGTGGTATCCCTTGCGCCACCACTGGGTGCCCTCGCGCACAAACAACACCTGGTTGCCGTCCGGGCTCAAGCTGCCGTTCTTGCCCGCGGCGTCAAAAAGCAGCTCGTCCTTCTTCCGGGTGTTCGGGTCCACCAGCACCAGGCGTTCCGGGCTCCTGGTCCAGTCGTGGTCGCGCACCACCTGCGCCAGCAGCTTCTTGCCGTCCGCACTCCATCCCAGCAGTTGGTAGCCCGAGGTGTGGAAGGTAACTTGCCGGGCCGGGCCGCCGGCCATCGGCTTCAGAAAGATTTGCGGCGACCCTTCCCGGTCGCTGACAAAGGCCAGCGTCTGGCCGTCGGGGGAAATGCTCGGCTGGTCATCCTTGGCCGGATGGTTGGTCAGCGCCACCGCGCTGCCTCCGGTGGTCGGTGCCAGCCAGATGTCCCCGTTCCATCCGAAGACCACCTGTTTTCCGTCCGGGGACAGCGCCGGAGCGTTCACCAGACGCATCGTTTCTTGCGCCTGGCTGGGAATCAAGGCACCGCTGGCCAGGGTTGCCACCACACAAAACAGAGACTTCAGGCGCACGGCAAGGCTCCTCAGTTAAGGGCCGAAAATGCTTCAGTTGCGAACCGGAAAGCCTGTGGGCAGGGAAAGGGAGGTTCCGGTGGAATCTCCATTCTTTCGCAATCTGGGGGCTTTGGCGAGGGCTTTTGGGTGGCCAAACAGGCCCATTTTCAGCCAATTGGCTAAAGCGGCGGGCCCAATATTCGGGTTTTGGGCAGAATTCGTCCCCTCTATTGCCCCCGTTTGGCACCCGGGAGTACAGTTTTCACAGGAAAATCGGGAGTTGGGTGGACGGTCGGCCAAGTTGCGTGCCGCCCGTCCCAAGACCCCCCGCTGCACGGAAGCGGCCATGTCCACGATGCCTTGCCCCATCACCGGGGCCAATTCACAGCGCATTGCCCAGTTGGAGCATTTGTCCCGGCAGATGCGTCGGGGCATCCTGGAGCGGGCTTACGCCGCCAAGGTGGGTCACATCGGCAGCGCGCTCAGCGTGGCCGATATCCTTGCCGTCCTCTGGGGCAGCGTCATGCGCGACGCCGGCACCCAAAAACCCGCGCGCGACCGTTTTGTGTTGTGCAAGGGCCACGCCGCATTGTGCCTCTACGCTGCCATGTGCCACACCGGCCGCATGGACCAGGCCACCTTCGAAAGTTACTGCATGGAAGACACCCACCTGGGGGTGCATCCCGAGCCCACGCTGCCCGGAATCGATGTGGGCACCGGTTCTCTGGGCCAGGGCCTCAGCGTTGCCTGCGGTCTGGCGCTGGGCCTCCGCCTCGATCGCTCACCCGGCCGGGTCTACGCCCTGCTCAGCGATGCCGAGTGCAACGAGGGCCAGGTCTGGGAAGCCGCCCAGTTCGCCGCCCACCACAAGCTCAACAACCTCACTGCGCTGGTCGATGCCAACGGCACCCAGGCCCTCGGTCGAACCGAGGAGGTGCTCGATCTTTCCCCCTTGGCCAGACGATGGGAAGCCTTTGGCTGGCAGGCCGTCGAGGCCGATGGCCACGACCACGCCTCCCTGCTCGAGGCGTTGGAAGCTCCCCGTGACGGCCGGCCCCGCATGGTCATCGCGAAGACCGTCATCGGTAAAGGCGTCGGTTACATGGAGGACCGGGTCGCCTGGCATTACAAATCCATGAACGCTGAAGAATACGCCCGCGGTGTGGCCGAGGTCGATGGTGTCGTGCGGGAGGCTGCGGCATGAGAAACGCATTCGTCGCTGAACTCATCGAGGTGGCCAGGGCCGACGAGAGTGTCATGCTCCTCACGGCTGACCTCGGCTACAACGTGCTCGATCCCTTCGCCCTCGAGTTCCCCGACCGGTTCGTCAATGTCGGCGTGGCCGAACAGAACATGGCCGGCATCGCCACAGGCCTCGCCCTCACCGGCCGCCGGGTTTTCATCTATTCCATCGCCACCTTCGCCACGCTGCGCTGCTTCGAGCAGTTCCGCAACGGGCCCGCCCTCCACAACCTGCCCGTGTGCGTGGTGGGTGTGGGTGGCGGTTACGCCTACGGCAACCTCGGTCCCAGCCACTTTGCCCTGGAAGATGTTTCCGCCATGCGCGCCCTGGGCAATGTCCGGGTGGTGGCCCCGTCCGATCCAGACCAGACCCGCTCCGCTCTGCGCGCCATCGCGGCCCTGCCGGGCCCGGCCTACCTGCGCTTGGGCAAGGGAGGCAATCCTGCCGTGCCCGGTCTCGCGGGGCGGTTCGCCTGGAACACGCCGGAAACCATCCGTGCAGGCAGTGAACTCCTTCTTCTCGCCACCGGAGCGGTGGCACCCGAGGCCTTGGCTGCCGCGGATCGCCTGGCCCTGAAGGGCATACAGGCCCGCGTGGCGGTGCAGGCGCACCTCCCAGCCGAGCCTCCCGAGGAATTGGAAAATCTGCTGCGTGGCTGCCGCGGTGTCCTCACCGTCGAGGAAGGGTGTGTCACGGGTGGCCTGGGAGCCTTGGTGGCCCAGACCATCAGTGGTTCCGGCCTGAACTGCCGCCTGCAAATGGCCGGCACGCGCGGAGCCTTGGCCGGCGCGGTCGGTTCCCGCGAGTTCATGCTGGCCGGCCAAGGCCTCGACGCCGATTCCCTGGCCGACCAGGCACTGGGTCTCCTCAAGCGAAAAACCGCCCCCGTCCGTACTTGATCAAAATTTCCAGATTTTCGTGAGAATTGGTGGACCCTGTTCCACCAACTCTTTCTTTTTGCCCGATTGGCTCAACCCTTGTCTGCCGTGTCCGCAGGGCGCGGTCTCGCCCTTTATTGGCTGCAAGGAGTGGCCCTGCTTGCCGAATAAAAGCCCACTGCATGTTGCTTTCTGGCAAGGCGTTGGGTCCATCCATGGAATGTCTGCTCCACATCGGCACAGACAAGACCGGCACCACCTCCATCCAGGAATTCCTCCATCTCAACCGCAATCGCCTCGCCGACCGCGGTACCCTGTTCACCCGTTCCTGCGGTGAGATCAACAACCATTTCCTGGCGGTGGCCGCCTACGATCCCGCCCAGCGCGACGACCTGACCGCCAACCTGGGTCTCCAGTCCGACAACGACCTCACCGTCTACCAGCAACTGCTGCAGGCCCGCCTTCGCAAGGAATTGCGCGGTGCCCATGCCCGCCGTGTGGTCTTTTCCTCCGAGCATCTGCAAAGCCGCCTCAAGACGGACAGACAGGTTGAAAGGTTGTGCCAGTTCCTGGCGGATGCTGGCATGCCCTCGGCCAGGGTGATTGTCTATCTGCGCGACCCGGCCGATCTCGCTTATTCCCTCCATTCCACGGCGGTCAAATCAGGCCACGCCGGCCCAGGCCCCTGCCGCCCCGATAGCGAAGACGGCACCGGATACGATCCGGCCTACTTCCAAAATGTTTGCGACCATCGTTCCACCATCCAGAGATGGGAGCGTGTGTTCGGCACGGGCAATGTGCTCCCCCGCCTCTTCTGTCGCGAAAGTTTTGTGGGCGGTGATCTCCTGCGCGATTTCATCGCGGCGGCAGGTTTGCCGGCCCTCGCTTACCAATTCCCCACCCAGCACAACGAGGCGCTCGATTTCCTCGGCCTCGAGATCATGCGGCGCTTCAACGCCCATGTCCCCGCCTTTGTTTCGGGTGCGCCCAACCCGCTCCGGGGCAAGGCCTACGGCTGGTTTGAGAAATATTTCACCGACGGCGAGAAACAGCACCAAGCCCCCGAGATCCGCCAGGCGTATGTTGCTTTCTTTCGCGAAAGCAACGAATGGGTCCGCCAGCGGTTTTTCCCCGAACTCCCCGAACTGTTCCCGGCCCGATCGGCCAAAGCCGGGGAAAATGGGGTCTCCACGGACCGCATGCTTGACCAGTGCGCGGCCATGCTGGCTGAAATGTGGCTGGAAATGCAGAAAAATCAGCCAAAAGGCAGGGAAGAGGAAGCTGCGCCTGCCAACCTGCTGCCCTTCGGCATGACCCGCGTCCGAAAAACCGTGGGCAACATGCTCCGCAGGGTCGGCATTCTGCCCAGATCCCGCGCCGCGTGAGGCCCCTTGCCCGTCCGGTTGCGGTCCGCCACGCCTTCCTTTCCTCTCAAAACCCCCGTTTGGTTCCAGCCTGTTTTGGGGTAAATTGGATTCTGGTGGAAGGCATCGTTTCCGCCGTTTTCAGTCACGCCCCAAGGGGCAGCATGGCCCCTCTGGGGCCGCATGG
>DKBS01000180.1:0-12558 GCA_002451275.1 Planctomycetaceae bacterium UBA6894 | reverse complement strand
GCATGGCCCCTCTGGGGCCGCATGGGGAAAGGGTGGCACATGCCCGCGGTGACCCGCCTCAATCCTGATGAATGCGCTGTCCTTCTGGTCGATTTCCAGATGAAGCTGGTGCCCGCCTTGAAGGATGACGGACTGAATGCTGCGGCTATGGCTAATTTTTTGGCACAAGGGGCGCGCATTCTGGGTGTACCCGTCCTTGCCACGGAACAATACCCCCAGGGACTCGGTACAACCCTGGGGCTCCTGTCGCAGCACCTGACACACCCAGTTTGGGAAAAAACACGATTCAGTGCCGCCATTGATCCGGTCATTGAATGGCTCCACCGCGATGCGCGCCGTACTGTGTTACTGGCCGGCATAGAATCCCATATTTGCGTAACCCAGACTGCGCTCGACCTCATCGAGGCGGATTTCACTGTCGCTGTGGTGATGGATGCTTGCGCAGCCCACAAAAATTCCAGTCACGAAAGTGGCATGTGTCGTATGTTCCATGCCAAGGCGGTCCCCGTCACGGTCGAAGGGGTCCTGTACGAGTGGCTGGCCGATGCCTCGCACCCGTCGTTCAAGGAAATTTCGGCCCTGGTCAAACAATCTCGGGAAGTGAAGAAGTTTTAGGTTTGATGGTTGAAAGGTGAAAGAGAACAACGATGAGTCATTCCATTCCCCCCGCCCTGGAGATTCCCCGCCGCCTTCTGCTGGGGCCAGGCCCCAGCGATGCCGACCCCCGCGTCCTCAAGGCCATGGCTGCCCCGCTCCTGGGTCATCTCGATCCCAAGTTCGTCGCCATCATGTCCGAAGTGCAGGAGATGCTGCGCCAGGTCTTCAACACGAAAAATCGCCTCACCCTTCCCATCTCGGCCACGGGCATGGCCGGCATGGAAACCTGCCTGGTCAACTTGGTTGAGCCTGGCGACAAGGTGCTCGTCTTCAACGCCGGTTATTTCGCCACCCGCATGGTCGATGTGGCCGGTCGCTGCGGCGGGGAGGTCCACGAGGTCAAACTCCCCTGGGGCCAGGCCTTCAGCCCCGAGCAGATGCGGAAGGAAATCGACCGCGTCCAGCCCAGGGTGGTCGGCGTGGTGCATGCCGAAACCTCCACCGGCGTTTTGCAATCCCTCGAGGGCTTGGGCGACCACTGCGCCAAACACGGGGCCCTGCTGGCCATCGACACCGTCACCTCCCTGGCCTGTGTGCCCGTGGAACTCGACAAATGGGGTGTCGACGCCGCTTTCAGTTGCTCCCAGAAGGGCTTGGCTTGCCCGCCCGGCCTCTCGCCTGTCTCCTTCTCCGAGCGCGCGCTGGAAAAGCTGCACGCCCGCAAGTCCAAGGTGCAAAGCTGGTACCTCGATCTCTCCCTGATCACGCAGTACTGGAACCAGGGCAGCGGTGCCCGGGCCTACCACCACACCGCGCCCATCAGTGCCAATTACGCGCTGCACGAGGGATTGCGTATTGTCTTGCAAGAGGGGCTTGAAGCCCGCTTCAAGCGCCACCGTGTCAACCACCTCGCTCTCAAGGCCGGGCTCGAGGCGATGGGCCTGCGGTATGTCGCCCCCGATGGGCACCGTCTCCCGCAGCTCAACGCGGTCTACCTGCCGCAGGGCGTCGAGGATCTGCCCGTCCGCAAACGCATGCTCGAGGAATTCGGCATCGAGATCGGCGGCGGCTTGGGTGAGTTGGCGGGCAAGATCTGGCGTATCGGCCTCATGGGCTGCAACAGCCGCCCCGAGGTGGTCTACACCTGCCTGTCCACGCTGGAGCGTTGCCTCATTGACGCGGGCGTGAAGGTCGCTCCCGGCACGGGTGTGGGCGCGGCTGAAAGCGAGCATTCCCGATTGGCAAAGGGCTGATCGGGGCATGAACAAAGGGGCCGGGCGTTTGCCCGGCCCGTCAGGCAGGGGCAGCCATGGCTGAAAAGCTGGAAGGCACAACCCTCGGTCCGTTCACCATCCTGCGCCAACTGGGTTCGGGGGCCATGGGCGTTGTCTGGCTGGCCCAGCACAACGAGACCAACATCAAGGTCGCCCTCAAGATGATGAACGCCGGTGCGGCCCTGGCCAACCCGGGCACCCTCGCCCGCTTCGACCGCGAGGCGGGCATCCTCAAACAGCTCAAACACCCCAACATCGTCCGCCTCTTCGGCGTGGGCAAGCACAAGGGCCAGCCCTACTACGCCATGGAGCGCATCGCCGGCGAAACCCTGGCCGAAAGGCTCGAGCGCAGGGGGCGCCTCGGCTGGCAGGAGGTTATCGACCTCGGAAGACAGCTCTGCTCCGCGTTGAAGCACGCCCACGACCAGGGCGTCATCCACCGCGACCTCAAGCCCAGCAACCTCATGATCACCAAGGAGGGGGTCCTCAAGCTCGCCGATTTCGGCATCGCCAAGGATCTCGACATGACTCAGCTCACCAGCGCCCATTGCGCGGTGGGTACAGCGGCCTACATGGCGCCCGAGCAATGCAAGGCCCAGACCATTGACCCCCGCACCGACCTCTATGCCCTGGGCGTGGTCCTCTTTGAATTGCTCACCGGCAAAAAGCCGTTCCAGGCACCGTCCAGTGTTGAGATGTTTCGCATGCATCTCGAGCAGAAACCCCCGCGTGCTTCCTCGGTCGTGCTCGATGTGCCCGTCTGGTTCGACACGCTCATCCTCCATCTCATGGAGAAGGAACCCGACCACCGGCCTCCCCACGCCGATGTCGTGCGCGAGAGCCTGGAGCAGATCGAGCAGAAGATGCTCGCCATGCAGAGCGCCGGCGGCCAGGTGGCTGGTGCCAGCCGCAAGGACCGCGGTGTCCAGGCCTTGCTCGATGGCGCCCGGCCCGATGCGAAGGACAAGGAGGCCGCCCGCCTGCTGCGCGGCGGCCGTTCCAGGAAACGCAAGAAGGTTCCCGTCTACGAGCGGGGCTGGTTCGTCATCACGGGGCTGGTGGCTATCCTCGCGCTGGCCGGCACCGGTCTCTGGTACCTCTTCAGCCCGCCCTCCGCCGATCAGCTCGCGGCCGATGCCGAACTGCTGGCCCGGCGCGGTTCCATGCAGGATGTCGAGGAGGCGTTGCGCGAGGACGGCCCGGTCCAGACTTACCTGCGCCACCACGCAGACAGCGCGGGGGACACCCCTGCCGGCAAGCGCATCCGGGATATAGATGCCTGGGCCCGCGCCATGGAAAACCAGCGCCTGCTGGTGAAGCATGTGCGCAACCGCGAGAACAAGGTGAAGCCTCCCCCACCCAACGAGATCTTCGCCAAAGCCTTTGCAGCCGTCGATCGCGAGGATGAGGGCAAATTGGCCGAGGCCGCGCAGGACTGGAAGGCCATCGCCGCCGAGGCCCCGCCCTGGGACCGTGTCGCCGCTTTCCACATCGCCGATCTGAATCTGGTGGAAACCCTGCGTTCTGAATTCGACAGGCGCTGGAAGACTGCCGTCGAGACCGGCCGGGTACCCACCGGCGGCATGCCGGAACGGGATCCCCTCGCCCCCGTCGAGGCGCGGGTCTGGCGCGGGGTCCAGGCCGAGCTGATCGGCGACCAGGCCCTGGCCTACCTGCTCTTCGACGATGCCAGAAAAACCCTGCTGCTGGACCTCGATGCCCAATTTTTGCAGAAGGAAAGGCTCGCCCGCGGCCTCTGCCTGTTCTGTTCGGAAAAAACCAGGTTGGCCCGGCCCGCCGATGAACCGGAAAAACGCCTGACTGTTTTTGATGCCATCGTCGCCGAATGCGGCTCGGCGGTCTCCCTGCTGGATCGGGCCCGTTTGGGCAGCCTGGTCCAGGTCTATGAAAACGAAAAGGGCTTCGAGGACCGGGTGAAGGCTGTTAGGGCCAAACTCCCTTCCTCCAAGGGTAAATAGTCTTTGATTTTATTGAGGTGCTCTGCTGATGGATGCCGTTTCAACTGTGACCCGTTCCAAAAGCCATGAGGCTTTTCACAAGGCCAAGGTCCTCATCCCCGGTGGCGTCAACAGCCCCGCGAGGGCCTTCGGTGCCGTGGGTGGCGAACCGCTGTTCATTGAGCGGGGCGAGGGGCCTTGGCTCGTCGATCTCGATGGCCACCGTTACCTCGACTACATCGGTTCCTGGGGGCCGCTCATTCTGGGCCACTGCCATCCTGCCGTCACCGCCGCGGTGACCGAGGCCCTGGCCCGGGGCAGCAGTTTTGGCGCGCCCACCGAGGCCGAGTCCCGGCTGGCCGAATTGGTCATCGATTCCGTTCCATCCATCGAGCGGGTGCGTTTTGTCTCCAGTGGCACCGAGGCAACCATGAGTGCCCTGCGCCTGGCGCGCGGTGTCACCGGCCGCGAAAAGATCATCAAGTTCGCAGGTTGCTACCACGGCCATGTGGATTCCCTGCTGGTGGCCGCCGGCTCCGCCGCCACCACGCTGGGTGTCCCCACCAGCCCGGGCGTGACCGCCGGCTGCGCCCAGGACACCATCGTCCTGGCCTACAACGATCCCCAGGGGCTGGAGGAGGCGTTCAAGGCCCATGGAGATGCCATCGCAGCCGTGGTGGTCGAACCCGTGGCCGGCAACATGGGCCTGGTCCCGCCCTCGCTCGAGTTCCGGCGGGCCATGCGCGAACTCACCAGCCGTCACGGTGCCCTGCTCATCTATGACGAGGTGATGACCGGCTTCCGCCTCGCGCTCGGCGGGGCCCAGGAACTGCTGGGAGACGACCCCGATATCACCGCCTTGGGCAAGATTCTCGGGGGTGGCCTGCCGGTCGCCGCCTACGGGGGCAAGAAAGAGATCATGGAAAGGGTCATGCCCGCCGGGCCCGTCTACCAGGCCGGCACCCTCAGCGGCAATCCACTGGCCATGGCCGCCGGCATCGCCACCCTCACCGAACTCCGCCGTCTCGATCCCTACCCCCACCTCGAGGCCATGGGCGCACGCCTTGAGGACGGCCTGCGTGACCTCTGTCTCAAGCACCAGGTTCCCGCCACTATCAATAGGGTCGGCAGCATGTGGACCCTGTTTTTCACCGGCCAGCCGGTCACCGATTACGCAAGCGCCAAAACCTGTGACACCGCCCGTTTCGGCCGGTTCTTCTGGGAAATGATGGACCGGGGCGTCTACCTGCCGTGCAGCCAGTTCGAGGCCGCCTTCAATTCGGTCCTGCACGATGAGGCCCTGGTTGACCGGACGCTCAAGGCCGCCGACGCGGCGCTTCTGGCGGTCAGCCGGGGTTGATCCGCCCCGAAAAGCCCGGGTACCATGCCCCCCTTTGCCGGGGGCGTGTTTCATGGGTGCCAAATCGACCGACGCGGACTGGGAAAAACTCGGTAAAAAAGATCCGTATTGGGCCGTCCTGATCCATGACGAGTTCCGCCGCGGCGTCATGGATGACAAGGCCCGCGACCATTTTTTCGAGACCGGCGAGCGCCACATCGCCAGGGTGATCCAGACAGCCTCTGACAAGGTCCTGCCTGGCTTCGCACCCGCCTCCGCACTCGACTTCGGGTGTGGCGTCGGCCGCCTGGTGGTCCCGCTGGCGCGCCGGGCGTCCCGGGTGGTCGGTGTGGACATTTCCCCCAGCATGCTCGAGGAGGCCCGCGCCAATTGCGGGGAATTCGGCCTGTCAGGCGTGGATTTGGTCCTGAGCGATGACACCCTTTCACGGGTCACCGGGCGGTTCGACCTGGTCCACAGCTTCATCGTCCTGCAGCACATCCCCTGCGAGCGCGGCCTGCCCCTCATCCGCCGCCTGATCGAATTGGTCGCCCCCGGCGGTGTCGGAGCGCTGCACTTCACCTACCTCCGCCCCGGGCAGCAGACCCCCCGGGGCCAGTCCACCTGGCCATGGTCCCAGGCCACCAGCGATAAGCCCCTGCGCGCCACCGCCTGGGAATTCCTCAGGGCCGTCAGGCACAGCCTCGCCCGGTTGCTGGCCCGCAAGCCGGCCAAGGGGCCTTCCGACGAGCCCGAGATGCAGATGAACCCTTACACCATCAACCCGGTTTTCCAGGCCCTGCAGGCGGCCGGTGTGCGTGACTGCCATGTCGAATTCACTGACCACGGAGGTACGCTGGGTGCCATGGTCGTGTTCCGGGTACCCGCCTGACCGCCTGAGAGGAAGCACCGGATGACCACCCCGTCCACCGATGAGCATTGGGAACAATTCGGCAAGGAAGACCCCTACTGGGCCGTCCTCACGCACGATGAGTTCCGCAAGGGCACCCTCGACGATCAGGCCATCCAGCGGTTCTTCCAGTCCGGCGAGGAGCATGTCGCCCGCATCCTCGAGGTGATCCGGTTGCAATTGGTGCCCGGTTTCTCCCCCGCTTCCGCCCTCGATTTCGGTTGCGGCGTCGGGCGACTGGCTCTCCCACTGGCCACGCGATGCTCCCGGGTGGTCGGTGTCGATGTCTCACCCAGCATGCTGGAGGAGGCCCGCCGCAACACCCAGGCCCGCCGGGCGTCCGGCGTGGAGTGGGTGCTGGGCGATGACACCCTCAGCCGGGTGACCGGCCGGTTTGATCTGGTCCACACCTACATCGTGCTGCAGCACATCCCGCCCGAGCGCGGTCTCCCGCTTTTCAGGAGGCTGGTGGACCTGGTGGCCCCCGGCGGCGTGGGCGCGCTCCAGCTCACCTACAACCGGGTGGGGTTCACCCCGCCGGCGGAGGGGCCCCTCTGCCATTGGCCACCTCCCGTCCCACCCCCCCCCGACACCCTCTGGGTGCATCTGCGTGGCGTGGCCCGCGCTTTTTATCGTCGTCTGGTCTGGCTGTTCCAGGGTGCCCGATCGGCCCCGCCTCCGACCGGCCCCGAGATGCAGATGAACCAGTACGCCCTCAACCCGGTGTTCCAGACCCTCCAGGCCGCGGGTGTCACCCGTTTCGTCTGCGAGTTCACCGACCACGGCGGCGACCAGGGACTCATGCTGCTTTTCCAGAAACCGAAATAACGCCTTCTCCTCCCGGACAAAAAAAGGCCCGCCGGATTCCCGGCGGGCCTTTGCGTGGATGTGCCGTGCGCAAGGGTTTAGGCGAACCAGCTCGGCATGTCGCCCATCTGCGGCAGGTTCACCACGCTCGCGCTGCTCACATGCTGGTGCTTGGCCACCTGTTCAATCGCTTCTGCCGGAGGTTGCCCGTCGAGGTTCATCACCGCGATGGCTTCGCCGCCCTTCTCCTGCCGGCCCACGGTCATGTGGGCGATGTTCACGTTCTGCTGGCCGAACAGGTTGCCGATGAAGCCGATCAGCCCGGGCACGTCCCGGTGGGTGAAAAGCAGCAGCGTCCCGTCCAGGTGCGCGTCCAGCCGGTACGGCCCGAGTTGCACAAGTCGCAGGTGGCGGTTGCCGAACAGGGTGCCGCTGGCGCGGTATTCCTTCTTGTCGGTGTGCACCACCACCTCAATCAGCGAGCTGAAATCTCCCTTTTCGGAGGTTTGCTCTTCCACGATCGCGATGCCGCGCTCCTGCGCCAGCACCCGCGCGTTCACCAGGTTCACCTGCTCCAGCCAGTTCTCCAGGAGCCCGGCGGCGAAGGCGCCGGTGATCAGCCGCGTCGGCTTCGAGGCCACCTCGCCCCGGTAGCGGATTTCCGCCTTGGTGATGGATCCCCGCACCATCTGCGAGAACAGGATGCCCAACCGCCGCGCCAGGTCCACGAACGGCTTGACCTCTTCCATCTCCGCGCGGTCCAGCGCGGCCATGTTCACCGCGAAGCGCACCTGGCCCTTGCACAGGAAGTCCGCCAGCAGTTGCGCGCTGTCGCGCGCCACCAGCAGTTGGGCCTCGGCGGTCGATGCACCCAGGTGCGGTGTCACCACCATCTTGGGCTGCTTCAGGAAAGGGCTGTCGGCCGGCACCGGTTCGGTTTCAAACACGTCCAGCGCCGCCCCCGCCAGATGGCCCGAGTCCAAAGCCGCCAGCAGGGCCTGCTCGTCCACGATGCCGCCGCGCGCGCAGTTGATCACCCGCGCGCCCTTGGGCAGCAGCGCCAGTTGCTTCGCACCCAACATGTGCCGGGTCTCAGGCGTCAGTGGCGTGTGCACGGTGACGAAGTCGCACTTCGGGCACAACTCGTCCACTGAGGGGGCCGTCTGGATCCCCAGTTGCGCGCTCGCGCTCGGCGCCAGCACCGGATCGAACCCGATCACATTCATGCCCAGTCCCTGGGCGGCGCGGCGGGCCACTTCGCGCCCGATGCGTCCCAAGCCGATCACGCCCAGGGTTTTGCCGGTCAGTTGCGCGCCCAGAAACTTGCTCTTCTCCCACTTGCCAGTGCGCATGCTCGCGTCGGCGGCGGGAATGTGCCGGGCCATGCTCATCAGCAGGCTGATGGTGTGCTCGGCGGTGCTCAGCGTGTTGGCGTCCGGCGTGTTCATCACCACGATGCCCTTGCGGGTCGCGGCGGCCACGTCGATGTTGTCCACGCCCACCCCGCCGCGCACGATCGCCCGCAGCTTGCCCGGGTTTTCTAGGAGGTCCGCCGTTATCGTCGTGCCCGATCGCACCACCACCCCATCGGCTGCCCGAAGGGCCTCCACCAGGTCGTTGCCCTTCAGCCCCGGCCGGTTGTCAATCTCCACGCCGGCGCTGCGCAGGATGTCGATCCCCGCCTCCTCCAGCTTGTCCGAAATAAATACTCGTGGCATTGGATCCCTCTCCAGTTTTCAGGCGGTGGCGGTGTAGGCTTTTTGGCAGGCGGCGACCGCCTCGCCCGGCGTCACGGCGTGGCCGAACTTGGGCAGCGCCAGTTCCAGCGCTGACACAGCGGCCAACACCTCGAAGAAGTCGATGTAGCCCATGTGGGCCAGCCGCAAAATCTTGCCCTTCAGCACATCCTGCCCGCCCGCGATGCGGATGCCGTGCTCCTTTTCCAGCACGCCCAAAATCGCCTGCCCATCCACGCCTGCGGGCACCTTGAACACCGTCAGGCCGTTGGAGGGTGTCTTGGCCAGCAGTTCCATCCCAAGGCCCTGGGCTGCCGCGCGCGCCGCCGCGGCCATCCGCGCGTGCCGCCGGTAACAGTTTTCCAGCCCCTCTTCCAAGAGCCGCTTCAGGCTCAGCCGCAGCGCCTTCACCAGCGTGTTGGCCGGGGTAAACGGCGTGTCGTTCCCCTTCAGGTTGTCCCGGTACTTGCGCAAGTCGAAGTAGAAGGTCCTGGGCGGGTTGGGCAGCGCATAGTTCGCTTCCACCACCTTCCACGCCTTTTCCGACAGCGCGATGAAGGCCAACCCGGGCGGCAGCATCAGCGCCTTCTGGGATCCCGTCACCACCACATCCACGCCCCACTCGTCCATGGGGCAGGGCATCACGCCCAGTCCGCTGATCCCGTCCACCACCAGCACCTGGGGCCGGTTGCGGGTGATCGCGGCGTAACCCTGGATGTCGTTCACCACGCCGGTTGCAGTCTCAGACAGGGTGGAAAACACCACCGTCGCGTCCGGATGCTCCGCCAGCGCCTTCTCCAAAGCCGATGGGGGCACAGCCTCACCGTAGGGAACCGTGATCTCAATGGCGGTCACGCCGAAGGCCTTGCACAGGCCACGCCAGCGCTCGCCCCAGCGGCCCGAAATTAGGCAGATCGCCTTGCCCCCGGGAACCAGCAGGTTCGAGGTGGCCGCTTCCATCGCGCCCGTGCCCGATGCCGTGATCGTCATCACCGGCTGTTTGGTGCCGAATACCTTGCCCAAGTCCTCGGTCACTTCCTTCACCACCGCGCGGAACTGCGCCGAGCGATGAAAAGTCACGGGCCGGGCCAATTCCAACAGGGTTTCCTCGGGAGCCGGGGTGGGCCCGGGGCAAAGCAGGCGGGGTTTCATGGAAGTTCCTACGCTCAAAAGACTTACGGAAAATCGGGGTGTCAGGCACCAGCCGAAGGGGAGGGACCATACGCCGTGGGGCTATTCTAGGGCAATTGGAGCTTCTCGTCTTCTTTAGGTCAGTTGGGGGGCCTTGCGCTTGACGCGGGGCCAATGGGGTGGGTACCCCCCGCCTCCATGAACCAGTACATCCGCATAGCGTGTGGTTTTACCCTGGCGTTTGCTGCCCTCAGGTCCCCGGTGGTCTGGGCCCAGGCCGAGGAAGCCAAACCCGCCAAAACACTCGGGCAAACCGGCACGGTGTTGGTCCTCGACAACGACCGGACCCTGGAAGGGGATATCGAGCGCGTGGGCGACCAGTTCCGCCTCCGCCGGGGGGAGGCGGTTTCCTGGGTGCCACCCCAGGCGTCCGCCGTGCTCTGCGCCAATCTCAACGAGGCCTATCTGGTGCTGCGACAGCGCGCCAATCTTCGCGATCCAGATGAACGAATCCGCCTGGCCCAGTGGTGTGTCGGCCGCGGCCTGAAGGAGGAGGCCATCCAGGAGGCCCGCGGTGCCCTCGAACTCAAACCCGAATACGGGCCCGCCCGCCGGATGGTCCGCCATCTGGAAAGCATGCGCCAAAGTGAGGCCGCCGAATTGGCCAGGGGAGGGAAGGTGCCGCAAGAGGCCGAGATGTCCACCTCCCTTGCGTTGGAGATGACCGCTCCCAGCCTCGGCGTTTTCACCTCCAAGGTGCAGCCTATTCTCATGAACGCCTGCGCCTCCTGCCACGCCACCGGACGTGGCGGCGACTTCAAGCTGGCCCGGGTCTACACCACCAACACCGCCAACAAACGGATCACGCAGCAGAACGCCTCGTCCGTAATGTCCCAGATCACTCCCGGGCAGGCGTTGGCCAGCCCGGTGCTGGTGAAGGCGGTTTCCGTGCATGGCGACCAGACCCAGCCCGCTCTCCGCGGCCGTCAGACCGAGCCCTTCCGCATCCTCGAAAGCTGGGTCCAGCAGGTTTCGCGCGAGCACATGGCCAATCGCCCCAAGGATGCCGAGGGGGGTGTCATCGCCGTAACCCGTGGCAATGCCGCCTCGAATTCCGGCGAGATTCGCACCGCCGAATACCGGCCCGACAACAATGCCTTCGCCTCCGCCCCTTCGTCCAGACCTGCCCAGGTTCCCGAGGTAAACCCTCCGGCCCCGCCGCCGCAGGCGAAGCCCTCCAACCCGTCCAGCCCGTCCAATTCGGATCCATACGATCCGGATATCTTCAACGGCACACCCTCCGCGCCGGTTCCCGTCGCGCCTGCGCCGATGACTCCGGCGCCATCCCGGCCGTCCGAACCGGCCAAGCTACCGCCACTGCCCGAGGCGAAGCCCGCGCGTGACTGAGTTGCCCGCTCCCCATCCGTTGCTCAGGCTGTTCACCCGCTTGGCCCTCACGGCCTGGCTGGTGTTTGCCATTGCCTTGGCGGTCAAGCTGGCCTGTTGGCCAGCCAAACACACGGTCTTCCCCGTCTACCATGCGGCCGTCCAAGCCTGGGTCGCCGGTGAATCGCCATACGAGCGAGTCGGTGAACTCGACCTGTTTCGCTACCCGCCCCCCAGCCTGTGGCTGTTTTTCCCCTTCGGCATCCTCGGCCTTCCGGCGGGTGGTGCCCTGTGGGGCCTGTGCTCGGTGGGTATCACCCTGTGGGGTCTGCTAAGGCTTTGGCGATACGCCCTCCCGGGCGCACCCGCATGGTCCGATGCCCGCGTGGCCCTCTATCTCTTGGCAGGCCTTGCCATTGCCGCGCGGGGTCTGTGGAACGCCCAGGCCAATGGCCTGCTGGGCGGCTTGGTCTTTCTGTCGGTGGCCGAGTTGGCCCGCGCCAAAAACTGGCTCTCGTCGCTGGCCATGGCCGGAGCGTTGCTGCTGAAGCCCACCATGTTGTCCATCCCCATGCTGCTGGCCGCGTGGAAGCCGGCCTGGGGTTTTCGTTTGGTGGTCAGCATGGCACTGGTCATCGGCTTGGCCGCCATCCCGGCCCCTAAACAATCCGCCTGGCTGTGGGAGAAATGGGTCGAGCACGGCAAAAACTCCGCAGGCGAACGCCGTGCTGCCTTCCGCGATGCCTGGACCCTGGGCCTCACTGTGGCTGATTGGGTGCGTCCCGGCACGGATGATCCGCCACTCGAAACTGCCTATGCCCGTTGGTACTACCCGGCCATCCCGGGAGCGTGCGCGTTTCTCGCCCTGGGCGCCGGCTGGTGGCTCAGCCGCCAACTGCCCACCCAGTCAGCGGTCTGCCTCTTGGCCGCGCTTGGAACGTGCTGGATGCTTCTGTTTGGGCCCGCCATCGAGCACCCCACCTACCTGCTGGCTGCACCCTGGCTTGCATGGGCGCTGGTCAGTGCCCACGAGGCCGGCCCCTGGAAGTCATCAGGTTTTGCCGCCGGGTTCATCGGTGCGGTGCTCATTTTTTTCGCCGGCGGTTTGAAGGCAAATCCCCTGTTCCCGCCGCTGTCGGCATCCATGCCGATCGCGATGGTGTTCCTGTCCGCCTGGCTAGTGGCTTGGGGACTCGAGCAGGGCAGGGCGGGCGACCGGTCAGCCGTTTCCTGATTGCATGTGGTAAAGCCCGATGAAGAACCGTGCATTGTTGCGGACAACCGGGTTGAGGTCATCACACAGGGGTTCGAAAAGCTCTATCCGGTCCGGATAGGCCATACCTGCAATCGCGTTGACCGCCGCGTTCCGATTCTCCCAATCCGGGTCCCTGAGGGCTGCGACCAGTCGATCCCTGGCTAG
>DKBS01000209.1:12135-25376 GCA_002451275.1 Planctomycetaceae bacterium UBA6894 | reverse complement strand
TCCTCCCAGAACAAACCGATGGACTACATTGTGAGGCTGTCCCAGGGCACCGGCCGCCCGGAGATCATCACCAAGTTGAAATCGGCGACCTTCTCGGGGCTGGACCAAAGTGAGGATGTTTTCCTCACGGTGCAGCCCCTGACAGATTTGGGCAGGGGGCAGACGGCGTCGTTGCTGTTGCAGGCGGGTTCTACCTTCACGCCCAAAGCGACCGATGGATTGGGTTTCGGCATCGTCACTGACGGGACGCCATTCTCCGGGGGCGGGTTTGACGGCAACGGCAACGCCTACTCGTCACAGGCGCTGAATGCCGCAAACATCGGCAGTTTCTACGGGACCAACTTCCAATTCGGCGCGGCCAACCAGCCCAATTTCTTGCGCGCGGCAGGGCAGAAAATAACAGCTCCAACGGGATTTCAGGGTAACCTGATCACCATTGCCGCCGCCGCCGTGAATGGCCTGGCATCCGCCCAGTTCACGCTCAACTTCACCGACGGAACCACCAGCCAGACCTCTACCCAAAAATTCAGCGACTGGACCAGTTCCTGGGATTTCCCCAACGAGACCATTTTGGCCACCCTGGCGTACATGGACACCGGGGATGGCAGCAGGCGGACCGTGGGCAACAACCTGTATGGTTACGCATTCGCGGTTCCGGAAGGCAAAACCCTAGAGTCGATCACGCTGCCGACGGCATTCAACCTGAACATTCTGGACATCCAATTCGGCAGCGCGACCTGCGTGCAGCAGGACCTGTCCAGCAACTACAGCCAGTACGGAATCGCCAGCAAATCCAATCAGTTGCCCAACGGCAAGGGTTTCAACTCGACAGGGCAGTACTATGCCAGCGAGGAGTTGGGCACCTCCGTCAGCAGCGGTAATTACTACTACACCTACCCTGCAGCGCAATCGGGAAATAATGGCAGAAACAATTTTGTGCAATGCTCGGGCCAGACGATCGACCTGGATTCCAACACCGTAGCCGTGGGCCTTGTTGGGGCGGTCTGGGGCAGTATGGGTAACCAGCAGACCAAAAATGGCACGGTGACCCTCAATTTCACCGATGGCACCATCCAATCCTTCAACGAAACATTCGGCCCCTGGTCTTATAATGACGCGGGATCGGGCACCCTGATTTCCACCCAGAACTATTACTACCTGCAGGATGGCAGCCAAGGCGACGGCCTCAGCACTTATGTCTACGAGTATGTGTTCAACTTGCCCGCTGGCAAAACACTCAAGAGCATCACCCTTCCGGACAGCTCCACCCAGTTCGGCTTGCTGGCGATGTCCACCATCGCCATTGCCAGCGGTTCCTGAGGTGGCGGGGCCGACCCGGGGGCAACCCGGGTTTTGGCTTTCTGAAGGGTCCGGGTCGGTTTGAGAGTTGCCCAGGGGTATACTCTCTGCTTCCTGAAAGGCAGCAGCATGGAACGATTCACCGGTAGCCCCAGACACGCACCAGGCAAACACCGTGGCTAGCAGGCGCTGAAGAGCCGCCTGCCCCCTTCGGCCCACACGGACAATCAGGTGGTGAACCTGAACCGGACCTTTCTTCACCGGGTGCCGGAAGCGCCGGCTGTGGCGGCCTGAAGCGGGGCGCTGGAATCGGGCCGGATCAGCATGGGGGGTAAATGGTTGAGCTGGTGCTGATTCGCTCAAGCAGGCAAGCCAGGCCAGTTGAGCTGGGGAACCGGGGCGCTATCCGAATCACATTCAGGCAAGCCACCCGGGCAAAGCGGCGGCCTGGCGGACCCAGTCGGCGAATTGGGCCTCATCGAGCGGATCGTTTTCGTGGATGTCGATCCAGCGGGCATCGCCACTTTTGTCAGTGGCGCCCGGGGGAAGCGGGTGGAGCGAGGCGCCCTTGAAGAAGGTGACCTTCACATAGCGCGTGAAGACATGGAAGGAGAGGAACCATCCCCTGCCCTCGATTCCGTAAAACGGGGAGTTCCATTTCACGGCTTTGAGGGCACCGGGGGCGTTTTCCATGATCAGGGTATCGAGCCTGCGGCCGAGGCCGCTTTTCCAGCCGGGCATGGCGGCGATGTAGGCCTGCACGGGCGCATCGCCATCACCCTTGGGGATTTGGGGATTGCCGCCGGATAACAGTTTGACCTGCCCGGAATTGGCAGGGGTAGCGAATGGTTTGGTCTGTTTCCTGGAAGGGCGGGGCATTTTTTCCACTGTTTCCTTCCAGGGTGCCTGGTATTTGTCGTCTATTGTCCCAGCCACTCCCAGCCAACGCAACACACCAGATAGTTGACGGCACCGAACTGGAGGCCGCACCCGCCCGTCAGGACAACCGAACCGGGCTCATGCACCGTCGAGCGGGGCCACATCGACCCCGACGGACATGGCGCATTGGCCGCCGCCGGTGAAGACACCCTTGAGGGGGGCGATATCGGCATAGTCGCGACCCCAGGCCAGGGTGATGTGATCCTTGCCGGCGGCGGGGAGCAGGTTGGTGGTGGGATCGAGGTCGAGCCAACCGACCTCCGGACCGCACCAGAGAGAAACCCAGGCGTGGGAAGCATCCGCCCCCACCAACCTGGGCTGCCCGGGTGGGGGGATGGTGCGGAGGTAGCCACTGACATAGCGGGCGCACAGGCCGAGCGAGCGCAGCATGGAAATGAACAGATGGGCAAAATCCTGGCACACGCCTCGGCGCTGGCGGAAGACCTGCTCGACCGGGGTGGTGACGGTGGTGGCGGCAGGATCGAACTGGAATTCACCATGGATCCTGGCCATGAGCGCGGTGGCCGCATCGACCACCGCCCTGCCCGGGGTGAAAACCGCCCCGGCGTAGCCTGCGAAATCGGGAACGATGCGACAACGGGGGGACTCGAAGCCGAACTCGATCACGCCCAGATCCTGCCGGCCCTGATCCCGGTTGGACGATGGTGTGAGTTCCTCCCAGTGCGGGCCGGCAACGGTTACGGGCTGCGTCTGGACAATTTCCACCTCGCTGGCGGCCTGCACCAACAGGTTCTGGTAGCCGTGATTGAAGGCGAAGCGGGTGACGCCGTTGCCGAAGTAGTCTACCCAATCGGTGCGAGTGGACGGGGCAGGCAAGATTTCGAGGGCGTGGGCGACCAGAATCTGCCGCGGCGTGGAGCGGGGCTTGAGGCGGGCCTCGTTGTGACCCACCGAAACCAGCTCGGTGCAGGAGTACCTTGTCTCGTGGACCACGCGGTATCTCATCCGGGCATCTCCGGGTCGGATGTGATCTGGCGGGGGGTGCCGGAATGGAGGAGATATTTGCGGGTGATCAACTCGGAAAGGGCCTTCATGTTGCGGTCGAGCAAGCGGGCCAGGTTGAGGACCGGTGCCTGGGTCCTGTCACCCAACTCATCGGGGGTGACCATACGAACAGCGTGGACGGTGGCCATCACCAGCCGTTTTTCCTCGGTACGCAGCGGGTCGGCGCCATCATGCGGCAGCACATCGACATGCTCGGCCAGGGCGATCAACTGGGACGCGACCGAGCGGGGGCAGGTCTCGTCGGTGAGAAGCAGATCGAAGACATTGGCGGCCCGGATTTTCTCGAGGTAGCGGCTGCGGTAGGTCATGCGGCAGTCGATGACCTCGAGCAGCATCTTGAGGGTGCCGATTCCTGGAGGGTCCACCGTGAGGACGGAATCGAGGAGGAGGGCGACATCCTTGGCGCGCTCGATGCGGCGGCCCATGTCGAGCACACGCCAGGCGGGACTGCGCACCATGCCATCGTGGATCAGTCCGCTGACCGCGGCCAGATCAAGGATGAGGCGGTTGATGGCGATCCGCAGGTCATCGAGGCCGTGCCAGCCCGCGGCCGCGGCGGCCTGGAACTGGGTGGTGGCCTCGTGGATCTTGCGCCAGGTGTCCGGCGAGATCCAAAGCCTTTCGAGCGAGGAAAGGCGCCGGAGTTCCGAGATGGTGGCCATGAGGCCGTTGGGATCGGAGCCTTCCCCCACGGCGGCCGGGAGGTCGGCGGCGGAAAGGACCGGGCCCAAACCACCCGAGTAGTTGGTGGGGGCGATACCCTGGGCCCAGAGCGCGCTGGACAGGGCGGCGATTTCCGGCGCCTCGGCGCTCGACTCCATCACCAGCCTCTCGATGAGGGCGCGGATGAGCCTGCAGAGGAAATCGGCCCGATCGAGCGAATGGCCCAGCCAGAACAGGTCATCGGCGACGCGACTGGGGAAAACCGCGCTGGTGCGGCGCAGTGGCACCGGTTCATCCTCATCGGGCAGGAGGGTGACCGGGCGCACGGGCCCGTCGGAAAGAACCCAGAGATCCTTGCTGAATTCGCCGGCCGAGATGGCCAGTTCCATCGGCTCCGCAGTGGGGGCGATACGGACCAACGCGCCGGGCATGGAGGAGAAATCGCCCGGTTGCCCCGCCACGGCGAACGCGCGCAATGCGGCATGGCCGCGTCCGAGCCTGCCATCGCGCAACACGGGAACCGCGGAGCGGGCGATCAGTTCCTGCGCGACATAAGCGTGCGGTTTGGCGGAAATCTGGTCGAGCAGGTTTTGCCGGTGATTGCGCGTGAGGCGGCCGACGAAAATCTCATCACCGCCCGAGGCCTCATATGCGGGCTTGATGACCAGTTGGTCGAGATTGCGGCGGATATGGTCGAACTGGGCGGGATCACCGGCCCACCATGTGGAGATGGAGTGCAGCAGCAATTCCTCACCCAGGAAGTAGCGGGAAATCCTGTCGAGGAAAGGCATGAAGATGGGGGATTCAACAATGCCCGAGCCGGGGATGTTGGCAATGGCGATGAAACCGCGGCGCAGGGCATTGAGAAGGCCGGGAACCCCATGGGAGGCGGCACCACCCAACTCGAGCGGATCGATGCCGCGCTCGGACCCGCGGGTGAGGATGCCATGGACAGGAATGAGGCCGGCCAGGGTTTTCAGGTAAACCTTGTCATCGCGGACGGCCAGGTCGGCCCCCTCGACCAGGGAGTAGCCGAGATAGCGGGCGAGGTACACATCCTCGAAGTAGTAGGGATGCTTCGCCCCCGCGGAAAGGACGACGATCCTTGGATTTTCGGCCAGACCGGATGCCTGCCGTTTGAGGGCGCTTTGGAGGTTGACAAAAAAGGGGGCGAGGCGCTCGACCTGATCGCCCAGGAGCGAGGCGGGCAGGTTGCGCGAGCCGACGATTCGGTTCTCGAGGGCGAAGGCGGGACCCGAGGGGCTATCGGTACGGTCGGCCATGACGCGCCATTCGCCGGAGGGGGCGCGGGCCAACTCGGCCCCATAGAGCGTGATCCAGCCCTGGCCAGCCTGGGTGACATTCCAAAAGGGGCGCATGAAACCGGGGTGAGCGTGGAGCACCTCGGGGGGGATGACCTTGTCGCGGATAAGGCGCATGGGGCCATGGCAGTCGGCCACCATCAAGTCGAGCAGGCGGGCCCGCTGGGAAAGCCCCCGATCGAGGCGGGCCCACTCGGCCGCTTCCATGACCATGGGGAGGATGTCGAGACGCCAGGGCCGCTGCAGGCGGGTGCCATCATGGAAAACATTGAAATTGACGCCGTTTTCGCAGAGCTGGTTGTCCGCCTGAGCCGCCCGAGTCGCCAATTCAGCGGGGGAAAGCTTCGCCGAGGCCTCCAGGAGCCGGGTCCAGCCCTTGCGGGTTTTGCCATCGGGGCCGATGGCTTCCTCAAAAACCGCCGGATCGCGACCGAATGAACCACCCGGACGGGGGCGGGTCCAATCATTGGCCGGCGGCGTCTCGGGAGAAATCTGGGACATGGGGTCAAAAACCAGGGAGAGAAGGCTGTCAGCCCGGAATGGCGCGCAAATCTAGCGTGCAGGGAAACTCGGGCGAAGGAGTTTCCCTGCGGATATTCAACGGACCGGCCGTGTGCCCATGCGGAATAAAGCGCGCGGCTCGCCGGCATTCAGCCTCGAGGGCGTTGACCGGATAAGCCGCGGGGTTTAAACCGCCGGGATGATCCACATGATAACGGCAACCGCCGACGGAATGGTTGCGCCAGGTGTCGATGAGGTCAAAAACCAGGGGCGTGTGGACGCCGATGGTGGGGTGCAGGCAACTGGGGGGTTGCCAGGCCCGGTAGCGCACCCCGGCCACCCATTCGCCCGGGCTACCGGTGGGTGCCAGGGGCACAGCGCGGCCATTGACGGCAACCATGTGCCTGTTCGGCTCGAGTCCCTGGACCAGGATCTGGAGCCTTTCGAGCGAGCTGTCCACATAGCGTGTGGTTCCGCCCCCTCCGGCCTCCTCTCCCAAGACATACCACGGCTCGATGGCGGTGCGAAATTCCATGCGGACATTGTCGTAGGTGACTTCGCCAATCTTTGGGAAGCGGAAATCGAGGTGGGGCTCGAACCAACGCGGGTCGAAGGCGATACCCTCGGCAGTCAGGTCGCGCAACACATCGGCCAGGTCGGCGCGCAGGTGGTACGGCAGCAGGAACCTGTCATGCAGGGCGGTACCCCAGCGGGCCAGGCGGGCCAGGTAGGGTTTTTCCCAGAAGAGGGCGACGAGTGCCCGGACCAGCAGTTGCTGGGCCAGGCTCATGCGGGCGTGGGGAGGCATCTCAAACCCGCGCAACTCAACGAGGCCCAGGCGCCCATTGGCATGGTCGGGTGAATACAGCTTGTCGATGCAGAATTCAGCCCGGTGGGTGTTGCCGGTGATATCGGTGAGGAGGTGCCGGAAAACCCGGTCGACCATCCAGGGCGGCGCGCGGAAGCCCGGACTGATCTGCTGGAAGGCGATCTCGAGTTCGTGGAGGGTGTCGCGCCTGCCCTCGTCCACCCGGGGCGACTGGCTGGTCGGCCCGATGAACTGGCCGGAAAAAATATAGGACAACGCGGGATGGTTGTTCCAGTAGGCCAGCATGCTGCGCAGCAGATCGGGGCGGCGCAGGAACGGACTGTCGTGCGGGCTGGCGCCACCGAGGACAATGTGGTTGCCTCCGCCAGTGCCGGTATGCCGGCCATCTCGCTGAAACTTCTCGGTACCAAGCCGGGTCTGGTGGGCGTCCTCATAAACCCCCCGGGTGATGGCGCACAATTCGGGCCAGTTGGCAGCCGGCTGGATGTTGACCTCGATCACACCCGGGTCAGGCGTGACCTTGAGCACCTTCAGCCGCGGATCGAACGGCGGCAGGTAGCCTTCGAGGATAACCGGCAGGCCCAGTTTCCCGGCGGTGGCCTCCACCTCGGCCAGCAACTCCAGATAGTCTTCCAGCTGACCCAGGGGGGGCATGAAGACATGCAGGTTTCCAGCGCGGGGCTCCACGCAAAGGGCGGTGGAAACAAACGGGACACCAGACGGCGGACCTTGCGACGGGGAAAGGCCCTCCGGCGGGCCTATCTGTAGACGGGCATGATCCTTGTCCTGGCCGGTGATGCTGGCCTGGGGATGGCGCCCGGTGATAGCCGTTTCGGCCCGGCGGATTTCCTGATAGCCGGGCAACGGCTGCCGCTCGGCAAAAGGATCGACCGCGTAGAGCTCGGCACCATCTCGGAAAGCGCGCGGCAACGAGTTGAGCGGAAGGCGCAGGCCGATGGGGGAATCGCCCGGGACCAGGAAGAGACGCTCGGCGCGGAGGGGCCATGGACCGCTGGTCCACCGCAAGCCGGAGGCGGGGCGCGCCTGCCACCATGCCCGGGTGAGCGGCAGGGCGTACCCGACGGGCTTGGTTACGCCTGACTCGATGAGTCTGGCCAGACGCCTGCGGTCCTCATCGGCGTCGGGGTCGAATTGGCGGGGGTCCACATCGACCGGCAATTTGCGCTCGAGTTCGATCGCGTGCCAGACATCCTCGTGGGCGGGGCAGACCCACCGGGAATCGACCTGCAGGCTTTCCGCAAGCTGGTGGATGAAACGGTGGGCAACCTCGATATTGGCCACCCCGCGGGTGTGCGGTTTGGCCAGGAGGTCAGGATTTTTCCAGATGGGCTGCCCGTCAACGCGCCAGAAGCACGAGTAGGCCCAGCGTGGCAGGGACTCCCCGGGGTACCACTTGCCCTGGCCGTAGTGCAACAGGGCCCCGGGGGCGAACCTATCGCGCAGGCGGGTGATCAACTCGACACTCAAGCGCTGCTTGTGCAGGCCGACGGCGGCGGAGTTCCATTCGGCCCCCTCCATGTCATCGAGGGAGACAAAGGTGGGCTCGCCCCCCATGGTAAGGCGCACATCACCTCGGACGAGGCGGTCGTCCACCGACTTGCCCAGCGCCTCGATCTGTTGCCATTGGGCATCGGAATAGGGCAATGTGACACGGGGATCCTCGTGAACCCGGCGAACCGACATGGTGACGGAAAATTCGCATTCGCACTTTTCCACGCCCCCGGATATGGGGGCGGCGGTGGAAGGCTCGGGCGTGGCGGCAAGGGGGAGGTGGCCCTCGCCGGTGAACAGACCGGAGGTGGGATCGAGCCCCACCCAGCCGGCACCGGGCAGGTAGACTTCGCACCAGGCGTGGAGGTCGGTGAAGTCCTCGGACGGGCCGGAGGGGCCATCGAGGGAGGGAACATCCGCCTTCAACTGGATCAGGTATCCGCTGACAAAACGGGCGGCCAGGCCCAGACGGCGCAGCAGGTTGACCATCAGCCATGCAGAATCGCGGCAGGAGCCGGACCGCTTGGTGAGCGTTTCATCGGGCGACTGGACCCCGGGCTCCATGCGGATGAGATAACGGATTTCACGGTTCAGTTTCGCGTTGAGATCGACAAGAAAATTGGTAATGCGCCTGGCGGATTGATCCACAGACTTTAGGCATGCCTCAAAGGCATCCCCTGCCCCGTGGCACTCCAGGAAAGGGACCAAGTCCCTGGCCAGGGCTGGCTCATAGCTGAACGGATAGTTTTCGGCATATTCCTCGACAAAGTAATCGAACGGGTTGATGGCGCTGAGGTCGGCCGTGAGATCCACCGCCACCCGCAGGGAGCCAGTCTTTTCCGGAAAAACGAGGCGAGCCAGGTAATTGCCGTGCGGATCCTGCTGCCAGTTGAGGAAGTGCTTTTTGGGTTCAACGGTGAGGGAATAATTGACGATGGGAGTGCGGCAGTGGGGGGCAGGTCGCAGGCGAACCACCTGGGGCCCCAGACCCACCAGCCGGTCGTAGCGGTATTCGGTGACATGGTGGAGCCCGACGCGGATGGCCATCAGAGGTCGCCTCCGCAACGGACAAGCGGAAACATGGAGGAAAACCTGCGAAATGGCAGGAGGCATGACGCCTGTCGCATGGAAATCTCTCCAGAATCACATGTCGAGGAAACCGGGGAGGGTTCCTATGAAAGGGGCAGAGCCGCTGGAGAGTCGGCATCCACCCTGAACTGCTGACAGTGACCACATGTTAACTGGGAAACGGAATGGATGGGAATACGGTTTGGCGGGGAGTTTGCAGAAGCCTGACGATTTCATGCCAACTTGGCGGGTGGGCACCAACCGATCCGAAGCCGACGCATGCAACGCGGGACGATCGACCGGGGGGCCGACTGTTGCAGCGGGGCTGGAATGGGTGCAAAAGGGGCGGCTCACCGCACCCGTCGGCAGTCATGCGTTATTTGGCGCGTTCGTAAACCACCAGCAGGGCCTTGTTGTCCTCGGTGGATTCAAAGGCCTTGGGGTATTCCTTGCCCTTGAGGGTGTAGCAGACCTTGAGCTGGTCGGGGCCGGATTGCTCGCAGATAGCGAGCAAGTTCTTGCCCTGGTTATTTCCTTCGGTGGCGGTGAGCTTCAGCTTGATAGGTTTGGCATCGCTGGTGAATTCGGCCTTGCCTTTCTCCTTGATCGGCCCAGCCTGCAGGTCGAACTGGTCCCCTTTGATTTTCAGCGTCATGTTTGTCAGGAACGGGCCGCCGAGTTCGATGCCGGCATGGGTTGCGGCTGAGGCCTTCCACTCGCCTTCGGCTTTCAGGCTGGCAGGAGCCTTGCCTTGCGCGGGCTTGACGGTTTCCTGGGCCCGGACGCCACTGATGGGAAACACGCCGGCCCCTGAAACTATCCCGCCAAGAAGGATCAGCCTGAAAGTGCAGGCCAAGCGAGCCTTCAGCCGTGCCTTGTCCATGTCATTCGCTCCGAGTGCCCGGGTGCCATCCAAAAAATACAAGAAATTCACGGTAAATGGTCTGCGACTGACCTGCAACCGTGCCCAAACTTTCGGCAAGCCGGACCAGAACGACTGGAGGGTCTGAAGGCTGGATGGGCATGGGTTGGTAGCGTTTCGTGCCTGGAAAACACCCCTGACCCCTGTTCGGCAAGCAACTGAGTGTTTCCCGAAACCACCGCCAGCGACGAACGGAACCCATTTCATGCAAACATCTTATGACCCATAATTTTACTATGCATGAAACGCATGAATGGCATGCCCGAAAGGAATTGGCCTCCGCCCTGGTGCTGGGTCTATTCTTGAAGTATTGATTCAGGGCTCTCCGCCCCGATTGGATTTTCATTTTTCCGGAGAGGTGCCGATGCAAAAGACCTTGTTCAAAAACGCCTTAACCGGTTGCGCCGCCGTGTGTGTCGCAGGCGCCCTGTATGCCCAGGAACGGCCGGTCAGTCAGGGGAAACCCGAGGGGGCAGACAAGTGCCCGGTGATTGGCGGAACCATGCGCCCGGCCTCTGAACGCCCAACCGCCGCGGGGGCGAGGACGAACGGGGACTGGTGGCCCGAGCAGTTGAACCTGCGGATCTTGCACCAGAATTCGCCCTTGAGCAACCCGATGGGGGCTGACTTCAACTACGCGGAAGAATTCAAGAAGCTGGACCTGGAAGCCGTGAAAAAGGACATCGGGGAGTTGATGAAAACCTCCCAGGAGTGGTGGCCAGCCGATTATGGCCACTACGGTCCTTTCTTCATCCGGATGGCGTGGCATAGCGCGGGCACCTACCGGGTTTCGGACGGTCGAGGCGGGGCCTCCTACGGGCTGCAACGGTTCGCGCCGCTGAACAGTTGGCCGGACAACGCAAATCTGGACAAGGCGCGGCGCCTGCTGCTGCCGATCAAGCAGAAGTACGGGCGGAGGATCTCGTGGGCGGACCTGATGGTGCTGACCGGGAACGTGGCGCTGGAATCGATGGGATTCCAGACTGCCGGGTTTGCCGGCGGCCGCGAGGATGTGTGGGTGCCGCAGGAAGATATTTACTGGGGCCCCGAAAGCGAGTGGCTGGGTGACAAGCGCTACAGCGGCGATCGCAAGCTGGAAAACCCACTGGCCGCGGTGCAAATGGGTTTGATCTATGTGAACCCCGAGGGCCCCAACGGCAAGCCGGACCCCCTGGCGGCCGCGAAAGACATTCGTGAGACCTTCAAAAGGATGGCGATGAATGATGAGGAAACGGTGGCGCTGATCGCGGGAGGTCACACCTTCGGCAAAGCGCACGGGGCAGCCAATCCCAAGGACCTGGTTGGCCCAGAGCCCGAAGGGGCCAGCATTGAGGAACAGGGGCTGGGATGGAAGAACAAGCTCGGCAAGGGGTATGGCAAGGACACCATCACCAGCGGGTTGGAAGGTGCCTGGACCTCGACGCCGACCCAGTGGTCGAACGGGTATTTTGAAAACCTGTTCGGTTACGAGTGGACCCTGGTGAAGAGCCCGGCCGGGGCATGGCAATGGAAGCCCAAGGACCCCTCGGCCGAAGGCACGGTACCGGATGCCCATGAAAAGGCGAAATCGCACGCGCCCATGATGTTCACCACCGATCTGGCACTGCGCATGGATCCTGCATACGAGAAGATCTCCCGCCGATTCCAGAAGAACCCGAAGGAGTTCGCCGACGCGTTCGCCAAGGCGTGGTACAAGCTGACCCACCGCGATATGGGGCCGGTCTCGCGCTGCCTGGGCCCAACGGTTCCCAAGCCGTTTGTCTGGCAGGACCCGGTGCCGCCGGTGGACCACAAGCTGGTGGAAGCCCAGGACATTGAGGCTCTGAAGCGCAGCGTTCTGGAATCGGGTTTGACTGTTTCCCAACTGGCATCGACGGCGTGGGCATCCGCTTCCACCTTCCGGGGAACGGACAAACGCGGTGGAGCCAACGGCGCGCGCATACGTCTGGCACCGCAGAAGGACTGGGAAGTGAACCAGCCTGCGGAGTTGGCCAAGGTGCTGCAGACCCTGGAGAAGATTCAGAAAGACTTCAACAGCAAGCAAACCGATGGCAAGAAGATCTCCCTGGCCGACCTGATCGTGCTGGGCGGGTGCGCGGCGGTGGAGGAAGCGGCAAAGAAAGGCGGCCACCCGGTGCAGGTGCCGTTTTATCCGGGCCGGACGGACGCCACCCAGGAGATGACCTATGTGGAATCGTTCGCGGTGCTGGAGCCGACCTCGGACGGCTTCCGCAACCACTTTGCCAAGAAGCAGGACAGGCCGGGGGAGGAGCAACTGGTGGATCGCGCACATCTGCTGAACCTGACCGCGCCGGAGATGACGGTTCTGGTTGGCGGGCTGCGGGTACTGAACACCACTAGCAGCTATCCCCAGCTTGGCCTGCTGACCAACCGGCCAGAAGTGCTGACCAATGATTTCTTTGTCAACCTGCTCGACATGGGCACCGATTGGCAAAAATCGAAGATGTGTGACCACTTCTATGAGGGCCGGGACCGGAAAACCGGCAAGGTGAAATGGACCGGCAGCCGGGTGGATTTGATCTTTGGCTCCAATTCCCAACTGCGGTCCATCTCGGAGGTGTACGCCTCGGATGACGCCAAGAAAAAGTTTGTCGAAGACTTTGTGGCGGCCTGGACCAAGGTGATGAACCTGGACCGTTTCGACCTGCCACCGGCTGAACGCCTGGGGGTGAAAAAGGTGGCGAGCAGCCAACGCTAAGGGAATTGTTGGGAATCTTCCCGAATCAAGCAGAGCTGCTCACGGTCTGACCGGCTTTCTGTGCGGCTTCACCAGCCGGGCGCCCTAGGGGTGTCCGGCTGGTAACTTTTTATCTGGTCGGTACTCCATTGCCATCCGGCCAAAATCCCAGCGGTCCGCCGGCCCACCCAAAGGCGGAGATAGCGTATAACTGCAAGGAATGCGGCAGATGCTTTGGGAATAAACGCGCTTCGAAAGGTTCTACACCATGGGCTGGCTCACCTGGTCAAACATCTGGATTTTCCTGTCCGTGACTTCCTCGGCCGCCATGGTTGCAGAAGAAACGGTAGTACAGGTGGAACAGGGTGCCTCCATTGCCGCAGCCCCTGCGGGGTTTGACAAACGGCGGGACGGGATCGAGCGGGGCAAGCTGGAGACGGTGGAATATGAATCCACCACCGT
>DKBS01000209.1:1602-11845 GCA_002451275.1 Planctomycetaceae bacterium UBA6894 | reverse complement strand
TATCCGGTGCTGTACCTGCTGCACGGTATCGGTGGGGATGAAAACGAGTGGGCGCGCAACGGGGCACCGGACATCATTCTGGACAACCTGTACGCGGACAAGAAAGTGGTGCCGATGATTGTGGTGCTGCCGAACGGACGGGCCTCGAAAGATCTGACAGCAAGGGATCCGATCCCGAAGCAATCGCCCGCCTTCGCCCGGTTTGAACAGGAGTTGCTGACAGACCTGATCCCCTTCATCGAGAAAAACTACCCGGTGCGCGCGGACCGGGAGAGCCGGGCCTTGTTCGGGCTATCGATGGGAGGCGGGCAGGCTTTGAATTTTGGCTTGGGTCATTTGGACACCTTCGCCTGGGTGGGTGGTTTTTCCTCAGCACCCAACACCCGACCGCCGGCCGAACTGATCCAGGACCACGAAAAAGCCGCAGCCACATTGCGCCTGCTGTATGTGTCGTGTGGTGATAAGGATGGCCTGTTCCGGATCAGCCAGGGTGTGCACCGGATGCTGGAGGAGAAGAAGGTCCCGCATGTGTACCGGTTGATCCCGAACGGCGGCCACGACTTCCGGGTCTGGAAGGATGACCTGTACCAGATCGCCCAACGGATCTTCCTCCACAGCAATCCACGGTGACCGGCCATGAACGCGCCCAAAGAGTCGTGGAAATGGTGGATGTGCGGTGCGCTGCTGCTGGCGACCATGCTCAACTACATGGACCGGCAAACGCTGTCGCTGACGGCAACCCAGCTCAAGGCTGACATCAACCTGGATGACGGGCGTTACGGCCATTTGGAAGAATGGTTCAGCTACGCCTTCGCGGCGGGCGGCATTTTCTTCGGTTTTCTGGCGGACCGCATCGGGCCCATGCGCCTGTACCCGGCCGTGCTGGCTGGCTGGTCGCTGGCAGGGGTGGCATCGCCCCTGGCCAGTTGGCCCGGCATTGCAGCAGCTTTTGGCGATACGGACAGTCCGGGTCTGGGAGAATTTCGCTGGCTGTTCCTGTGCAGGACCGTGCTGGGTTTTTGCGAGGCGGGGCATTGGCCCTGCGCCTTGCTGACGGCCCGCAATATTCTCACGGACAAGCAACGGCCGCTGGGCAACAGCATCCTGCAAAGCGGGGCGTCGCTTGGGGCGATTTTGACCCCCTTGGTGATTCAGGGAATTCGGGCTATGGGCCTTCCCTGGCAGGCCCCCTTCTTCATCATCGGGCTGATCGGGTTGGCGTGGGTACCGCTGTGGTTCACCCTACTTCGGTCGGAGGATTTGCGTTACCAACCGGCTCTGGAAAAGGATGGCACGGCCGGACCACCGGATACGGCCCGGTTTCTTTACCAGGTGATCACGCTGGGAACCATCGTGGTCACCATTAGCCTGGCCTGGCAGTTCCAGCGGGCATGGCTGCCCAAATACCTGAAGGAATACCACCATTATTCCGAGGCGGCGGCCAACTATTTCACCTCGGGCTACTACATCGTCGCGGATATCGGGTGCCTATTCTTTGGCGCGGTGGTGAGCCTGCTGACGGCCCGGGGGGTCTCCATCCATTGGGCGCGACTGGCCAGCTTTGCCGGGTGCACGGCCTTGGTGGCCCTTTCGGTGGTGGTGCCCGCCTTGGAGCGTGGACCGCTTTTGCTTTTGACGCTGGTGCTGGTGGGTGCCGGCTCGCTGGGGGCCCACCCGCAGTACTACGCACTGGTGCAGGAACTACCACCGCGGCACATGGGGATGCTGTCCGGGTTGTTGTCAGCCGCCTCCTGGGTGGTGGTGGGGCGGATGCAGGGGGCGATAGGTGAACACATCAAGCAAACCGGCTCCTATGATGTGCCGCTGATTGCGACGGGAGTGGCCCCGCTGGCGGCGCTGGCGTTGCTGGTGGTGTGGGTGCGGATCGATACGGGAAAGAAAAGCACTGGCGACCTTGGAGCCTAGTCAGGTGGATCGACCGCGAAAGGGCCACCAACCATGACGAAGCCGGGCAGCAATCCTGAAGACCATCCAGCCGGGAAGGCCGCCCCGGATGTGGCATGGCACTCGCTGACGGGCACCGAGGTTGCCCGACGGTTGCGGACCGACCCGGAACGTGGGCTGTATCAGCGTGAGGCTGAGGCTCGGCTGAAGGTGCATGGGCCCAACGCCCTCCGCCACAGGCATGGACGATCCGCCTGGCTGATCTTTCTGGTGCAATTCCACAGCCTGATGGTGGGGCTGCTGGTGGTGGCTGCGCTGCTTGCCTTTGTGACAGGGGAAAACCTGGAAGGCGCGGCTATTTTGGTGGTGATTGTCCTCAACGCCCTCTTTGGTTTCCTGACCGAATGGAAGGCAGAAAGCGCGCTGGCCGCCCTGCACAAGCAGATCGTGCCTGTGGCGCATGTGGTCCGTTCGGGGGAGGAGCGGCAAATCGAGGCGGAGGGCCTGGTACCCGGGGATATTGTCATCCTCGCCGCCGGCTGCTGTGTTCCGGCGGATGGCCGCATTCTGGAAGCGGCCCGGCTGCAGACGGATGAGGCCGCCTTGACCGGGGAATCGACCACCGTCAGCAAACAAATCGAACCGGTTGACGATGCCGACGCGATGCCGGCCGACAGGACCTGCATGGCTTTTTTGGGTACGACAGCCACCGAGGGACGGGGCCGGATGATCGTGACGGCCACCGGTTCGGCCACCCAGATGGGGCATATTGGGGCCCTGATCGAGGAAGGGCAATCAGACGAGACGCCCCTGGAGCGGAAGCTGACCCAGTTGGGACACACCCTGATCTGGATCGTGCTGACCCTGTGCGGGGTGATTGTGCTTTGCGGCTGGCTGCGGGGGAACCCCTTTTGGCAGATGCTGGAAGTGGGCATATCCCTGGCGATTGCCGCAGTGCCGGAAGGGTTACCCGCGGTGGCCACCATGACTTTGGCCATCGGGATGCAACGGATGGCCCGCAGGAACGCCCTGGTGAGGCGGTTGCCCGCCGTGGAGACCCTGGGATCAACCACGGTGATCTGCTCGGACAAAACCGGGACGCTGACACGCAATGAAATGACGGTGAGTGCCTACCACCTGGGTGATCGTCTGATTGAGGTGACTGGCAGTGGCTACACCGCAACGGGAGCCTTCCTGGAGGGAAGGCGGCACCTGGATGCGGGGGCGGACAGTGTTTTGACCACAGCCTTGCGCATCGGCGCGCTGTGCGGGGATGCGACGCTGGACGAGGTGGATGGGGAGACGGTGGTTTTGGGGGATCCGACAGAGGGGGCCCTGATCGTGGCCGCAGCCAAAGCGGGCCTTTCCCACGAGCAGCTTGAGCATCTGTACCCGCGCCTGGGCGAAGTGCCATTCACCAGCGAAACCAAGCGGATGACTACCATCCACCGGACGCCGGAACGGAAGTGCGTAGCCTACATCAAGGGGGCTCCCTCGGTCCTTCTGGATTCGTCCCGGCATCAGCTCACCCCGGAAGGCGTGTTTCCGCTGATACCGGAGAACCGCCAGAAGCTGCAGGCGGCCAACGAGGAACTGGCCGGAAGGGCGCTGCGCGTGCTGGCCCTGGCCTACAAGGAATTGGGCGCCGACTGGCGGGACGAGCATCTGGAGGGGGACCTGGTGTTTGTCGGGCTGGTGGGGATGATCGACCCGCTGAGGGAGGAGGCCAAAGCCGCCATCGCCACCTGCAAGCAAGCAGGCATTCGCACCATCATGATCACGGGAGACCAGTTGGCGACGGCCCGGGAAATCGCTCGGCAACTGGGACTGGACCGCGACCCCGAAGGCCACCTGACACGCGCCGCGCACGGCAAGGAATTGAAAAATTTGGACGCGGATGGCTGGCGACGCCTTGCCGGGGAGGCCTCGGTGTTCGCCCGGGTCTCCCCCGAGCACAAACTGCGCATCGTGGAGGCGCTTCAGGCGCAAGGGGAGATCGTCGCCATGACCGGCGACGGGGTCAACGACGCCCCCGCCCTGCAGAAGGCCGACATCGGCGTGGCGATGGGCATCAAGGGAACCGAGGTGGCCAAGGAAGCCTCGGACATGATCATCCTTGACGACAACTTTGCCAGTATTGTCGCCGCAGTGGACCAGGGGCGTATTATCTACTCGAATATTATACGCTTTATCCACTATCTTTTTTCCTGCAACCTTGCAGAAATTCTGGTGGTTTTTCTCGCCCTTCTGCTGGGCTGGCCCCTGCCCCTGGCGGCGCTGCAGATCCTGTGGCTGAACATGATCACCGATGTCTTTCCCGCCCTGGCCCTGGCGGTGGAACCCTCCTCCCCTGACACGATGCGGCGGCCCCCCCGCAACCCGCGGGAACCCCTGGTCAGTCTGCCGTTTCTGGGACTGATCGCCTGGCAGGGAGCCATTCTGGCCGGGATGACGCTGATCGCCTTCCGTTTGGCGATGGCATGGCATGGGACGGAGGGTGCCGGACTGGATCGGGCCGTGACGGTGGCTTTCATGACCATGGCGCTGGCCCAGGTGTTTCACGCCTTCAACGCGCGGTCGCGGGTTCGTTCCGCCTTTGACCGGCAGTTTTTCAGCAACGGGTGGCTGTGGACCGCAGTCGTGGTGTGCCTGTTTTTACAGTTGGCAGCAGTGCAACTGCCCTTCTTGCGCATGGTCCTTCGGACGGCCCCCCTGAGCCCTGGCGATTGGGCCCTGGTTTTTGGCTGTTCGCTGGCACCGGTGCTGCTGGTGGAGTTGACCAAGCTGGCCAGACCGATTGGCTCGTTTGCGCACCAACCCGGGCGGCCTTCAGGCAAAGCCTAGTTCTTGCCTTGCGGGCAGGTTCCGGAGCAACGAGCCGCCCCATTTAGCAGCCCCGGGGAAGGGCAGGCCTCAACGCTGGCGAATTTCGGCCAGGGTTTGGTCGGCCAGTAGCTCACCGTCGCGGAACACCACCTGCATCGCATCGGGCCGCGGATCGGAAGCCGGCACCGTGTGGAATGAGCCCTCGTGGCGCACCAACTTCAACCGGCCGGCCTTGGACTGTTTGCCGGCATCGGTGACCGGTTGCTTGAAGACATCGCGGGTCTGGCCATCCACCGTGATGGACGAGCACTTGAAGGCAAAGCGCTGGGTGTCGCGGTTGATTTTCTGCAGCAGTCCACCACCTGAACCGAAGGCGATGTTATCCGCAGACCATCCGGCGGCGGCCATCGCCTCCAGGATGAGGCCCAGCATGCGGTAGTCGATACCATCCCCCTGGATGACGCGGACCTTGGGGTGCAAGACCCGAAAGCCCTTGGCATTGGTGGTGCAGCCGAATTTTTCGCCCAGGATCTCGAGCACCCGGACCACCACCACCGGGGGGTCGCCCGAATCGGGACGGATGACCAGCACCCCGTCACGGGCCAGCACCTGATCCCTGAGCACCCCGCCCCAGATGTTGGCGCAGCAGTTGAAGATGTCGTAGCTGTCGCTGACCACGGCCAGCGTGCCGGTGGGGTATTGGTCGAGCATGTTGCGGCAGGCATCAACCTCATGGCCCCTGCCCCAGGAGGTGATGGTGGAGTGCTCGGCCGCCGGGATGGAAAAACCGCCGCATTCCTCGTGGTAGAAGGCGCGCAGCATGGCCACGGCGGCCAGGTTGTCGGTGCCTTGAAAATTGACCAGATGGGCCGCGCCGCCCAGGGCCGCCTGCTCGGGACAGGTGACACCCCTGAAGCCGAAATCGTGGAGCTTGAAGGCGATGGAGGCGGGGTCGCCGGTTTGCTCAAGATAACGGTAGATCACGGCCCGCATGGCGCGGCTTTGGGTAGCCACCGTGCAGGGGTACCACACCTGCACCAGCAAGCTTTCGACATAGTTGGTCAGCCAGAAGCACCGGGGATCGGTGTTCTCCACGGTCATCAGCACATTCGAGGCGGGAACCTCCGTGCCCTCGGGGACCGCCTTGATTTCCAGGGGGAGGCGACCGCCATGGTGCTCGAGGATGTGGCGCCATCCCGCAGCATTGGACAGGCTTTGGCCGAAATGAGCCTGGAACAATTTTTCGGCGGAATCGACCTTGTCGCGGGTGACCACCTGACCGCACAGGTACCGTTTCAGCCAGTATTGCAGGCCAAAAAAGATGGTAGAGGGGTGAACAGCCCCGGTGCGCGACTCGAAATACGAATAGACCCGTTGCGTGCCCGACGGGTACTGCCGGTAATGACTGACTTTGTAACTGTCGGTCAGCCAACAAAGGTTGTCGAGCCACTCCATGGCCTTGTCCCCAAAACAGTCGCCCATACCGGCTGGATACGGAACAGCGGTCAACCGTTCAGGGCGCGGATCACCAGCGAGGCCAGCAAGCCGCCGACACATGGCCCCAGAAGAGGTATCCAGGCGTAGCCCCAATCGGAACCGCCCTTGCCTGCGATGGGGAGGAGGGCGTGGGCCAAGCGCGGACCGAAATCGCGGGCTGGGTTGATGGCGTAACCGGTGGTGCCACCCAAACCGAGACCGACTGCCCAAACCACCATGCCCACCAGAGGCCCGGTGGCAACGCCCAATTCCTCTTTGGTGACCGCAGAGGCGATGAACACCAGGGCGAAAGTGCCCAGTGCCTCGCTAAAAAAATTAGCCTTGGGATCGCGGATGGCCGGCGCGGTGCAGAAGACGCCCAGCTTGGCGGGAGCGCTGGAAGTTTCAGCCCAATGGGGCAGGTAGTGCAGCCATACCAGAACGGCGCCGGTGAAGGCGCCGGCGAATTCACCGGCGATCATTCCCAGATTGGCAACTAGTTCCCCTTTGCCCTGGGCGATATCAGCCAAGGGACCGACAGGATTCAAGGCTCCGGGTCCGCCGAATGCCTTGGAAACAAAGATGCCGCAGGCGACCGCAAAGGCCCAGCCGGCGGTGACCACGATCCATCCAGCGTTTTTGGCGTAGGATTTTTCGAGGGTGACGGCGGCACAGACACCACCGCCCAGGAGAATCAGGATCGTGGTGCCGAGGAATTCGCCGAGAGTTGCTGAATACATGGGCCAGTTCCGGAAATCGCCTGAGGAGTAATACCTTGGCAGTTTAATTCAGCCCGAAAGGTTTTGCACCCCGCCCAGACGGTTCTGGCGCACTCTTTTTCTGCTTTTTTGAGCGGGCGGGGCTGGGCAAAAAGTCTTTTTTCATGGAATGATACCTCCCCTGAATCGTGGTACACTCGGACCCCAATGCCCTGGGCGCGTTGGGGATGGAATCGGCCCCAATGTCCAGGCGTCCCGCCCGTTAATCGCATCGCACGCAATTGTTGAGGTTTTGCGCCATGCTTCTGGAATTGATAGCAGCATCCACCTTGTGCCTGAACCAGTGGCCGCAGTTCCGGGGCCCGGACGCCAATGGCCATGTGGCCGCCAAAAACATTCCCGAGGAATGGTCGGACACGAAAAATGTGGCGTGGAAAGTGGCCATCCCCGGGCTGGGCTGGTCATCCCCCGTGCTGGGTGACGGGAAGGTGTACCTGACCACGGCGGTGAAGCAGGGGGAAGGCCTGTCCCTGCGGGCGCTGGCGCTGGACGCGGTCAGCGGGAAAACCGTGTGGGACCGCGAAGTGCGGAAGGTGGACAAGGCGCCCTCCATCCACACCAAGAACAGCCACGCCAGCCCGACTCCGATATTGAAAGACCATTCGGTGTTCGTGCACTTCGGCACGCTGGGAACGGCTCGGCTCTCCGCCAAGGATGGATCCACTGAATGGCTTTGCACGGAACTGGTTTATCCGCCATTGCATGGCAGCGGCGGGTCCCCCGTGCTGCATGATGGCAAGCTGGCGATTGTGTGCGACGGCAGCAAGGAGCCGTTTGTCGCCGCGCTGGATGCGGCCACCGGCAAGGTGGCTTGGAAAACCCCGCGGTCGGTTGCCGCGAAAATCAGCCATTCCTTCGTGACCCCCAAGGTGACCGTGGTGAATGGACAGGCCCAGGTGATGGCCCCGGGTCCGGACCACTTCGCGGCCTACGACTTGGCCACCGGCAAGGAGCTGTGGAAAGTGCTGGCACCCGGCTGGTCGGTGGTGCCGCAACCCACCATCACCCACGGGATGGTGATCTACAACCACGACTACGACAATCCCGAGCTGATTGCTGCCCGCTTGGGCGGGATGGGCGATGTGACTGACAGCCACATCGTTTGGCGGCTGAAAAAGGGAGCGCCCAGCACCCCGACACCGCTGCTGGTGGGAGATGAGCTCTATTTTGTCTCCGACAAGGGGATCGCCTCGTGCGTGGATGTGAAAACGGGCGAGCGACACTGGATGGAGCGGGTGGACGGCAACTATTCGGCCTCCCTGTACCTGGTGAACGGCAAAATTCTGCTGCTGAACGAGGAGGGCGGAGCAACCTGGCTGCAACCGGGGAAGCAGTTCAAGGTGCTGGGAAAGAACCGGGTGACCGGCCGCACGCTGGCCTCGCCTGCCTTTGACGAGGGAACCCTGTACCTGCGCACTGACGAACACCTGTACAAATACACCACGAAATGACCGGGCGGGCCTTCACCGGTCCCAAACAGGCAGCCCGGCTCATGGTTTGCCCCGGACCGCGTTTGCCCTGTGGACCCGCGATGGGCAGGTAGCAATCCCGGATCCGTGGCGGGGGTAGCGGTGGCCCCCGGTGGTTGAACCGCCAGCCGCATCGGCCAGGATGGGGGCATGCTGAACCAGGGTTACCGCTATCGCCATGTGATTGGGCCGGAGGGAAAAAATATTCCCCTGCTTGCCTATCTGGCACAAAACTTCAGCCATTCCAACGAGACGGAATGGGCACAGCGGCTGGCTGACGGAGAGTTGGAGCTGGACGGTTCGGTGATCGGCGCGAATCTTTCCCTGCGCCCCGGGCAGGTGCTGGTGTGGAACCGGCCGGGGTGGACCGAGGAGGAAACTCCCCAGTCCTACACGGTGCTGTGGCAGGATGACCAACTGGTAGCCGTGGACAAACCGAGCGGGCTGCCCACCCTTCCGGGGGCTGGTTTTTTCCAGAACACCCTGCTCAGCCTGGTGCTCAGGGAATTCCCCGCCGCGCGACCGCTGCACCGGTTGGGACGGGCGACCAGCGGAGTGGTGCTGTTTGGCCTGACTCCCGAAGCCACCTCGCGGCTCCTGCGGGATTGGTCCGGGATGGAAAAGCAGTACCTTGCCCTGGGTAGCGGGATTGCGGATCAAGACCTGCTCGACATCCGAACCCCCATCGGGGAAATGCATCACCCCCGGCTGGGTAAGGTATTTGCCGCCAACACGGCGGGCAAACCATCGCGCAGTGTCGCCAGGGTGGTGGAGCACCGACTGGACAGCACGCTGTTTCAGGTAGATCTGCTAACGGGCAGGCCGCACCAGATCCGAATCCATCTGGCCTCGGTCGGGCATCCGCTGGTGGGGGATCCGCTGTACACGCACGGGGGCGTGCCCAAAACGGAATCCCCAGGCCTGCCGGGGGACGGAGGATACTGGCTGCACGCCCGCCGGGTGGTGTTCCGGCATCCGATCAGCCACCAGCAGGTGACCATTGAAGCGCCTGTGCCGGCATCTCTGATGGCGGGTAGATAAAAGAGCCGCATCCCGTCGGGATGTTGCGGCGCAAGCGAGGAAAAGAACCTATACTAGGGCCTGTTGCAGGCGATCGCTAATGATCTGGCGAATCATGCCGCCCACGCTCAGCCCTTGCAAATGGCCAAGCTCCTCCAAGGCTGACGCCTGGCTGGCTGGCAAAAGCAGTTGCAATTCCAAAACGGTCTGGTCATCCCAATCGGGGGTCGAAGCTCCCCAGTCTACCTGCATCGCGGTCTGAATCATGGTGTCTCTCCGTTAGCCACCACCGGTTGATTCGAAAATAACGCCGCCATGAGTGCGGGATTGGCAATAGAAAGAGCCAATCCGTGGATGGAAACCTAGAAATGGGTAACCCAGCCTCCAACCGGGTATCCTCCTATGTTCCAACGGGGAATGCCCTGAAGTCAAGCATAAAGCCGGCAGATTGCCACCTTGTCACCTTTTGAAGCCATCTTTTGAACGGGCCAATCGAGCGCTGCCGGACACGCCTGCAGCGCACAGGTCATGCCCGCAGCATGGCGAGGGCCAGCATGCCCCGCAGGGTCCAGGCAACCGTGCGGATCCAATTAGTTGCAACCAGGCGACGGTGGACCTGGGCCTGGAACGACACGGCCAGCGTTTCATGGCAAGGAACCTGGATCAGGAAGGTAGAAAACCAGACTAAGGCCAGCAGGAGTGCGCCCGCCATTTCCATCCACCCCGGGCCATGATCGCCCATGGGGAGCAGCAGCAGGAGAACCGTCA
>DKBS01000209.1:0-1264 GCA_002451275.1 Planctomycetaceae bacterium UBA6894 | reverse complement strand
CTCCCACGCTTGCAAACAACGGGTAGTGTACCACCTGGACAAACCAGATAAGGCCCACCATGTACCAGGTGGATGCACAATGGAGCAGGAGGACCCCGTCCAGAACCAGATGGTTCATGGATTTACTTCCGCAGACTTGCGGGCGTGGTGTCGGAAGGCGTCGAGCAAGATCAGACTGAAGGGCACCCACCACAGGAGATCATTGGTGAGGATGGTCAGACCAAAAAGCGGGGGGAAAACTCCGTCATAGAGCGCCTTGGCGAAACCGATGGGACCGAAAATCTTGCCCAAGAGGCCGACCAGAACGATGGGCCAGTGAACCCTGGGCCTGGTGGCGGCTATCAGGTAGCCCACGCCGTAGACGCCGACAATCATACCGACACACTGCCAAATCTCGGGGTAACTGGGGCGTGTTGCGCCGGTCCAGTCAAACAGCACATGCGGAAACAGAATGGTGACTGCGCCCCAGACCAAGTTGTAAGCACCGGCCGCGGCAAGCCAGGCCTTTGCCCAGAAGGGAGAGCCATCGCTGTTGGCCAAAAACCTGCGTATGAAAGTTTGAAAATCCACGGCCTTCCCCAGGTTGCCTTGCACTGACTCCCAACAGTGTAGGTGGGGCAAACCATCCTTTTTCGAACCTTTTGGGAACCATGATCTGCCCATCGGGCTGGATTGGATCAGAATCAGTGCTGTTTCGGGACCATCACCAATGAGGGGGGATAGATCTATAAGGGTTGGAGTCGCTGCGGAAATGGTGGAGGCGACCGGAATGGTTTGTGCGCGAGACGGCAAAAACCACCGACTCACCCAGTGTGGATGAAATGTGGTTCACGATCAGTTCGAGGTTGTTTTCACACAGTTGAGAATGGTGGGCAAATCTGAAAGGGCATGGCATCCACAGGGGTGGCTATATTCCTGCGGAGGCCGGTTACCAGCCTGGATCGGGAGGGCAATTGATTGCCTATGTGCCCAGCCTGGATCGGGTGGTGATCCGTCAAACGGGCTCGAGCGGGGACTGGAGAAATCAGGAATACCTGCGACGTGCCTGCGGGGCGGTCCTGGGGAAAAAATAAACCAACGGGCAGGGCGCGGGAACCATCCGTTTTCTTGCGCCCCGCGCGAAAAAATAACCTATGGTTCCGGCAAGCCATTCCGAAGGGTGGCCCTCCACCCGGAAAGCGCACCGTTTCCCGGGGAATCGGACTGTTGGCAGATCGCCGGCCATCCTTAGTGCCAGCCAAGGAATCCAGATGCTTTCTTTTCT
>DKBS01000199.1 GCA_002451275.1 Planctomycetaceae bacterium UBA6894 | reverse complement strand
GAAGACCCGCTTGTTGGAGTAGAGGGAGTGGGTGATCAGGTGCAGCAGCTGCTTCAGTTCGGTACGGAACTCCATCTTCTCGGGGGCGCTCACGGCGTTTGCTCTCCAATTTCCGAAAATATCCAATAATCAACCATCCGCACGGGCCAACCAGTCGCGGCTGTATCCTGCTGTAATTATTAGCAGTTTGGGGGGGATTCTTGCACCATGTGCGGCCGATTCAGCCTGGTGGCCACCGACCGGGCCCTGTCCAGCCGGTTTCATCGGATGGATTGGCCCAAAGAGCGCAAGCCGCGCTATAACATCGCGCCCACGCAGCCCGTTTTGTGCCTGCGGTGGGAGGAGGGCAGGGTTCAGCCGGCCTGGCTGCGGTGGGGGCTGGTTCCCCGGTTCGCTGCGGACACCTCGGGCGCGGCGCGGATGATCAACGCGCGCGGGGAGACGCTGCTGGAAAAACCGTCTTTCCGGAACCTGGTGGGTACCAGCCGGTGCCTGATCCTGGCGGACGGGTTTTATGAGTGGCACGCTCCCAACGGTGATTTTTCTGGCAAATCGCCCAAGACGCCTTTTCATTTCCGCCTGGCAGGGGGCGAGCCGTTCGCCTTTGCCGGCTTGTTTGACCGGTGGATCCATCCGGCAACCGGTGAGGCGCTGGAGACGGTGACCCTGGTCAACCATGCCGCACCACCGTGGATGGCGTGGTGCCACCACCGGGCGCCGATTGTTCTGGATGAGGAGCGGTCGGACCGGTGGCTGGATCCGGGTGAGAATGTCCGGGGCAAGCTGGCTGATTTTTTGGCGCCCTGGCCGCCGGAGGGGTTTGAGTATTTTCCGGTGAGCACGGTGGTGAATGCGGTGCGAAACGATGGCCCGGCGTGTCTGGAGCCGGCCAAGCCAGGGGATCCGTCGCCGGACACCGGGCCGAAGCAAGGGTTTCTTTTTTGAGAAAACTGGCGGTAAAACGGGCAAAAAACGGCCTGCGCTGGTAATCTGTGCCGGCTGTGTGGGCCTGAAACCGGGCCAACGCGTAAAATTGCTGTCACATCCTTCCCCGAACGGGGATTAACTGGTTTGTGATGGGATTTTGGGCCCATCCCACTTGTTGATGGCCCCTTGGACTGCCGGAGACCCTGGGAATGGGGGACAAATACCCCGGACCGGGGCTCAGGCAGATTTGGGCAGCCTGCGGGTGGTGGTTGCCCCCCGCTGTTCCGGGTACCAGTCATGCCTAGCCACGACTGGCCCGTAGCCAGCCCGGCGGTGTTGCTGGCCGCCCTTTCGGTGGGAATGGATTACGCCACGATGATGGCGCAGGGCGGGCCGTGTGATCCCCGTTTGACCCTGATGATTAGCCCGCTCAATATTCCGGAGGGGGAGTGCCCGTGGGGTTCGGCCTCGGCCTATTCGCGGGTGGTGGATGTGGTGCTGGAACTTTATGGCGCCGGCAGCGAACCGATCCCGGAAAGCCTGGTGGACCTGGTAGGGCGTCCGGCAGCCTGAGCCCTTTGCGGGGCCTTTGCTGCATCGAACTGACCCACATCAGGGCAGGACGGTGGACTCCAGGGGGGCAGACCCGTTGGTCCAGTGGTCGATGTCCACCTGGAGGGCTCCCCCGGTCTGCCGGATGAGATCGGCGAGCAGCACGGCGCGGTCGAAATGGGCCTTTTCCAGGTCGGCCAGAAGGGTGCCGGTGGAGGCCAGGAGGCCGCTTTCCTCGAGATTGAGCAGACCGCCGGTCAGTTGGGTGAAGAGGGGGCGGGCCGCCTTGGCATCTGCCTCGAAGTTGCCGATGTCGGCCTGGATATCCATGTAGTCTTCATGGGTGACGCGCATCTGCAGGCGCAGCAGGTTGCGGGTGGATTCCTCGACACTGCGGGCGCGATCGGCCAGGGCATTGGCCCGGGCGATGCGGACGCGGCGCGGGCCGGCAAGATTGGTCGGTGTCTCGAACCCAACAACGGAGGGGCGGAACTCGTCGCCGCGCTCGGGCGTGGGCAGGGGAACCGTCTTGGTGTCGGTGGCCGATGCGAAGGTGCCAACGAGGCCGCGCAGCGGGGCGATTTGCCTTTGGGCCCGTACTTCCAGCTCGGTTGCGGCGCGTCCGGCTCGGATTTGAATCAGCTCGCCGGAATTGTTGTCGAGCAGATCGAGGAGCTCATTCAGATCGAGCCTGGGGCCGGCCATGGGCAGGGAATTGACGGCGGGCAGGGGTTGAAAACCCAGTCGGGTGAAGCCTCCCATTTCCTCGCCCAATAGGGCGATGGACTGACGCGCCCCCGCTTCCGCCTCATTGACTTTTTTCTTGATCTGGGAGTGTTCGAAGTGCAGGCGGGCGAGGATGCGCTCGTTGGCGGTGGTCCATGCGATTTCGCGCAAGGCCCTGCGGATGATGGGTTCCTGAGCGAGATTGGGACCTGGCAATCCCAGAAAAATATCGGTGAAGGGCTTGCCCATGGTCTCCTCGAGTTTCTCGAGATTGGCCACGGGTTCGAGCAAGAGGCCGATGCGTTTTTTGAGCAGCAGGGCATTTTCGGTGCGACGAGCCGCCGTTTCGAGCGGCTTGGCGATGTCGAGCACGCGGCGGGCGTAAATGTGGGTGTAGAAGGCGCGGCGGACGGAGTAGAAAGTCTCTTCCACCTGCTGATCGACTGCGGCCTGAGCGCGGGTGAGGCCCAGGTTCGCCTGGTCGATGCGGGCCCCCAAAGCCGGCTGCAGCTTGCCCAGCGGGGCCAGCTTGTTCAGGAAGCGGGCGGTGATTTGCGCCGATTCCTGGCTGGAGAGCTCGGCGTGGATGCGGGGCTGGTTTTTCAGTGCGATTTCAAGGCATTCGGGGAGCGTGAGGTACCTGGGCTCGAGGCCTTGGTAGTCGGCCGTTCGTGGAGGTTCTTCCTGGGCGGGCAGCGGCGCGGGGCAAAGCAAGGCCATGAGAAAGCCCGCGCCCAATACATGCCACCACCATGAACGCATTGCTTGCTCCGGGACGGAAAGAGGTGCAAACGATTGTGCCCTCTCTTGAGGGAAAAAAATCGTCCGGGGGCCTTTTGGGGACTCCCGGACGATTGGCATGCCGTCATAACCGCCACAGGCTGCAGGTTCAGGAGCCGGTTTCGTAGTAGTAATCCAGGAAGCCGATCATCATCTCCTCCCAGGTCATCTCGCCCCAGCGGACCTCCTTGGACGGGTCGGGGTTGAAGGGGTTGTCCTTTGAATTATCGAAGTGGGCGAGGCATTCGACGCGGGTGCCGGCGGGAACCTTCAGGGGTTGTTTGAGGTGATAGCTTTCCTGCCAGTTGAAATCGTACTTCGGAACGCGGGCAACGCTTTGCAGTTTGCCTGAAGCATCGCGGGTGAAGAATTCGAAGTCCTTGCCGCGCAGGTGCATGTGGGGTGAGAAGGAGAGGATGACGGCATCCTGCTTGAAGAGGCTGCCGGAGCGGACCTCGAAGTTGGGGTGATTCGGCGGGATGCGCAGGCGTTGATTGGGGATGGCGCGTGTGCGCACTTCGTGCTTAGGCGGGGTTTTGGTGGTTTTGATGCCGACCACGGACCGGTCGGTCACGGCGCGGCCGTTGGGGGTGTAGTGCATCTCAAACAGCAGGCGGGCGCCCTTGGGGACCTTTTTGGCCATCCCTTCGGGGTAGATAACGGGTTCGTCGCCGGGGACATAGGCGGTGAGCATGGCACCGCCGAAGGCGTCGGGGCCGCCCCGGAGTGATTGGGGAAACTTTTGCCCCTCGGGAACAATGTAAACGATGATGTGGTGGATCTGGGCGCGTTGGTGGGGTTTGGCCTCGACGGCGGTGACCCAGGTGTCTTCTGGGAAGGGCTCGCCGGCCGTCACATACTGGTAGGGCATGCCCATCAGACCGTAGCCGAACTGGGCGGGGACCTTCACCTCCTTGTTCATGGCGATGATCTGGTCGGGCTTGCCGATGCGCCAGCCCTCGACAAACTTGCGGGGTACCGGGTCCTCGGCAGGGTTGCCGCGGGGGCAGCCGTCGTCGAGCCAGGCAAGCAGGTCTTTGCGGTCGCCTTCCGTGAGGCGACGGTCATTGGCGAAATAGCCGCGGGGAGCATCCGCGTGCCAGGGGGGCATGCGGCCGTTATCGACCACCTCGCGGATCATGGGGGCCCAGCCCAGGGCATCTTCATGGGTGAGCAGGGAGAACGGTCCGGCCTCGCCCGGGCGATGGCATTCCTGGCAATTGGCCTGCATGATGGCGGCGACCCGATTGGACCAAGTGATGCTGCCACCGGTTTTTTTCTCACTGGTCTCGAGGGTGAGCAGGCAGCCCGAGGTGGCGGTCCAGGGGATTTTGACTTCTGACTTGGCCAAGACTGATTCGACCGCATCCTTCAGTTCATGCGTGGTGGGTTTGGCGCGGGAGATTCCCGGGGTGTGTTGATCATCCACTCGCCCGCGGTAGCGGACGGTGAACCCCTCGTCGAGGACCAGGGCACAGGGCACACGGTCGATGCCCAGTTTGGCCGCAAGCTTGCCGTGGTCATCGCGCAGGACCGGGAAAGATAGGCCCATCTCTTTAGTGTGCTGGAGGATGCGCTGGGGGGTGTCTGTCACCCGGCTATTGACCCCGATCACCCTCAGACCGGCCTCCGCCTTCGATTTGGCCAATTTTTCGAGGTTCACCAGGTAGTTTTGGCAGACAGGGCAGGACGTGTCGAAAAAGAACACCAGAACCGCCTGCGGCTTGTCCCCGGCGACCTCGAGCAAGGAGGTGCTTTTAGCCGTGGCTGGATGGGTCAGGGTGGTTTCCACCAGCTTGATACCCACCGGCGGCTTGGCTGGTGTGGGGTCGGCCAAGACCAACGAAAGAAGGGCCAAGGTGGATAGCATGGGCGTTTCCTGCGATTATTAAGAAACCATGAAGTGCAATCGAGCCATCCCGATATAAGTTTTTTATATCGTATCAAGGCTGGGTGGGTCAGCCGCAGGTTTCGTCCGGT
>DKBS01000176.1:4118-17266 GCA_002451275.1 Planctomycetaceae bacterium UBA6894 | reverse complement strand
GGGGATGATGCCTTCCATTGTTAAAAAGCGCCAAGCCTTCACGCTGATTGAGTTGCTCGTGGTGATTGCAATCATCGCGGTTTTGGTGGGTTTGCTGGTGCCTGCGGTACAAAAGGTGCGCTCCGCCGCCGCCCGCATGCAATCCTGCAACAATGCCAAGCAAATATCCTTGGCGGTTCACAACTACCACGACACCAACAGCAAGGTGCCTCCGCTGGCAGACCGGGTGAAGGGCACCACCGGAAATTTCGCATCCCTGCATTACTTCATCCTGCCCTTCATCGAGCAGGACGCCGTTTACAAGATGGGTCAGGACAACAACGGTGTTTGGGAAAGATCTCCCAACAACGCTGCCTCCATCAAAATCAAAACCTATATCTCACCCCGCGATCCTTCCATGCCACCCGACATCTGGAGGGAGGCCAATGGCGGTACCTGGGCTGTCTGCAATTACGGAGCAAACCATTCCATTTTCGGTGTGCCCTGCGGCACCAACACCATTTCCCCCCTCACCTTGGCTTCCATTCAGGATGGCACCTCCAACACGGTTGGGTTCGCCGAGCAGTACGGTCGTTGCGGCTTGGGTGAACCGGACCGGACCATGGGAGCCGCCCCCAACAACTTCTTCCACAAGCTGTGGGGTTACCGGGTGAACTGGCGCTGGGAGCGCGGACCCTATTTCGATACACGCCTGATGAGCAGCAGGATGAGAGGGACAGGCCAGGCGGACGGCTCGGCCTGCACATGCGTGGAAGCTTCAATCGCCGCTGTTCCTCAAAACGCCCCGACTGTGCAAGCTTGTAATCCCTACTTCGTCCAGGCCATGGCGGCTGACGGATGCGTGGTGAGCATGATGGACGGTAGCGTTCGCACGGTACCCTCAAGCGTCAGCCCCACCACATGGGTACGCGCCTTGTGGGCATCGGATGGCTTGGTGTTGGGAGATTGGTAATCCAGCGAATCCATTGCATCAGCGAACAGGCTAGATTCGGCGTCTAGCTTGGTTCTTTTTTAAATCGCATTAAGATCCGAGGAATTCCATCACCATGCTACTCGCCCGTTCATCCAAAATTGCAGGTATGGCCCTTGCCTTCACTATCGCCATGCTGGCGGCCGCATGCGGACCTTCCGGCCCCGTCAAAGTCACCGTGAAGGGAAATGTGACCTACAAAGGCAAGAAGATGACCTCGGGTATCGTCACCTTCAATAGCGACAACGGTTCGTATTCAGCCGCCAGCATCATGGAGGACGGAACCTACATCATGACTGATGTGCTGCCTGGGGAGATCGGCGTGGGGGTCATGGAATCACCGCAAGGTTCAGGGTCATCCTCTGGCGATGGACCGAGCAAGCCTTCCATGCCGGCAGCCAATCTGCCCCAAAAGTTCCGTGACCCATCGACTTCCGGGCTCAAATTCACCGTGAAGGTGGACACCAAAGAACTCGACATCAAAATGGACTGAAAACCCGCTATTTTTTAAATCCCCCCTGAAGGCTGGAACCTTCACGGGGTAAGTTTTCACGAACTGCAAGAAAGCATCGAGCAACCCGCCCGGCTTCTGGCCCAGTCAGGCCGCTTGGCGGCATAGTCCTCCTTGCCCGGTTGCTCGGTGTAGGGAGACCGCAGCACCTCCAGCAGGTCGCGCACCATGCCGAAGTGGCCATGCTCGGCCTTGTCGATCGCCAGTTGCGCCAGGTAGTTGCGCAACACATAGAGCGGGTTGACCCTGTTCATTTTTTCCTTGCGCGCCTGGTCGGGAATTCCCTCTCCGCGGACCCGTTGCTGGTAACGCCGCAACCAATCCGCCAGTCGCGCGCGATGATCGGGCCCGACCTGTTCCGGCTGGTACAACGCATGTTCCACGCAGGCCAGCAGGTCACTGTCCGCATCAGGAACTCCCGCTTCACAACGCAGATCGGCCAGGCCCCTGAAAAACAGCGTCATGTCTGTTTCCACAGCCGCCAGCAGCGGCCACAGCTCCGCCACCAGCGGCTCATCCTGATCTGGATCGAGCAGGTTGATACCCAGTTTGCCTGCCATCATCTTCCTTTGGCCGGCCTGGAATCGGGTGGCGTAGGCGTCCAACCCGGCTTCCAGGGGCTTGGCGTCGCCCACCAGCGGATAGAGGGCGTTGCCCAGTTGCAGCAGGTTCCACAGGGCGATCTGCGGCTGGGCCCCAAACCGGTACCGACGGCCCTGGGCATCGGTGGTGTTGGGGGTCCAGTCGGGGTCGTAATCCTCCAGCCAGCCGTAGGGACCGTAGTCGATGGTGAGGCCCAGGATCGACATGTTGTCAGTGTTCATCACGCCATGCACAAAACCCACCCGCATCCAGTGGACGACCATGTCGGCGGTGCGCGTGCACACCTCGTGGAACAGGGCTGCATAGGCTTCCGGTGAGGGTTCGCCCAAATGGGGGAAATCATTGCGCAGCATGAAATCGGTCAACTGCTTGAGCAGGTCGTGCTCCTGCCGCGCGGCGAAAATCTGGAAGTTGCCAAACCGGGTGAACGAGGGAGCCACCCGGCAGACCACCGCACCCGGTTCGTGTTTCGGGTTGCCATCGTAGAACATGTCCCGCACCACGCTTTCGCCGGTGCCGACCAGGCTGAGGGCGCGCGTGGTGGGCACGCCCAGATGGTGCATCGCCTCGCTGCACAAAAATTCGCGCACGCTGGAACGCAGCACCGCCAAGCCGTCCGCCGTGCGGGAATAAGGGGTGGGGCCGGCGCCCTTCAATTGCAGGGTCCAGTGCTCACCCTTGCGGTTGACCACCTCGCACAGATTGATGGCGCGGCCGTCGCCCAATTGGCCGGCCCAGTTGCCGAACTGGTGCCCGCCATAGCACATGGCGAACGGGTCCATCCCCTCCAGCAACTGGTTGCCGCCAAACACCTCGGCGAATGCTAGTTCGTTTTCCGGCGTGATCTCCAGATCGAGCAGGTCCGCCACCTCGCGGGAATAGGCCACCAGTTCGGGTTTGGCCACGGGCGTGGGCTTCACATGCGACCAACAGGCCCCACGCACCTGCCGTCGCAGGTTGCGCGTGTCGGAATCACCCGGCAATTCGCGGGTGAAGCGGTTGGTGAAGCGCAGGGATTCAAGGCCGGCCATGGTGTTTCCTGACAGGAAGACGAATCAACAAGGTGTGAACAGGTTCACCGGGCCATGCCCCTTGCCCAGTCCCGGATTGGTGGCGATGGCACGATTGACAAAATCCTTGGCGCCGCGCACCGCCTCCTCCACCCCTTGCCCCTTGGCCAGCCGGGCCGTGATGGAAGCCGCCAGAACGCAACCGGTCCCGTGGGTGTGCGGCGTGTCGATACGCCTGGCCGGCAGGTGAATCAGTTTGCCATCGGCCATCAGCACATCCACCGCCTTGCCTTCGAGGTGCCCACCCTTCACCAGCACATTGCGGGCACCTTTCTCCACCAGAGCCTTCGCCGCCACTTCCATCGCGGCCACCGTGTCGACCGTCAGGCCGGTCAAGCGGGCCGCCTCGTTCAGGTTGGGTGTGAGCAAAAAGGCATGAGGCAACAGGGCCCGGATGAAGCAATCGATCGCCTCGGGATCGATGAGGGGCAAGCCATGCTTGCTCACCATCACCGGGTCGATCACCAGCGGGAATGTGAAGTGCCTGGCCCGCTCTCCAACCGCCTCGATGATGGCGGCATTGCCCAGCGCCCCGGTCTTTGCTGCATGGGGAGGGATGTCCACCAGCACCGCGTCGAGCTGGGCCAGCACCATCTCCGGTGGCAGGCATTCCACCGCATCGACCGTGACGGTGTTTTGCACCGTCAGCAGCGTGACCACGCTGGCGCCGTAGACGCCATGCTGGTGGAACGCTTTCAAATCGGCCTGCAAGCCTGCCCCGCCGGACGGATCCGATCCAGCGATGGTGAGGGCGACAGGGTTTACGGGTTTGTCATCAGCCATGCCATTCCCACGGAGCCAAAAAAGGAAATTCCCTGACTCCATGGTAGCGAAGGCTTCCGCCTTATTTCATGGCCATGCTGGGCAGTCTAATTCTCCGCCCACCCGTTCACTTCGGCAGCCAGATCACGGGTAGATCCAGTTTCTTGCCCAGAGCATTCAGCTTTGCCATCTCCTCGCCCAGCACCCTGGTGAATTCGCCGGTCAGTTGGGCCTGTTCCTTGTCCAATTCCGCCAGCAGTTCGCGCATCCCCTGCGTGGGGGCTCCATCGCCATCGATCGCCTGCCCGTACAGCCACACCAGTTGGCTGTACAGTTTCGCGCCGCCGCGCATCGCCAGGATGTCGTAGCTCACCCGGGCGGTGGGGTTGTGCAGCTTTTTCTCCAGGGCCTCGAGTTTGCCGGAAAGTTCCTTGGCCAGGGTCACCCACTCCTTGGCCGCTGCCTCATCCTTTTGCAGATCCGCCTGCAGTTCCAGTTGCCGGTGCACCTTACGCAGACGGATCACCGTGTCCGACAGCGCGCTGATCGCGTCGCGCACCTTCAGGGAAAATTGCTCCTGTTCACGCAATTCAGCCAGCAGGGGCGCTGGGGTGACACCATCCACCTTGCCCGCCAGCAGCGTCTGACCGGGCTGGATCAGCCTGGGGTCGGCCCACACCTGGAAAGAGCCTTCCGCCTTCTGGCCATCCACCGTGAGCACCACCTTGTAACTGCCCGGGCAGACCGGCGTGCCCGCCGCAGGGCTGCCCATATCAGCCAGCGCCTTGGGGATGATACGGGCCGGGCTGTGGCACAGGTCCCAGGTGAACCGGTTGATCCCCTCCGAATCGGGAATTTCCGGGTGTTCCACTTCCGGGTACTCCGAAGCTTCCTCGGGCTTTTTCTTCCGGTGTTTCGCCCCGTCAAAGAATGCCACCCGTTTGCCGGCGGCATCCAGAATCTCCAGCGTGGGCTTCGCTTTCGGTTTGGACTTCAGGTGGTACTGGATCACCGCACCTTGAGCCGGGTTCTGTCCCATGCCGATTTCCTGGCCGTGGCTCACCGTGCCCGACAGCCGCCAACGCACCGCCGGACGGATCGGGTAGAGATGCGCATGTATCTCGGCGTGCTCGTCTTTCCACTCCCTCAGCGGGCTGATGTCATCGAGGATCCAGATCGACCGGCCGTTGGTGCCCACCACCAGGTCTCCCTGGTGCACCTGCAGATCATGCACAGCAACGGTGGGCATGTTCAGCCGCAGGGGCTCAAAACTGTCACCGCCGTCGGCGCTGAACACCACGCCCCGCTCGGTGCCCACAAACACCAGATCCTTCTTCACCGGATCTTCGCGGACCACATGCAGGTACACGGCTGGATCCAGACCGTCCTCCAGTCGTTTCCAGGTGGCACCGAAATCGGTGGTCTTCCACAGGTACGGCTTGTAGTTATCCAGCCGGTGGGCATCCACCACCAGCCAGGCGGTGCCGGCATCGTGGGGCGAGGCCTCGATGCAGCTCACCGTGCCCCAGTCGGGCAGATCGGGGATGTTCTTCGTCAGGTTGGTCCAGGTCTTGCCATCATCGCGTGACAGATGCACCAGCCCGTCATCGGTGCCCGCCCACAGCAGGCCCTTCTGTTTGGGCGATTCGGCCAGGGCGAAGATGGTGCCGTAAAACTCGGCGGTGGTATTGTCCCCGGTGATCGGCCCACCCGACCATTTCATCTTCGACCGGTCATTGCGGGTCAGGTCGGGGCTCACCTGCTCCCAGTTTTGCCCGTTGTTGGTGGTGCGGAACAGGTGATTGCCGGCGTGGTAGACCACCTTGGGGTCATGCCTGGAGATCACGATCGGCGCGGTCCACTGGAAGCGGATGCGCAGATCCTCGGCGCCATGGCCCGAGGCGTTGTAGGGGTAGATGCTGACATTGCGCACCTGGCGGGTGCGGTGATCGTAGCGAGTGATGATGCCCGCGTATTCGCCCGCGTAAACCACATCGGGGTCGGTGGGATGGGGAATGCTGAAGCCGGTCTCGCCGCCGCCCACGCCGTGCCAGTCAGCCAGCGGTATGCCCATGTAGCGCAGGGAGTTCGAAGGCCCCGAGGCGGTGCCCTGGTCTTGCATGTTGCCCATCACCCGGTAGGGGAACCGGTTGTCGCACGCCACATGGTAGAACTGAGCGATCGGAAGGGCCGGGGCGTGCCAGGTTTTGCCGCCATCGGTGCTGATGTCCACGCCACCATCGTTGGCATCGATCATGCGTCGAGGGTTTTTGGGGTCGATCCACAGGTCGTGGTGGTCGCCGTGGTGGGGCCCTTCCACCTTCTGGAAGGTTTTGCCACCATCGATGCTTTTGAGCAGGGGCACCTGTGGCGCCCAAACGATGTCGGGGTTGGTTGGATCCACCGTCAGGGTGTTGTAGTACCAGGCCCTCTGGCGGATCACCCGCTCGTCGTTCACCTTGTTCCACGACCCGCCGCCATCGTCCGAGCGGAACAGGCCGCCCTTATCGGCCTCGATCAGCGCGTACACCCTGGAGCCATCCGAAGGGGCTACCGCCACCCCGACTCGTCCCCAGGGGCCAGGGGGAAGGTTGTCCTCCTCGGGAGAGGATGCGGTTTCCGCCTTTTTCTTTTTCGGCTTGGCGCCGGGGCCGATCTTGTCCCAAGTGTCGCCGCCATCGCGCGAGACAAACAGGGCCGAGCCGGGACCACCCGAGGTCAGTTCCCAGGGTTGCCGGCGTGTCTGCCAAAATCCGGCGTAGAGCGTGCGCGGGTTGGTCGAATCAAAACAGACATCGCTGGCGCCCGTGTCGTTGTTGACGAACAGCACCTTGGACCAGGTGGCCCCGCCGTCGGTGGTGCGGTAGATCCCCCGTTCGCTGTTGGGCCCGAACGCATGACCCAGCACCGCCGCGAAGGCGATGTCGGGATTAGCTGGATTCACCACCATGGTGCCGATGTGGCCCACCTGTTTCCACATATGCTTCCACGATTTGCCGGCATCGGTCGATTTGAAGATGCCAGCCCCCGCCGCCGCATTGCCGCGGATGTTGGCCTCGCCGGTTCCCACATAGACCACATTGGGGTCAGAGGCAGCGACGGCGATGGAGCCGATGGAGGAAACAGGCTGATCATCAAAGATGGGCTTGAAGCTCACCCCGCCATCATTTGATTTCCACACCCCTCCCGCCGAGGTGGCCGCGTAGTAGGTGAGCGGATCACCCGGCACCCCGCAGACCCGCGACACCCGACCCCCCGTGGCCGGCCCGATATTGCGGTAGGCCATTTTTTCAAACTGCTTGGGGGCCTTGGTGGGGGTGTCACTTTCCTGGTGGGGCAACAAAAGGGTGCAAACGATCAAAAATGCCGCATTCATGGTGGAACCCCTAAATTATGTTGATTCTTTGATGCTAGCGGCAAACCATCATCTCTTTTGGCCCGGCCAAGCCGGAGGTTTGCGTGGTATTTTGAGCCAGTGACGATTCTTCCGGTTGCACCAGTTATTCCGGAGCTGTTCCCAGTTCAATGGATAGCCCAGCCAGTCAAGCGCCTACCAGATGGGCGGTAGTTTTCGGGAACTGGAGTTCCGAGGCCGCCGGTGCCGTGGCCGATTTGGGGGTCTTTGCCCCGCTGGCGGTTGCTCTGGTGGTGGGCAACGGCATGTCGGCCACCGCGGCCCTCTTGCCCGCCGGCCTCCTGTACCTGCTAGTGGCCTGGGTATACCGGGTCCCGGTGGGGGTACAACCGCTCAAGGCGCTGGCGGCGGTTGCCATCGCAAGTGGCCTGCCTCCGGAAACCATCGGTGCCGCTGCCATCTGCCTGGGCGGCCTGTTCACGCTGCTGGGACTCTCCGGCCTGCTCGACCGCCTGGCCACAGCCTTCCCCCAAGCCCTGGTGCGGGGAGTGCAGGCTGCCGTGGGGTTCCTGCTGATCCGGTCGGCGGTGATGTTGATTTGGCAACCGCCGGAACCCTTCCGGCCGTACGCGCTTTCCCTCGATTGGAGCATCGCGCTGGCGGTGGGTGTGCTGGTTCTGGCGGTGCGGCTGCGCCGGTTGAACATCACACTGGTGCTGGTGGGGCTGGGTTTGTTGATAGCAGTGGGCCGATTCGAAGGGGAAATGCGGTGGGGCCCCTCGGGACTGATCGGCCCCACTTTCGACCCTGGCATCTGGTGGACCGCCCTGGTGGTGCTGGTACTGCCCCAGGCCCCATTAACACTGGCCAACGCCTGCATCGCCCCCGTGGATGCCGCCAGGCATTACTTTGGCGACCGGGCAGGTCGGGTACGCCCCGGCCGGTTGGCCTGCACGCTGGGCGTGGTGAACTTGGTGGCCGGAGGCATTTCAGGACTGCCGGTATGCCATGGGTCAGGGGGCATGACTGCCCATGTCGCCTTTGGTGCCAAGACTTGGCGGGCACCGTTGTTGATGGGATCGGTCCTGGTTGGCCTCGCGTTGGTGGCGGGTCAGGGCCTTGGCCCCGTTTTTTCCGCCTTCCCGGTGGAAATACTTGCCGGACTGTTGGCAGCGGCGGGGCTTTTGCACCTGGGATTGCTGGCAGCTTTGAAAAATAAGGCCGATCTAGCCGTGGCGCTTACCGTGGGCCTGGTGGGTGGGGCCACTCTCAACCTGCTGTGGGGCCTGCTGGCAGGTGGCGTGCTGTGGTTTTTCCTGAGGCTTTTCGCCAATCGACCACCCGCCCAATAATTCAGATTTGGTTTTTTTTCAGTTTTCCTGTCACGAAATTACCTCATTTGACAAGTAAGGACAGGGGCCTCCAAGAAACCATCCAGTGAGGGGACATGCCATGGACCATTCCCTTCGCGAGGCCGCCCGGCAATGGACATTGGCGGTCCCGGCCGTTTCGGCCTTCATTTCCTCGCTGGTGCGGGATTTTCAGGACCGCGACGACATTTTGCAGGAAACCGCCGTCGCGGTCCTGCATAGCTATGACCGTTACGACCCCGCGCGCCCGTTCGTAGCCTGGGCCATGGGTATCGCCAGGCTGCAAACCCTTTCCCACCTCAGGAAAAAAGGGGCGGACAAACTGGTGTTTGATTCGGCGGCTGTGGATGCCATCGCCACCGCCATCGCGCAGGATTCAGCCATGGATGCCCGGTTGGAGTATTTGCACGATTGCGCAAGAAGGCTCGACCCGGACGCGACGGAACTGTGCCGGCTCCGCTACACGCTCGACCTCAAACCGGCCGCAATCGCCGAAAGGCTGGGCCAATCCGCCAACACGGTGGCCAAGGCACTGCAACGCGTTCGCGACAGGCTGCGCGACTGCATCGAACACAAGGCGTCCGCACTGGAGGCCAACCCATGAACCACCAGACCGAACCTGTCCCGGCGGCCCTGGTCGATGGCCACCTGGACGGAATCCTCACGCCGGATGAGACAGCCCGACTGAATGACTGGATCAAAGCCGATCCAGCCAACGCGCTGGTTTTCAGTCGCAGGGTGCGGATACACAGCCAGCTCCGTGACCTCGCCGTGCAAACCACCTGGGTTCCCGACACCTCGGCAACTCCGGCCAAGCCCCGGCGTCGATGGTGGCGCTTACCTCAGGCTTGCGCTCTGGTGGTGGCGGTTTCGATGGCGGCATGGCTCCTGTTTCTCCAGCCGGTTTCCGCAGCCCGCGAGCTCGACCGGCTGATCGCCGCCAACACCGTGGAGGCCGCCGGAATCGACCGCACGTACCGCATCCGCAATTTGGACAAGGTACCCGAGGCCATCGACCCGAAACGCCCTCCCATCGATGGCGCCACCCTGCAGGTACGCGCCCCGGACAACTATGTGCTGATCCGTCGGCAACCGGATGGAAGCCAATGGGTCACCGGAAGCGATGGTGAGACGGGATGGTCTGTGCCGCCAGAGGGTCAGGGAGCCGTTCGGGTGAGCCGTGACCCGATGCGTTTCAGGGGGCCTGTCCCCGGCCACCAGTCAGGGATTCCCTTTGCCAACCTGCCAGCCGATTTGGCCCAACTTCGTGTCACCTACGATCTCACTTTGCTGCCCTCATCAGCAGAAGGCTGGAAAGGCCTTTTGGCCCGCAAGCGTTCCAATTGGGACAGGGGCCCGCGGGAAGTGGAGATCCGGTTCGACGCCAAGACCGGGATCATCCACCAAATGACTTTCCATGGCATGCCCAAGGCCCGGGGTGGCCCGGACAAGGTCATGGTGGAACTCGTCGGACAAAACAAGGTGGACACCGGGTACTTCGGTCATGATTTCCACCATGGGACCGACCGCAAGGTGGTTGTGGAGGATTGAGCGCATGCGCTTCGCCCTTATTGTTATGTTTTTCTTGTCCATGTGCGGTCTGACCCTGCTCGAGCCGGCGCGCCTTTCCGCACAACCTCCTGGTGACCGGGGTGGCAAAGGTGGCGGCAAGGGGGACAAGCAGAAGAAAAAGGGTGGTCCTCCCGGTCTTATCAAGCCCGCCATGTCGGATACATTTCAGGCGAACATGTACGCCGACAACTGGTTCATCCTCTACATCAACGGAAAACTGACCGCCGCGGATCCGATCGAATTCATCCCGCACAATGTGGTGTCGGTGGATATCCTTCCCGAATACCCCATGACTATCGCGGTGATGGCCCGGGATAATGCCGACCCGCAAACTGGACTCGAATACGGAACCAACATCGGCGATGGCGGCTTCTGCCTCAAGTTTTCCGATGGCACGGTCACCAACGCCTCCTGGAAGGCCAAGGCCTTCTTCACCGGCCCCCTGGACCACGATGTGAAAAATCCCAGGGTCCGCAGCGAGCCGATCCCCGGAAACTGGTTCGCGACCGACTTCGATGACAGCGCCTGGAAAAAAGCCAAAGAGTACACCGAGGAGCAGGTCAATCCGAAGGATCCCTTCTACAAAGCAGATTTCAAGGGCGCCAAATTTATCTGGACCGATGATATCGACCTGGACAACACCGTGATCTTCCGGCACCGGGTGGACAAACCCGGCTGGAAGCCGCGCTGGACCACCAAGCCCAATCTGGATATCAAGGGGGCCCTGCCCTGGAGCGAAGGCAAATGAAAACGCGCATCTTTGGCATCACGCTGCTGGTACTGCTCGTCTCACAGGGTTATCGCGTCCACGCCCATCCCGGGCACGATCACGGCACGCCGCCCCGCGTTTGGAAAGACACCACCGGAAACATGTTGCTGCGCGGGGATTTCGCCCTGCTGAGAAATGGCAAAGTGGGCATCCACCTTCCTGACGCGACCATGGCCTGGGTCGATTACTCCACCCTTGCCAAATCCGACCGGGATTGGGTTGATCTCCAGGTGGAACGGATCCATCGCCTCAATGGCTCGGACCGTTTCTCGCCACCTAATCTGGAACTGGCTGATTTCGACGGCTGGCCTGCCGTCCTCGTGCTGCTGGCTTTCAGCGGCACCCTCTTGTGCATCCTCCGTGCGCGGGAGCGGTTTCCCCTCCTGCCATACGCCGGAGCCGCCGGTAGCCTTGGCTTGATCGCCCTGGTGTCTGCCGGAGTCGAGCAGCAAAAAGCAACCAATGCCCGCAAGCATTTCGAGGCCTTCGGTGAAAAGGTGAAACTTCGGGAGGATGGCCGGTTCCTCTATGTGGAAAGCAACGGCATGCCCGATCACCAGATGATGGTGGGTATCCGCGCTTGGCAACAGCAGGTGCCCATCCCACAGCCCTACACCGGGGAAAACGCCTGGCGCATTCCCCTGTTCCCCAAAAAGGCGGCCAACCCAGTCTCCGCCAAAACAGCGCTTTTCCGAGGCGCTATCGCGCTCGCCGTCAATGGCGTGCCGATCTTCAACCCCATCAAGAACGATGGACGGACCGACACGCTCATTGCCGGCGAACTTGACACCTTCGGGGGCCACTGTGGACGGGGCGATGACTACCACTACCACATCGGGCCGGTCCACCTGGAAAAGGTGACGGGCAAGGGTAACCCCATTGGCTACGGACTGGATGGCTACCCGCTGCTCGGGTATACCGACGCCGCCGGCAACGAGCCCAAAAATCTCGACACGTTCAACGGTCGTGAAGAGGCCGACGGTTACAAATACTATTCCACCCGCAAATACCCGTACATCAACGGTGGCATGCGGGGCGATGTCACCGTGCGGGAGGACCAAGTGGATCCCCAGCCCCGTGCCTCAGGTTCCGTGCGCCCAGCCCTGCCTCCGCTTCGGGGTGCGAAAATCATTGATTTCGACCGTGATGATGAGAAGAAAACCTACACCCTGTCCTACAGCATGCCCAACGGCACCCATCGGATCCGTTACAACCGCAATGCCGATGGCAGCTGGACCTTCCGCTTCATCGAACCAGGTGGGAAGGAAACCGTGTCCACCTACCAGTCCGGAGGACCGGGTGGAAGGGGTGGTCCAAGGGGAGACGGCGGTAGCGGCAGGGGGCCGGGTGGTCCGGGGGGCGGAGGCCGCCGTCCCATGGGCGATGGCAAGGGTGACAGGCCCCGCGGCCCGGGGGGCCCGGGTGGTGGTGGCGATAACCGTCCCGGCGGTCCACCCGTGGGTGAGCCAGGAAGGCAACCCTGGCTTGCCGCCCATTTCGATGAGCTCGACACCGACAAGGACGGTTGGATCACCTCCGCGGAGGTGAAAAAAGAGGTGGAGAAAACCTTCAACGGTTTCGACACGGACAAGAACGGCAAGCTCACCAAGGACGAATACCAGGGCAGGGGGCCGGGAACCCGCTCGGCCCTTGCCGGATTTGTCAAAGGCCATCACGAGGAGTTCGCAGAAAAAGATGGCACCATCTCCAAGGCCGGTTTGGAGGCCTTCATGATGAAAATGTTCGAAAAGGCGGACAGGAAAAAGGCGGGCAAGATCACCAAGGCGGAGGCTTCCCAGACAGGCCAGGGCCAACGCCGGCCACGCGATTGATCATCCCGGGAGGATCAGCCATGCGGACTGTGATTTTTTTGGCTTTGCTTGCCGCCTCAGGAATTGCCCATGCGGCCGACCGGCCCAACATCGTTTTCATGATGGCGGATGATCAGGGATGGAACGGCCTTTCGGTACCCATGCATCCCGATGTGCCCGGATCCAAAAGCGCGGTCGTCCAGACGCCCTGCCTGGAAAAATTCGCGGCGCAGGGCATGCGCTTCAGTGCCGCCTATTCCCCGGCCCCGGTTTGCTCCCCCACCCGCATCAGCATCCAGACCGGTAAGAGCCCGGCCCAGCTCCACTGGACCAAGGCCGCGCCAGCCGAGCCCGG
>DKBS01000176.1:1947-3854 GCA_002451275.1 Planctomycetaceae bacterium UBA6894 | reverse complement strand
GACTGATCAAGTCGATCAGCGCCCAGGAAACCACCCTCGGGGAGTTACTGAAAGGTGCCGGGTACGCCACCGCCCATTACGGCAAATGGCACATCAGCGGCGGCGGACCTGAAAAGCATGGCTACGACGAGAGCGATGGCGACACCGGTAACGAGCACGCCTTCCAGTACAAGGATCCCAACCCGGTCGATATCTTCGGCATGGCCAAAAAGGCGGCCGCTTTCATGGAAAAAAGCCGGAAGGCGGGTAAGCCTTTCTATATCCAGCTTTCCTGGAATGCGCTGCATGCCGCCGAGAATGCCAACAAGGCCACTCTGGCCAAATACGAGAAACTGGCCGATGGCAAGAATTCGGCCCGCGCCGCCATCGCCGAGGACCTCGATACCGGCGTGGGCACGCTGCTCAGGTCGATCGATCAGTTGGGACTGGCAGGCAACACCTATGTGATTTACACCTCCGACAACGGTGGAGGCGGAGGCGGAGGCGCTCGTGCCGCCCTCCATGGCGGCAAGGGAGATGTCTACGAGGGCGGGGTCCGGGTACCCTTCATCATCCGCGGTCCGGGTATTCAACCCGATTCCTGGTGCCACACCCGCATTGTCGGCTACGACATGCTCCCCACCTTCTGCGACTGGGCCGGCGTCCCCTTGTCCAAGTTGCCCAAAGGCATCGAGGGCGGCAGCATCGTCCCCCTCTTGAAAAATGGTGGCAAAGGGAAGGTGACCAGACCCCGGGAGGAACTGGTGTTCCATTTCCCACACTACCAGGGCGACACACCCCACTCTGCGATCATTTCCGGTGACCTGAAGCTCATCCGGTTTTACGAGGACAACCGAGTCGTCCTCTATGACCTGGCAAAAGACCTGCGCGAACGGAACGACCTTGCATCGAAAATGCCGCAGGAAGCCGCAAGGCTCAAGGCCCGCCTGGCGGATTACCTCACCCAGGTCAACGCACAACTTCCCACCCCCAACCCAGACTACGACCCCTCCAAACCGCAACCACCCTCCAAGCGTGGGGGCATGGGTGGCGGTGGGGGTGGCAACAAGAAGCCCGGGGCCAACAGGAAAAAACCACCCGCCGGCATCTGAATTTTATCTCTTCTTTTTCCCATCCAGCATGCCTACACGGGTCCTTCCCCATGCCCCTTTTCCGCTGCGCCCTCATTTTTGGCTTGCTGGCGGCATTCATCGCGTGGGCCGCGCTGGATAACCCTGCTGTGGCCCAACCACTCGGAAAACAGCCCGAAAATTCCAGGGCCCAAAAGAAGGGCGACGGGCAGGGTAAAAGCAAGGGCTCTGGCAAGGGGCAGGGAAAGACAGGTGGACCCAAGCATGAGTTCGCCGGCCCCGCACCAGCCCATCCCGTGGATCTCATCCTGTCCAGACCCACCGACAAATCCATCACAGCCAGCGTGATGGCCTACACCAATCTGGAGGCCCGGATCGATTTCGTTTCCGGTAAAACTGAATCCCGCAAGCTGGAGGATGACAAGCCAGTCCTGTTCGTACTCGACAACCTCAAGCCGGACACCGAGTACTCCTACTCCCTAGAGACCAGAAAGCCCGGGGAAAGCGAGTTCCAGACCGCGGCCTCGGGCAGATTCCACACCCAACGCAAACCAGGTTCCGCCTTCACCTTCACCCTGCAGGCGGATTCCCACCTCGACCAGGGCACCCGCACCGCGCTGTACGAAAAAACTCTTGCCAATGCCCTGGCCGACAAGCCCGACTTCCATGTCGATCTGGGTGACACCTTCATGACCGACAAATATCCCAAGTACCAGGATGCCCTGCCACAGTACATCGCCCAGCGTTACTACTTCGGTCGCATAGGCACCGGTGCCGCCGTATTCCTCGTCCCGGGCAACCACGATGGCGAGCGCCTCGACAGATACTCTGCCTCCG
>DKBS01000176.1:0-1600 GCA_002451275.1 Planctomycetaceae bacterium UBA6894 | reverse complement strand
GCCCTGATGATCGCGCTCGACCCGTTCTGGACCACCGGCCGCACCCGGCGTGACAGCCCCGATGGCAACTGGGCCCGCACGCTGGGTGAGGAGCAGTTCAAGTGGCTGGAAAAGACCCTGACCTCCTCGAAGGCGCTTCACAAGTTTGTCTTTATCCACCACCTGGTCGGCGGTTTGGATGACTCCGCGCGGGGTGGCTCTGAGGCCGCCACCCTCTACGAGTGGGGCGGCAAAGGCAAGGATGGCAGGGACGAGTTCAAGACCCGACGGCCAGGTTGGTCGATGCCCATCCACCAGTTGCTGGTGAAGCACAAGGTGGATGCCGTCTTCCACGGGCACGACCATTTCTACGCCCGCCAGGAACTGGATGGTGTCGCCTACATCATGGTGCCCCAACCCGGTCATCAGGGCGGTGACCGGCTCAGGAATGTTGATGAATACGGTTACATCCGCGGAACCTTCATCCCGCCCTCCGGTCATGTGCGGGTGCGCGTGGACGGTCCCAAGGCCACCCTGGAATATGTGCGGGCCTACCTGCCCCAAAACCAGACCGGTGACCGCAAGAACGGTGATGTGGCTGATACCCTCGAAATGCGACCTCAGGACCGGAATAAATGAACCGGCCGGCACGCCGGGCGGGTTATCCGACAGTGCGGGATGGATAAGCTATTGACCCACTTCCATGAGCGAGGAATGGTTGGTCTCCACCCAAGGAGAGCCGGCCATGCTGGACATCACCCCCCGCAAAATCCTGTCGGACCAGGAACTCGACGCCATCCGCGACCGGGCCAGTTGCTGCCACGATGTGGTCCTGCGCCATGACCTGCAGCGTTTGCTGGAGGAACTTGATCGCGTGCGGTCCCTGAAAATACCGGTGGTGCGATTCGAGATCAGCAAGCCAGCAGCCTGAGCTAGTGCCTGCTATCATAAAAGATTCCCCAGCCATGGCCTGGCTCGGGGAATCTTTGCTTTTGGGGTCACCGCATGAGTGTGCTGTTGGGCGTGCAGGGTTTGACGAAGGCTTTCGGGCAACGGCCCCTGTTCAAGGATCTGTCGTTTGACCTGGCCGTGGGCGAACGCATCGGCCTGATCGGGCCCAACGGGGCCGGCAAATCCACCCTCCTGAAACTTTTGGCTGGCCGCGAGCCGGTCGATTCAGGCATCCGCACGGCCCGTAAGGGGGCCCGGATCGGGTATCTGGCCCAGGATGACCGATTTGAGCCCGGCAAAACCCTGCGCGAGGTGATTGTCGATGCCCTGGCCGGGGAGAACCTCGAGGACTACGAGCGGGAAACCCGCGCGGCCATTCACCTCACCCGGGTCGGCTTCAACGACCACGACCTGGTGGCGGAGAAACTGTCGGGCGGTTGGCGCAAACGGCTGAGTCTGGCGCGGGAACTGGCCTTCGAACCCGACCTGCTGCTGCTGGACGAACCGACCAACCATCTGGATCTCCCCGGCATCCTGTGGCTGGAGCGCCTGCTGCGCTCTTCTAATTTCGGTTACCTGGTGGCGACACACGACCGTGCCTTTTTGCGCGCGGTGGCCGACGAGATTCTGGAAATCAACAAGGTCTACCCGGCGGGCTATTTCCGGTCGA
>DKBS01000054.1 GCA_002451275.1 Planctomycetaceae bacterium UBA6894 | reverse complement strand
CGCCAAACCGCCGGAGGCCAACAGGCCCAGCAGCACCAACATCGCTTTTTTCATCGAAACACCGGGGGGAGAAACGGTAAGGTTATCCGCCCCAACCCGGGAAGCTTGAATTCCCGGTTGAAGCCTGACCACAGTCTCCCCGACTTCGGCCGGATTTGCCACCGGTTGCCCGAAGGTTTTTAATGCACCTGCCCGCCACCCAGCCGTTTCCCGGGAGCCAGACCATGTGTTTTGCCTTGCCCCACCTGCTGGCAGCCCTCTGCCTGGCCCCCGGCCAAGCCGCATCCACCAACCCCAAGCGACATCGCCTTCACCGCCGATTTCGATGGCAGCTCCCAGCGCTATGTGGTGCTTGAGCCGGAGGGTTTCAAGCCCTCCGCACCCGTTTCCATCCTCATCGCGCTGCATGGCCACGGGTCGGACCGCTGGCAGTTCATCCGCGACCCGCGCGACGAATGCAAAGCCGCGCGTGACTGTGCCGCCAGGCACCGCATGGTGTTCGTCTCACCCGACTACCGCGCCAAGACCTCGTGGATGGGTCCGGCCGCCGAGGCGGACATGGTGCAGATCCTCCGTGACTTGCGGAAACAATACACGGTGCAAAAAATCATCCTCAGCGGCGGCTCCATGGGTGGCACCGGGGCCCTCACCTTCGCCGCGCTGCACCCGAAACAGATCGATGGCGTGGTCTCCCTCAACGGCACCGCCAACCTGGTGGAGTACGACCAATTCCAGGAGGCCATCGCCGCCTCTTTCGGCGGAACCAAATCTGTCAGGCCCCAGGAGTTCCGCAAGCGCTCGGCGGAACTGAACGCCGGGCAACTCACCATGCCCATCGCCTGCACCACCGGCGGACTGGACAAACTGGTCCCGCCCCAGAGCGTGGGCCGCCTGGTTGCCCAGCTCCAAAAACAGAACCGCCCCGCGCACCTGATCCACAGGCCGCAGGGCGGTCATGAAACCAACTACGCCGATGCCACCGAGGCGTTTGAGTGGGTGCTGGGCCGGCTAGCAAACCGCAAACCTTAACCCATCACCAGTAAACATACTGCAAAAACTTTTCCCGATCGCCCCGGGGCAGCGCGTCCACATCGGGCACCGCGTAGCGGTTCTCCTCGGTGTCGATAATCATCTTGCCCCGCTGGCCGAATTCCACCGCCTGGCCCTGCGTCCACCGGGTGACGAACCGCTGCCGGCCCACCTCGGTATCCACATCGAAATCCAGGTAGCCCTGCGCCAGCTTCACGCTGTGCACCCGACGGATGGTGCGGATCAGCGCGCGCCGGCCCAAGGCCACGCGGGCAATCTCCGCCCCGGAGCCCTCCCACCCCTGTAGGGTGCGGATCATGCCCAGTTCGATCTCATCGCCCGTGTCGTTCCACCCGCGCACCGACAGGTACGCCTCGGGGTGCGAGGCGGGGAAGGCCCGCACCAGGAACACGCCGGCCCCCACGCGTTCTCCACCCTTCCACAGCTCGATACGGTCATGCTGGCCCAGCCGGAACGCATGGGTTGCCGCATCCAGCCAGACGATCGCCGCGGGATTTTTGGCCGGGGCAAGGGTTTCCCCGTCCGCCAGTTCCGTTTTGGACGAGTTCTTGTTTTCCGCCTCGGCCAGCAGCGTGTCCACGGTGGGTTTCTTGGTCACCTGGGTCTGGATCTTCACCAGACGGGCGTACAGGCCGTCCTTGTCCAGCAGTTCGGCATGGGTGCCCGATTCCGCCAGGCGCCCCCGGTCGAACGCGAAAATCCGGTCGGCGTTGCGCAGCGTGGACAAGCGATGCGCGATGGCGATGGTGGTGCGCCCCTTCACCAGCACCGCCAGGGCCTCCTGGATGCTCTTCTCGGCCTCGGCGTCGATGGAGCTGGTCGCCTCGTCCAGCACCAGGATGCGCGGATCGTACAGCAGCGTGCGGGCGATCGACAGCCGCTGCTTCTCCCCGCCCGACAGGCCGGCGCCAGACTCGCCCAGCAGCGTGTCGTAGGCCAGCGGCTGCCGGCAGATGAAGTCGTGCGCGCCGGCGGCCTTGGCCGCCTCCAGCCCGCGCTCCAGCGTGGCATCCGGTCGCCCGTAAGCCAGGTTCTTCCAGATGGTACCGCGGAACAGGAACGAGTCCTGGAACACAATGCCCAGCCGCTCGCGCAACTCGTGGCTGGCCAGGTGGCGGATATCAATGCCATCCACCGTGATGGCCCCTTCCTGGGCCTCGTAAAAACGGCCCAGCAGGTTCACCAGGGTGGTTTTGCCCGAGCCGCTGCGCCCCACGATGCCGATCATTTCGCCCGGGGCCACCTCGAACGACACATCCTTTAGCACCGGCTGGTTGCGGTCGTACCCGAAGGTGACATGGTCGAAGCGGATCGCACCCTTCGGGTCATTCCAGCCCACCGGCTGCTGCGGTTCCTGGATGGTCACCGGCGTGTCCAGCAACTCCAGCACGCGCTTGCTGCCCGACAGGAAGCTCGTCAGCCAGGTGGTGAAGTTGGAGAGCGCGCCCAGGGGTGCGTAGAACATGGCCAGATAGGCCAGGAAGGCGATCAACTGCCCCAGTGTCATCTGGTCGCCGATCACATCGCGGCCGCCCACATACCAGACGATCAGGCCGCCCAGGCCGAAGACCAGTTGCATGGTGGCGCCGTAGGTGGAGTTCGTCGCATCCACCCACAGCCGCCAGCGGGTCAGGTTGCCGCTGGTCTCGTTGAAACGGTCCTTCTCGCGCGATTCCTGCGCGAAGGCCTTCACCACGCGGATGCCCGACAACATGCCCGAAAGCACTGTCATCTGCTTACTGGAGGCGTCCCACAGCCGGTAGTGGCGCGGGTAGACATACCGCCAGAACACCCACGAACCCAGCAGCACCAGCGGCACCGGGATGAGCGTGAACAGCGCCAGCTTGGGGTTGATCCACACCAGCATGGCGCCCACGCCCACCAGTTGCACGATCTGCAACAGGAAGCCGCCGGTGATCTGGTGCATCAGCCCCTGCATCACCTCGCTGTCGTGGGCCACCCGGCTGATCATCGAGCCCACCTGGTGGCGGTCGTAGTAGGCCACGGACAGGGTTTGCAGTTTCTCCACCATCTCCTTGCGCAGCGTGTCAGTCAGCCCGCTGCCGATCTTGGTGGCCAGCCGGCCCTTCATCCAGCCCACGGCGGAAAGCATCAGGCGCGAGAAGGCCAGCGCCAGCACCACCACCAATAGCGCGGTGCGGAAATCGGCGAAGGCCACGGCCGCGCCGCCCCCCTGCGCCTGCGCCTTTTCCGAAAGGATGTCATCCACCATGTACTGCTGCAGCTTGGGCGGCAGCAGTTCCGCCGCCACGCCCAGCAGGGTCAACAGGGTCAAGAGCAGGGCACCGCGGGTGTAGGGCTTCAGCAGATGGGTCACCCGCTTGAGAATCTGCCCCTTCTGCATGCAGCGGGGGCAGCTTTCCTCCTTGGTTGCCAGCCGCAGTGCGCAACTGGGACAGCGCGGCGGATCGAGCGGCCCGTCCAGCACCTCCTCCAGGGGCGGCTTGTCACCGTTGGCAGGCGCTCCCTCCTTGCCTTCCGCCACCTCCCGCTGGCGCTCCATGGCGCGAGAGACCTTGTGGAAGCGTGTGGCCAGCGCATTGGAAAAGCGCAGCAGGTCCACCCAGTCGCCGTCTTCCTTCACCTGCAGCGTGCCGCCGCCCACCCCGGCGGTGGTGCGGACCTGGCAGATGTCCTTCCAGGGCACCTGACGGGGAGCCTCAACCCCCTCCCCCACCACCAGCACTTCGTTGTCCGTCACCACCAGCCACTCGCGAGCGGGGTGACCGTCCAGGGAGACATCCGTGTCGATGGAGAGGAGGATTGGCCCGATTTTGGTGCCGAGGGTCTCCAAACGGGAACGCACCGCTTCAGGCAACTGCAGACTGGGTATGACCAAGGCGACTCTCCGGCATCCACCCCGGCAATCCCTGCCGGCGGTTCCAACACAGCCAAGGCGGCCGGACCGAGAGACCGGTCCGGCCGCCTTGCATGCTACGCACTATCCAGACGATTGGTGCGGATGACTGGTTTTATTTTCAGCAATCAGGCGCGAAAAACCAACTCCCGCGACGGAACCCGGCCCACCCCCCTCAGGACAATGCGGTCGGCATGCAGGTCGGCGAAGGCGTATGCGGTGGTTTTTTCCGTCTCCACCATCCCTTGCAGGGTCACATAGGGCACCCCCGCCTTCACCCCGAAGTTGCCCTGGTGGTTGTGGCCGTTGACCCATGCCACCACATTCGGGTTGGCCTCGGCGAAGGCCATCATTTCCGTGTCGTTCCACAGATTGTGCGTGTTGGCCGGGTACACCGGGTGGTGCGCGAACAGCACCACCTTCATGCCCTTGCCGGCCGCCTCGGCGCAGGCTGACTTCAGCCAGGCCATCTGCTCGGGACCGATGGCGCTGTTCCACGGTTGGGCATGCGGCCGCCCCTGCTCCTCCAGCGCGGTCATCTGCCGTACCGCCTGGAAGGTGCGGTCATCGCGCAAGCCGTGCGCGTAGGTGCTCACATCGGTGGTATCGAGAAACACCAGACGAAAGCCTCCGGTGTCTCGGAAGGAATACCGCTTCTCCAGCCCCATCTGCCCCGGCACTTTTTCTTTCTGTTCGTCCAGCACATCAAAGTCATGGTTGCCGAACAGGTGCCGGATGGGGTGCCGCAGATCAGCGAGTGGTTTCTTGATCCCGTCAAAGCTCTCCCACTTCCGGTCGATCAGGTCGCCCAGATGTACGCACAGGTCGAGCTCCCGCTGGTTGAAATCCTCCACAGCGCTTTCCAGCTTGCCGATCGATTGGCGATAGTAGCGGGTTCCCAGCGGGTCGATGTCGGCATATTGCGCGTCAGCCACCAGCCCCAGGCGCACCAGCGGTTTGGCCTGCGCGTACACCAGCGGCGCGGCGGCCACAGCGCTTGTGGAAGCAGCCAGAAAGGAACGACGGTTCAGCATGAAAAAACTCCAGGGGTTTGATCCGCCTGGAGTCTAGCAGTATCGGGGGGATGAAATCAGCGCCTATCCCAGCACCTCGGTGACCAGTTTGTAGCCCTTGTCCACCAGCCGGATCGGCCGGCCGTTGCCCGACTGGTTCTGCTTGTCGGGGTTGATGCCCATGATCTTGCAGACGGTGGCCATGAAATCGAGCACGCCGATCGGCCGCTCCTCCACGGTGCCCCCCTCCTTGTCGGTGCGGCCCACCACGCGCCCACCGGGCACGCCACCGCCGGCCATCCACGAGGTCCAGGCCCGGGGGAAGTGGTCGCGGCCGGGTTTGTCGCTGCGGGCGTTGATCTTGGGTGTGCGACCGAAATCACCCATCCACACCACCAAGGTGTCATTCAACATGCCCCGCTCTGCCAGGTCCTCCAGCAGCGCGGCCACAGGCTGGTCGATGGTGCCCGAAAGCGTCTTCACGCGGGCGAAGTTGTTGTCGTGGGTGTCCCAGCCACCCAGACCCACCTCCACGAAGCGCACGCCGGTCTCCACCAACCGGCGGGCCAGCAGGCAGCCCTGCGCAAAACGGCTGTCGCCGTATTTCTTGCGGGTAGCCTCGTTCTCCTGGGTCAGGTCGAAGGCTTTCGCCTCCTTGCACTTCATCATGGTGATGGCGCGCTCGTAGGTGACCTGATGGTCCTTGCCCGGGCCCACCGGGTATTCCCGACGGAAGGCCGATTCCATGTCCTCCAGCAGGCCGGAGCGGCGGTCGAACACACCCGCCCCTACCAAGGTCTTCAGGTTATCCACGCCGCGGGACGGATCCCCCACCACCAGCGGCTGGTGGCGGGCACCCAGGTAGGCGGCCCCGTAGCTGCGGCCACCCACGCTCACATAACTGGGCAGCGGGAATTCCTCGCGCCCCAGCTCGCTGCTGACGATCGAACCCAGCGCCGGGTAGGCGATGCCCCCCTGCCCCTCGCGATAACCGGTGTGCAGCAGATACTTGGCCCGCGGATGCGCCCCCTCCTGCGTGCTCATGCCGCGCAACAGGGTGACACGATGCATCTGTTTGGCCAGGTGGGGCAAGTGCTCGCTGATCTGGATGCCAGGCGCGCTGGTGCAGATGGCCTGAAACTCCCCCTTGCCCTTCGCCTCTGGCTTCAGGTCAAAGGTGTCCATGTGGCTGGGGCCACCATCCATCCACAGCACGATGCAGGCCTTCTTGGACAAGGTGGAGGCGGTGGCGGCGGGCTTCTTCCCGGCGTCCGCCTCAGCCCGTGCCAGCACGGGCAACCAACCGCTCATACTGCCGGCTCCCACACCCGAGGCAGCCAGGCGGAACGCGTCCCGGCGGGAAAGGCCCGCCCCCTCGGCGATGCGCAGCAATGGATTCATGGTGAACCTCCGGGCGAACGGTCTGCCGGTCTCAATAGTTCGATGCGAAGGCTGTGGAGTTCATCAGCGCCCACAGCACATCGCCCAGGGCCAGCCGGGGTTTGTCACTGGCGCGCACCACCTTCAGCGCCCGCTCCTTTTCCTCGGCATTGGCCGGCCGCGACAGCGTGGCCAGGTACAGCTTGTCGATCGCCTCGGAATTACCCAGCCCCTGGGTCAGCCGCACCGCCGCGCCGGGCGTGTTCATCCGCGGCGAATTCATCAGGCTCAGCACCTGGGGGATGCCAGCCAGGTATTCGGTGGCGTCAGCGTCCGGGTCGCCCTCGAACAGCGCCAGAAACTGCTGGCGGGGACCGTTCGGGTTGGGATTTTGGTTGTTCATCTGGGCCCGCCGTCGCGCTGCCGCCGGAACCTCGGGAGCCCCCAGCACGGTCACGATCGAGTCAAACAGTTGTTCGGCGGTCAGCACCTTGATCGGCATGCGGGCGTAGGACTCGGCCAGCGCGTCCTCGTTGCCGGGAACCGGCTTGCTGGAACGCTGGTAGGTCTCGCTCAGCGCCATCGAGCGCAACATGGCCCGCAGGTCGAAACCGCCGGCCTGGAACTGGACGGTCAGCTCGTCCAGCAGTTCCGGATGGCTAGCGGGGTTGGTGTCGTTGATGTTGTCCACCGGGTGCACCAGCCCGCGGCCGAACATCTGTGCCCACAGGCGGTTCACCGTCGCCTTGGCCAGGTAGGGGTTGTCGGTGGCGCACAACCAGTCGGCCAGCACGGGCCGCAGGGGCTGGGCCTCCTTCACCTTCGGCTTGTCACCCCCGAAGAACTTCGCATCCACGAATTTCACGCTTTCGGGCAGGTTCTTCCGGCCCTTCACCACTTTGGGTGTTTCCTTCACCACGGGTGATTCGGTCTGTTTGTTGCCCGGAGGGCGCGCAGCCACTTTCATCACGAAAGCCGCCATGCCCCAGTATTCTTCCTGCTTCCAGCCGGTGAACGGGTGGTTGTGGCACTGGGCGCATTGGATTTGGGAGCCCATGAACACTTTGCCGATGGTGTCCGTCATCCGGTCCACCGTCACCTGGGTCAGCCAGAAGGTGGTGGCGGGGTTTTTGTCCTGCGGCCCGTCGGCTGTGACGATGGCGCGCACAATCTCGTTGTAGGGCCGGTTCTTCTCGAACTGTTCGGTGATCCAGTCGGTGAACGGTTGGCGCTGCACCCGTCGGGAATCGGAATTCCGGGAAAGGAGCAAACCCTGCCAGATGTCAGCCAGATGACGGGCGTGGTCTTTGCCCGCCAGCAGGCTGTCCACCAATTTGGCGCGTTTGTCCGATTCGTTGGAATCGAGGAAGGCCTTGGCTTCCTCGGCGGTGGGGATACGGCCCGCCAGATCGAGGTAGACGCGGCGCAGGTATTCGGCGTCGGTGGCGCGGGAGGAAGCCGGAATTTTCGATTCCGCCAGCTTGTCCAGGATCAGCTTGTCGATCCGGGCGGAGACCTCGCTACCCGACAGGGCTTTGGCCCGGTTGGCGACAGGTTCGGCCGCCCACCCCGCAAGGGGCCAGGCCAACAGAACTGCCCAGCTCCAGAATCGTGCGTGCGCCATGGAACTGCCTCCGGCGTGGTCGCCCGGCTACCTACTGTGGAAGATTTCTATTCTGTCATCTATTAGAACCGGTTTGCCTGAAGATTCAGAGAAGAAATCGGGCTAAATGTTTCGCCACCGTCCCAAAATGAGACATTTTTCACAAAAAGCACCGCCCCAAGGCGCCAGTTGGCGGCTTGGGGCGGTTAGAGGGGCGCTGTCACGGCCAATCAATCGTCGCTGGCAGCCTTGGCGGTCATCGCCTTGCCAGCTGCCTTCTGTCGCAGATATGCCTGGATAAAGGCATCTATGTCCCCATCCAGCACCTCGTTGACCTGGGGAGTCTGCTCGTCGGTCCGGTTGTCCTTCACCATGGTGTAAGGCTGCATGACGTAGTTGCGAATCTGGTTGCCCCAGGACACTTCGCCCTTGTCGTCGTACGCCTTTTCCACCTCGGCCCGGCGCTTCATCTCCTCGATCTTGTACAGGCGCGCCTTCAGCATCTTCATGGCGTTGTCGTCATTCTTGTGCTGGCTGCGCTCCGTCCGGCTTTCCGCCGCCACGCCGGTGGGCACGTGGATGTACCGCACGCCCGACTCGGTCTTGTTCTGGTGCTGCCCGCCCGGACCGCCCGAACGGAAAGTCTGGCGGACCAGGTCATCGGGTTTGATCTCGATGGAAATGGTGTCATCGATCTCGGGGGTGACATCCACCGCGGCGAAGCTGGTCTGCCGCCGGGCGTTGCTGTCGAACGGGCTGATCCGCACCAGCCGGTGCACGCCGGTTTCCGACTGCAGGTACCCGTAGGCGTTGTCGCCCTCGATCTTGATGGTGGCGCTGCGCAGGCCCGCTTCCTCGCTGCGCACCTCGTCGAGCAACTCCACCTTGTAACGGTTGCGCTCGGCCCAGCGGGTGTACATGCGCAGCAGCATCTGCGCCCAGTCGCACGCCTCGGCACCGCCCGCTCCGGCCTGCACGCGCAAAAACGCGTTGTAGCCGTCGGCCTGGCCGCTCAGCATGCTGCGCAGTTCAAAGGCGTCGAGTTCCCGCTCCTTGGCGGTCAGTTCGGCCTCGAGCTCGCCGGCCATCGAGGCGTCTTCGCCAGCCATCTCGTTCAGCACTTCCAGATCGCCCAGGCCCTTTTCCAGGTCCTCGTAGATCTTCAGCGTGCCGGCGGACGACTTGAAGGAAGCGATGCGCTTCTGCGCCTTCTCGGGATTGTCCCAGAAGTTCGGGGCGGCCTGTTCCTCGTTCAGTTTTTCGCGTTCGACGCGTTTGCCCGCGATGTCAAAGAGAGTCCCGCAGGAAGCGCAGGCGGCTGATCAGGTCATCGACACGGCGCCGGGTTTCGGCATTCATCGTCACGCATCCCCAAACAAAAAACGAAGCAGGATCACCCCATGCGACGCCAAAAAACTGAAGGGCCCCGGGCTTCGGCCCGCGGCCCGTTTTGCATGGCCCGCCTCATTCGCTAATCTACCAGTTCACGGTCCCGGTTACACCGCCAAAACAACCGGTCCGCCCAGCCCACCCAGCCTTCCAAGGAGTCCATGCCATGACCGCCCAATCGTTGAAAGACCAGGGGGTCCTCATCACCGGTGGCGGCAGCGGCATCGGCCTGGCCACCGCACGGCTCCTTTTGGCGCAGGGGGCGCGCGTGGTCATCTCGGGCCGGGACCAGGAGAAGCTATGGTCGGCACTCGCCTCCCTCGGGCATGGTGGCCGGGCCTTCGCGGTGGCCGGCGATGCGTCCAATCCGGAAGACGCCGCCCGCATCGAGTCCACCGCCACCAAGCACCTGGGTCATATCGACCTGCTGGTGGCCAATGCAGGCGCCAACATCAAGGACCGCACCCTCAAGGATCTGTCCCCCGAGCGCTGGAAGACCATGCTCGACAGCAACCTGAATGCCGCCTTCCACATGCTGCAAACGGTGCTGCCCGGCATGCGGCAGCGCAAAAACGGCCTGGTGGTGGTGATCAACTCCATCGCCGGCAAGCGTGGCAATCCGCTGGGCGGCCCGGCCTATGTCGCCGCCAAGTTCGCGCTGCACGGCCTCATCACCGCCGCCGCGGTGGAGGAAAAACCCAACGGAATCCGATTCTGTTCCATCTACCCCGGTGAGGTGAACACTCCCATCCTGGAAGCCCGGCCCAACCCGGTTACCGAGCAGCACAAGCTGGGCATCCTGCAGCCGGAAGATGTGGCCCAGGCGGTGCTGTTTGTCGCCAACCTGCCGCCCCGCGCCAGCGTGCCCGAACTGGTCATCACACCCACCAGCTACGCGTTCATCTAGTTCACTTCAGGGGTTGGTCCTTTTTCTGCTCCAAGACCACCCGGAAACCGAGATAGTTCTTGCGGGATGCCGGGTCGTAACCGTAGCGATCCGCCGCCCGGCAGTTCTTGCCATGGTTGGCCCAGCTTCCGCCCCGGAGCACTCGTCCCGTACCTTGTGCGGCGCCCTGCGGGTCGATAGTTTCGTCAACCGCCAGCGGGCCATACCAATCAGCACACCATTCCCAGACATTGCCGTGCATGTCGTATAGCCCCCAGGCGTTAGCCGGGTAGCTTCCCACCGGCGCGGTTTTCCCCAGGTTCGGTCCGCTTGGGATGTTTCCGTAGGTTTTGGTGCCGTCGTGGTTCGCCTGAGTACCATTCGTGGCATCCCCAAAATGGAAAGGCGTCGTGGTCCCGGCGCGGCAGGCGTACTCCCACTCCGCCTCCGTGGGCAAGCGGTAAGAGCGGCCAGCGGCCAGCTCCTGGGGCAGGGCCGACAACTTGCGGCAAAAATCAACCGCATCGTCATAGCTCACCTTCTCCACGGGCAAGTTGTCCCCTTTGAAATGCGACGGGCTTTCTCCGGTAACCCGGGCATATTGCGCCTGGGTCACCTCATGCACTCCCATCCAGGTTTTCTTGCTGATGCCGACACGGTGGAGTGTCTCTGTTTCCAGACGATCTTTTTCCCCCTGGGGAGACCCCATCTGAAAGACTCCCTGAGATAACTTGGCAAATTCCATCCCCACGGAATTCTTCTGTCTCTCGGGGCTCTCCTGCCCCACGGGGACGGATTTCGTTTGGCAGAGCGCCACCGCCGTGAAAAGCATTCCAGCCATGGCGGCCATGTGACGGAGGGGGAGACGCCTGGTGACCATGTTTTCATCCCTTTCGATCATGCTTTTCTCGGCGGCTCAGTTGGCCAGCCCCCTGCCCCGCAGCCACTCCATTGCCCGGGCAGACCAATCCTTGGTTCCGGGTGCCCCAGCACGGGCATTCATGCCGAAGCCGTGGCCGCCCTTCTCGTAGATGTGCAACTCGGCTGGCACCTTGTTCTCAAGCAAAGCCAGATAGAGCAGCGCACTGCCCTGGGCTAGCGAACCTGGGTCATCTCCCATCTGGGCGATGAAGGTGGGAGGGAACTTTCCCGAAACGGCCAGATCGGCTCGCAGCGCCTTTTTGGCGGGATCGTAAATCTTCCAGGCGTAGATCGCGAGCAGGAAATCCGGCCGGTGGGACACCGATTCCTTGTCGCCCCCAACAGGTGCCAGTGACTCGTTGGCGCAGGCGACTGCCGCCACTTGGCCGCCCGCGCTGAAACCCAGTACCCCGATCTTTTTGGAATCGATGCCGAACTCATTCGATCGGGCCCGCAGCACCTGCACGGCGCGCTGGCAATCCTGCGCTGGCCCCAGGTTGGGCTCGGCGTGCTTGCTGGTGGGGGTGCGGTGTACCAGCAGGTACGCCTGTATTCCCTGAGCGGCCAGCCACTTGCAGGCGTCCGATCCCTCGTGCTCGTCGGCCAGCAGGCCGAAACCGCCCCCGGGCACCACCACCACCGCAGCGCCGGTCCTTTTCACTCCCTCCCCAGGCAGGTAAGGCACCAACCTCGGGCTGGAAACATTGGTCCTCCTGGAAATGCCATCCTTGCCTTTGGTGACCACCTCGGCCGGTTCGCCAGGAACCTTTGGCTCGGGCGCTCCCTCGGGCCATAGGACAATATCTGCAGCCCGCGCCTGGCCCAGGCAACAAACCAGCATTCCCCAAAGCAGCGCGCGCATGGCCGGAATCCTCCTAATCGAAAACATTTCTTCAGGCCAAAATCTCCCGCACCACGCGGGCGGGTTCCACCCCGGTGAGACGGAAATCCAGTCCCTGGAAACGATAGGTCATGGACTCATGGTTGATCCCGAGCAAGTGCAGCACCGTCGCATGCAGGTCGCGCACAAGCACCGGGTTTTCCGCCACGTTGTAGCTGAAGTCATCGGTGGCGCCATGGGTGTGGCCGGCCTTCACACCGCCGCCAGCCAGCCACACCGTGAAACACCGGGGATGGTGGTCGCGGCCGGCCTCGGGGCTGTCCCATTGCCCCTGACCCGCCACACCCCGGCCGAATTCACCACCCCAGATCACCAGCGTGTCGTCCAGCAGGCCACGCCGCTTCAGGTCCACCACCAGCGCCGCGCTGGCCTGATCGGTGTCGCGGCAACGGGCCGTGCACCACGAGGGCAAACGGCTGTGGTGGTCCCAATCGGGGTGGAACAACTGAATGAAACGGACACCCCGCTCGGCCAGCCTTCTGGCCATGATGCAATTGGCCGCATAGGTTCCCGGCCGCCGCGAATCGGGCCCGTACAGCTCGAACACCTCCTCGGGCTCATCGCTGAGGTCCGTCAGTTCGGGGATGCTCGACTGCATGCGGTAAGCCATCTCATACTGGCGGATGCGGGTCGCGATCTCCGGGTCGTTGGTCTGCTCCAGCCTGGACCGGTTCAGGGCGCCCAGGGTGTCGAGCATGCCCCGCCTCAACTCGCGCGGAAGGCCCTCGGGGTCGCGCAGGTACAGCACCGGATCCCGGGCATTCCTCAGTTTCACACCCTGGAAGCGCGAGGGCAAAAAACCGCTGCCCCAGTAGTGGTCGTACAGCGGCTGGTCGCTGGGTCTCTGCATCCGCGAGATCATCACCAGGTAATCAGGCAGGTTGCGGTTGTCGCTGCCCAGCCCGTAGCTCACCCAGGCCCCCATGCTCGGCCGGCCGGGGATCTGGTTCCCGGTGAGAAACTGGGTCATCGCCGGGGCGTGGTTGATCTGGTCGGTGGTCATCGACTTGATGAAGCACAGCTCGTCGGAGATCCCGGCGATGCGCGGCAACCAGTGGCCGACCGTGGCGCCCGATTTGCGCCCGAAATGGAAACCCGTGCGGGCCGGCATGACCAGTTGCTTCTGGCCCGAGGTCATGGTGGTCAACCGCTGACCCATCCGGACCGAATCGGGTAATTCGGTACCGGCGTATTTCGCCAGGCCCGGCTTATGGTCGAACAGCTCGATCTGCGAGGGACCGCCCGATTGGGTAAGGAAGATCACACGCTTCGCCTTGGGACGGGAGGGGGCCGGTTCCGATGCGCCTGCGGTCATACCGCCCAGCGCGATGGCACCCAGCGGCAGACAGGCGCCGCGGCCGAGGAAATAACGCCGGGTGACATCCAGCGGCTCATTCACGGCTGATGGCCTCGTCCAGGTTCAGCACCAGACTGGCGACCACCAGCCGCGCCGCCAGGGTTGGCAATTGCGCTTCCCCGATGGAGGCTGTCTGTCCTTCCAGCCGTCCAGCCAGCAGCTTTCTGGCTTCGGCGGGCCTGGCCCGGTAATGGGCCAGGCAGCGGCGGAGTTCGTCTTCCAGCAAACGCCTCTCGGCGGCAGCCCATTCCCTTCCCGGCACCAGCGAACCCAGTTCATCCAGGGTGGCCCGGTCATCCATTCCCGCCTTCACCGTACGGATGGCAAGGGCCTGGGCGCATTCCAGCATGGTCTTGTCGTTCAGCAGCGTCAGGGCCTGCAGCGGCGTGTTCGTGCGGGCCACCCGTACTTCGCACACCCGCCGTTGCGCCGTGTCGAACAGGAAGGCCGGCGCAATGCTGCGCCGCCAAAAGGCGTACAGGGTGCGGCGGTACTGCGCCGGCCCCTCGCTGGGCTCGTAATGGAAACGGCCCATGAAGTTCTCCTCCCAAAGCCCGTCCGGCTGGTGGGGTCGCACGGGTGGGCCGCCCAGTTCGCGGTTCAGCAGGCCGGCTCTGGCCAAGGCGGCATCCCGCAGCATCCAGCTCGGCAGCCGGTAACGGGTCATGCGTCCCAGCAGCCGATTCGTCGGATCCTTGGAAAGCTGGTCAGCGGACACGGCCGACGATTGGGCGTAGGTCTCGCTGGTCACCATCAGCCGCAACAGGTGCCGGATATCCCAGCCGGATTCCATGAATTCAACTGCCAGCCAGTCCAGCAGCTCGGGATGCGTCGGCCGCTCACCCTGAAGGCCGAAATCTTCGGGCGTGCGCACCAGCCCATCGCCAAAACACAACTGCCACAGATGGTTCACCACCACCCGGGCCGTGAGCGGGTTGTCGCGGGAGGTCAGCCACCGTGCCAAACCGAGGCGGTCCCTGGCCGCGCCGTCCGGCCAGGCGGACAAAGCATTGGGAACCCCGGGCTCCACGAGTGGCCCCTTCTTGTCCCAGACGCCTCGTTCGAGCACATGGGTGGCCCTGGGTTCCCGGCGTTCGGCCAGCACCATCACATCCACCTTCTGCGCAGCCTTTTTCGCCTCGGCGAGTTGACGGTTGGCACGGTCCAGTCCGGCCTTGGCCGACTGGTATTCCAAGTGGTCGGACAGGTACTGATCCAGCAACCGCTGCCGGGATTTGTCATCCAATCGGCGGGGGTCACCATCCGCCTTGGCCAAAGCCTCCAGAGGCATGGGGTCCACACCTCGCAAAGCCGGCCCAGACTGATCGGTGACCCAAAGTCGGAACATGGCAATGTTCGCATCTCCCTGCGTGGAACGCTGGCGCAGCTCCACCACCACCTCCTCCCCGTCCGCCAAAAGGAACGGTTCAGCCAGCGCGAAGACGGCCAGGTGCGGGCCGCGCTCCTTCTCGCCTTTGGTGGTCCAACCGTTGCGCGGGTCATCATCCAGGGTGCCCTGGATGTCGCCATACCCCGCGGCAACTTTCGGGTCGGCGCTGAAGTCGGCAAAGGCGGCTGATATTTCCACATCCCGCGACTGGCTGGTGCCGCGCCCGCGCACCTGCACCTTGAAATCGGTGAGGATGAATTCACCGCTGGCACCCCGCGAGTAGGACTTTTCCTTGCCAGGCGGGCCGGGCAGGACCTCCAGCCGGAATCCCGTGATCCGCTGGACCGATGGTTTTGCCGCCACCCGGTAGTCATCCTGGCGGGGGTTGGCCCCCACGCTTCGAATGATGCCATCCGCGCCCTGGCTCAGGGTGCTTCCCTCCACCGCCTCCAACCTGTCGGCCCGCAACAATCGCCAGGGTTCGAAACCGCCGGCCACTTCGCGGCCCTTTTGGGCAAGCCAGCCGTCGAATCCCTTTTCGGCGATGGCGCGGGCAGCCCGCTCGGTCACCTCACGCTGCCCCACCACCAGGCCCGCCTCCTCCACCGCCCTTCCGGAAAACGGCGACGCGTACGACAAAAAAGGCTTGGCACCCTTTCCCGCCTTGCCGTCCTCATCGATGCTGTTGAAGAAGGCCGAAAGGGAGTAATACTCCGCATGCGAGATCGGATCGTATTTGTGGGAATGGCACTGGCAGCAGCCCACCGTCAGCCCCAACCAGACCGTACCCACCGTGTTGGTACGGTCGATCACATAATCGATGCGGGACTCCTCCGGATCGCGCCCGCCCTCGCCGTTGGTCATGTGATTGCGATGGAAGCAGGTCGCCAGTTTTTGCTCGGTGGTGGCTGCGGGGAGCAGGTCGCCCGCGAATTGCTCCAAGGTGAATTGGTCGAAGCGCATGTTGCGGTTGAAGGCCTGCACCACCCAATCCCGCCAAGGCCAGTTGGACCGCGTTTCGTCCGCCTGGTAGCCGTCGGTGTCCGCGTAGCGTGCCGCATCCAGCCACCACATGGCCATCCGCTCGCCGTGGTGGGGCGATGCCAGAAGCCGGTTCACCTGCTTTTCCCAGCGGTTGGGGCTGGTGTCCCGCAGAAATGCCTCCCGCTCGCCCGGGGTGGCGGGCAAACCGGTCAGGTCAAGGCTGGCCCTGGCCAACAGGGTGGCGTCCGGAGCCCGGGGCGACAGGACAAGCCCGTTTGCCTTCAGTTTGGCCGATACAAATCGATCAATCGGGTTGACCCCGGGTGCTCCCGTACCCCCGGGTAATGGAAGCTTGACCGGCGGTTCAAAGGCCCAATGCTTCCCCCAGGGCGCCCCTTCGGCCACCCACTGCTCGAGCAACTTCTTTTGTCTTTCATCCAGCGGTTTGCCGTGTCTAAGCGGCGGCATCACGCTGGAATTTTCCATGGAGCGGATGCGGCGAACCAACTCGCTGCCGGCGGGGTCGCCGGGAACCACCGCCCCCGAAGCCGTGGCAGCCCCGCGGTCATCCAGCCGCAGGTCTCCCTTACGCTGTTTCTCGTCAGGCCCGTGGCAACTGAAGCAATGCTCGGAGAGGATGGGGAGGATATCCGTGCTGAACCGTGTTTTGCCTTCGGCCCGTGCGCCCGAGGGTTGCCCAACCAAAAACACTACCAGCCAACCCAGACACAGGGTTGATGCCCGCCCAGCCCGATTCCGTTTCACAAATCCAGTCATCCTCTCAAGTTAATTGCAACGGCCAAGGACCGCAATCAACCAAATCCCCGAATGAAAAGAGCCGGCCACCAGGGCCGGCTCGCGCGCGGAAAGGACCGCGTAGGTTGTTTTGCGTCGTGTCTCAGCGCACCTCCTGCAATCCAAACCAGACCGTCGGCTGGGCCGTGCCATCTTTCTGGCGCAGCCACATGCGCCCAAGCCACAGGCCTTCGTTGACCTGGCGCACCTCGTCAAAGGCCACCTCGGCGAACTGGGTCCCCTTCTTCTGCATGCCCTGGTAATCAAACACCAGGGCCGGGTTGCCATCGACCAGACTGGGCCGGGTCTCGATGGCGGCAGGCACCACTTCCAGGCCACCGGGCAGACGATTCAGCATCACACCGGTGCCATCGGCGCAGAAATTCAACTGCTTGCCGTGCCACAGCGGCCACAGGCTCGCGCCCAACAGCCGGCTGCCCATTTTGCCGGGCTTGGTGAACACACGGCCGCGGGTTTTGGCGCAGTGCTGTTCCTCGGGCACCCACCCCTGGGCAAAGAGCGCCTGCAACTGGCAGTCATTTAGCCGCGCAAGGTCCTTCAGGGTGGCGGGTGCCGTTTGGGCCGGCAGTCCGAGAATCAGAGCGACAAACAGCATGGGGACACTCTCACAGACGGGGAGCCGGAATCAGCCCCACCGGCACAATCCTTCCCCAGACGGCGATTTTTGGACGAAAATTCCAGCTTTTCCTCAAGTTTCCAGGGCCCAACCTGTGAAACCTTGCGGGCGGGGAAAGAGGAATGGCCTGCCCCCCACCCCCTCCCGGCATTTGGTGCTTGAAGCCAGCCAAGGCCCTGCTAATATTTGTCTTATCGGCCCATCCGCGCGGGATTGGTATACCGGCTGTGCCCAGCCTTCCCAAGGCTGTGAAACGGGTTCGACTCCCGTATCCCGCTTT
>DKBS01000003.1:865-6419 GCA_002451275.1 Planctomycetaceae bacterium UBA6894 | reverse complement strand
AGGTTCGAATCCTGTTGCCCCGAATTTTCAAATGAAAGCCGCAAGTTCTTGTAAAACAAGGGCTTGCGGCTTCTGTTTTTTTGGCAGAGCTGCAAAGCAAAGTCTGGTGCATGACCGACCCCTGACGGATATTCAGTGGGGTACGATCGATCTGTTTTTTGGAAACCTTTATTCCGGGCCTGACCTCTATGAAAACCAGTCCAATCTCAAGGCGCGGGTTTTTGGTTGGCGGGGCAGCCGCTGCGATTCTGGACCCTTGCAAGTCGGCATTGCTGGGCCAAAGCCCAACTGGTCTGCCCGTGGAAGAGAGGGACCTTTCCACGCTGGTGGATGAACTGGCGTCGGGAAAGGTCACCTCGCGCCAATTGGTTCAGGCGTATTTGGACCGCATCGAACTGATCGATCGCAAGGGGCCGGCCCTGAATAGTGTGATCGAAGTCAATCCCGAAGCGGTAGCCATAGCGGACCAACTCGATCGGGAGCGCAAGGAAAAAGGGGCCCGTGGACCCCTGCACGGGATCCCCATCCTGATCAAGGACAACATCGACACAGCCGACAAAATGTCCAGCACCGCGGGCTCGCTGGCCTTGTTGGGCTCGCCCAAGCCGACCAAGGACGCGTGGATTGTTCAGCGCTTGCGCCGAGCCGGGGCGGTGATCTTAGGCAAAACCAACCTAAGCGAATGGGCAAATGCCCGCAGTACCAAGTCCACCAGTGGCTGGAGCGGGCGAGGTGGCTTGACCAAAAATCCCCACGCCCTGGACCGGAATCCCTCTGGATCCAGTTCCGGTTCAGCCGTCGCGGTGGCTGCCAGCCTGTGTGCGGCAGCGGTGGGTACGGAAACGGACGGCAGCATTTTGTCCCCCGCCGCGCACAATGGGGTGGTGGGATTCAAACCAACGGTTGGCTTGGTCAGCCGATCTGGCATCATTCCAATCGCCTATTCCCAGGACACCGCCGGGCCCATGGCTCGCACGGTTCGGGATGCCGCCCTCTTGCTGGGCGGCATGGTGGGAATGGACCCGGCGGAAAAGACGGATTTACTGGCCAGCCGCCCTGCTGCCTTGCCGACCGATTACACGAGGGAACTGAAGCCTGACGCTTTGAGGGGAGTCCGCCTGGGCGTGGCAAAGAACTACCTGGATTTTCACGAGAAAGTCGATCCCATTTTGACCAAGGCTTTCGAGTTGTTGCGGGAACACGGGGCCGTTCTGGTTGAAACCACGGATTTGCCCAAGGGTGGGAGGTGGGGCGGCGCCGAGGTGACCGTGCTCCAATACGAGATGAAGGCCGGGCTGAACGCCTACCTTGCCGGATTGGGCCCGGCTTCTCCGGTGAAAACCGTTGAGGATGTCATTGCATTCAACAAGAAGAATGCCGATCGGGAATTGCGCTACTTTGGACAGGAATTTTTGGAAGAAGTCGCTTCCAAGGGTGGCCTGGATAGTCAGGAATACCAGAAAGCCCTGGCCCGTTGCCGAAGTGTCACCCGTGAAAAGGGAATCGACCGGGTGATGGACAAACTTGGGCTGGATGCCATCGTGGGCCCATGCAGCGGCCCAGCAGGCTTGACCAATCTGATATCAGGAGACAGTTCCTCCGGTGGCTATGACCTGATCTCTTTGGCCGCCGTGGCGGGCTACCCCAGCATTTCCGTCCCGGCGGGAATAGTGAATGGTTTGCCCGTCGCCATCATGTTCGCTGGTAGAGCCTGGACCGAGGCGACTCTGTTGAGAATTGCCTATGCCTTTGAGCAGGCAACCAAAGCCAGAAGTGCGCCAAAGTATTTGCCGACTGTATCAGGGAAATAAAAAACCGGGAAGAGCCTTGGAACAGGCGAAAGGCAGATCATTCCAGATCGTAGCCTTCGATCTGGGCGTGCAGTTGGGCCCAGCGGTCCTCATTGGCGGAAAGTTCGGCGGAGACGGATTCGATTTCCGCCAGGATGCGCAATCCTTCCTCGGTGTCAGAGGTAGTTTTTGATTTGGCGGCAAGGGCCTTTTTCTGGCCGTCCAGGCGGGCGATGTTTTTCTCTACCTGCTTGATTTCTTTTTCCGGGTCGGCCGATCGCCCGGTGGCGGTTTTGCTTGCCTGGCTTACCTCGGTCGGAGCCTTGGCCAATCGGATTCCTGCTGCCCGCTCACCGGCTTCAATCTCGTCGTTGACCCGCGTCACGTAATTCTCGTAGCTGCCGTTGTAATGCAGGACCTTCCCGTCACGGACCTCCACCACGCACGATGCGACCCGCCCCATGAAATGGCGATCGTGACTGGTGAAGATGACTGTCCCCTCGAATTCGACGAGTGCCTCGGCCAGTGCCTCGACGGTGTCCACATCGAGGTGGTTGCCCGGTTCATCCAGGATCAAAACGTTGCATTCGCTCAGCAGCAGGCTGGCCATGCACAAACGGGCCCGCTCACCGCCGGAAAGTACTGAAATATCCTTGCGGGCAGCCGGACCACGGAAGAGAAACGCTCCGGCGATATCCAGAATTTCCTGGTCCTTTTTTCCCCGGGCGGCTTTCTGGTGCAGGTAGTCAAGCACCGTCATCTTGGGTGGCAGACTGGTGTAAACATGCTGGGCGTAAACACCCAACTTGCAGCCGTGCCCCCAGCGGGCCTCACCTTGGATGGGCTTGAGTGATTCCACAACAGTTCGCAGAAAAGTGGTTTTGCCTTGTCCGTTGTCTCCAACAATCGCGACGCGGGAACCGTGGTCGATTTCCAGGTTCACATCATTGGCAATAATTCGCTCGGGATAGCCGATCGACATTTCCTTGCAGCGCAGGGCGCACCCTTTGCGCGGTTCCACCTTGGGGGCGCGGATGTTGGCTGTGGGGAGGTCGGCGTCAATCTCTGTCAATTCAAGCTTTTCCAGTTGCTTGCTCTTGGATTGGGCCAGCTTGGCGGTTGCCGCGCGCGCCTTGTTGCGGGCAATGAAATCCTCCAGGTGACGCATCTTCGAAAGGATGGCCTGGTTGGTGCGCTCCTCGTGGAGTCGCTTTTCCTTCTGATGCTCAAGGAATAGGTCAGCCTTGCCCGGAAAGTAGGTCAGCTTGCCCCGTGACAGGTCCAGCGTCTGCTCACAGGTGGCCATCAGGAAGGAGCGGTCGTGGGAAACGATGAGCGCCCCAGCGCGGAAATCGCGCAGGAAGTGCTCCAGCAGGATCTGGGTGCGCAGGTCCAGGAAGTTGGTCGGCTCGTCCAGCAGCAGCAAGTTGGGCTCGTGCAGCAGCAGGGCAGCAAGCTTGACGCGGGTTTGCCAACCGCCTGACATGGCCGAGATGGGGCCGTTCAGGTAGGAACCTTTCAACTCGAACCGTCCCGCCACTTCGCCGCACTTCCAGTCGGGTTTGCCGCTGTCTCGCATGAGAAAATCGAGGGCGGTCTCACCGGGCTGGAAGGGGTCATGCTGCCGCAGGTACCCCAAGCGTAGGGAAGGGTGCAGGATGATCTCGCCGCTGTCGAGTTCTTCTTCGCCCAGAATAATGCGGAGCAGGGTGCTTTTGCCGGCACCATTGCGCCCCATGAAGCCCACTTTCACCGAATCGGAAATAGTGACATCGGCGTTGTCGAGGAGAACCTGATCCCCGTAACTTTTGCAGGCCTTGCGGATGGTGATCAGGGGCGGCATGACGAAACTTGTCCGAAACCAAGGGGGGCAAAAAGCCAATTATGGCAAAAAAAACGTTCCCCGGGCAGGGAGGTTGAGTCGTTTTGGAACCAGGGAGGATGTGCACAAAAGAAGCCGGCCCGGACCTCTCTGGTTCCGGGCCGGCTTGGGGGTGGGTTGCGGGGCCTTATTTGTTGAAAGTCAGACCCGGGTCATTGGGGGGGCCACCAACCATTTTGAAAAGGAATGACTTTTCCGAAAGGGCGGTGACCCGTCCCATCAGCGCTCCTCCACTTTTGCGGTTGAGGGCCATCAGGTCCTCATCCAGGGTGAAGTTGCCGTCGAAAGAATCCTTTTTCCCGGCCTTGTCTTCAATGGTCCAAACAAAGGAACCATCGGCTTTGATTTTCAGACCGATGGAGCCACCGTCCGGTTTGTTCGCCTTCCAGTCTCCGGTGATGTCGAGCTGGATGTCCTTGGCGGGTTCCGGTTCTTTGGGTTGTTCAGCCGGCTTTTCCGGCTCCTTGGGGGCTTCCCCTTCCTTGGCTGCCGCGGCCGGTTGGTCACCGCCCGAGGTTTGCCAGAGGTTGTTCACCACGGCGTCATCTGGCAGCAGCTTGCGGAGCTTGGCCAGCACCTTGCGCGATGTTTCGGTGTCACCCGCGGTGGTCGCGTGGTAAGCCAGCAGGAAGAGGGAGGCGGTTTCATTTGGGTTGGCTGCGCAACGGTCTTCCAGTGCGTTGAGCTGCTTTCCGTACACGTTGATGTCGGAATAAAGCGAACTCAGCGTGCTCCAGTTCCAACCGGGGCCACTCGCCAAAAGCGCGTGGACAGCCGCAGCCGCCGGCGCGTAATCCTTCAGGGCGAACAGGCAAAGGGCCCGGAACTCATGCATGACGGGGTCCTTGGGGAACTCCTTCATGGCTGCCTCGGTGGTTTGCAGCGCTCCTTGATAGTCACCCTGGCGGAAGGCCTCCACAGCCTTGTCAAAGGTTTGTGCCGCCGATTCGGGAATGGGCGGGGGAGCCACCGGCTGGTCGCTCCCGTCGGCGGTGGCTGGTGCGGCCTGCACCACGTTGATCACTGGCTGCGAGTAATCGACATAGGGTTGGGTGGCTACGGTGGGTGCCGTATAGAACGGGTTGACGTAGTTGCTGTAGCCGAAGTTGTAGGCCATGGAGTTCAACCCCCACGCCCCAACCCCGAGGACCGCGGCCGTACCAAGGCCCCAACCGACGGCGTCAGCCACTCCGTAACCACCCCAGCACCCGTTGTACCAGGGGTGGTAACTGCGATTCCACATGGCGTAGTTCCCGCAGTATGCGGTGCCGTAGTCGGCAACAGCCGCCCCAAACCAGCCGTTGCGGCCGTAGTACGGCCCGTATCCGCCACCGCCCCAGTTTCCGTACCCCCAGTTGCCACCACCAGCGTTGAAGCTGTTGATAGTGTTGTTCTGCTGGAGGAAATTATTCTGGTGCTGGTTGTTCACAACGGTGTTGATGTTTCCGTTGTTATTGATGCCTGGCTTCCAATTCACGTTGGGCCGGTTGCCATTGCCAATGTTGATCCCTGATCCGTTGCCGGATCCGCCCCAATTCGGCCGGTTACCGTTCCCGATGTTGATGCCAGACCCGTTGCCTGAACCGGGGCGGTTGGGCCAATTGATGCCGGGCCGGTTTCCATAACCACCCAAATTGCCTGGAAGTGTTGTGGCTCCACCGGGACCGGCGATTCCCCCGCCAATGGTACCCGGTTTAATGTTTCCTCCGGGGCGTGTGCCCCCGATATTCCCTGGCAGATTGCCGGCTCCGCCAATGTTCCCGGGAAGGGTTGCGACACCACCGCCAGGCGGCCTGATTCCCGGCCGGTTACCAATGGTTCCGGGCAAAGTGGTAGCACCACCGGGCCGGTTACCGATGGTTCCGGGCAAAGTGGTAGCACC
>DKBS01000003.1:0-638 GCA_002451275.1 Planctomycetaceae bacterium UBA6894 | reverse complement strand
TGGTTCCGGGCAAAGTGGTAGCACCGCCGGGCCTGTTGCCAACGTTTCCGGGCAAGGTGGTGGCTCCACCCGGGCGGTTGCCGGGAAGGGTCGTGGTGCCACCGGGGCGATTTCCGGGAAGCGAGGCTGCTCCACCTGGACGGTTGCCTGGGAATGTTGCCCCGCCTGTGGGGCGATTCAGGTTCCCTGGAAGGTTGACACCGGGCCTGGAAGGGTTGGAAGGGCGAAGAGAGGGACTGCCCGGAGCTGGCTTGATGCTCGGTCGCGTGCCAGGGTTCATCCCGGGGCGATTTTGCATGCCAGGCGTAGAGGGGCGGGCGGAGGGCCGATTTGCTCCCATTCCCGGCATGCTATTTGGCCGGTTTCCACCGATGGACGGTGTGGACGGTCGCATGCCCGGTGTAGCTGGACGGGGAGTGGTCGGCCGACCCGAGGGCATGGGCCGTTGGTTGGGCATAGAGGGCCGCTGGCCGATGGAGGGCGGCGTGGGCCTGGCCGACGGACCAGAGGGCCTTCCGGCTGGCGTGGATGGCCTGGGCCCGGGACCCGCTGGGCGCGAAGCTGGGGCGGCTGGACGAGGAGCCGCAGGTTTGGAAAAGGTTGGTGCCGAGGGCCTGGGGGCTGCCGGCGGCCTGGCG
>DKBS01000203.1:3776-3982 GCA_002451275.1 Planctomycetaceae bacterium UBA6894 | reverse complement strand
GAGTGGAATATCTGCTGAGTTTTGGTGAACTCACTCGGTGGGGGCGTGGGTTTGACCTCACTCCCCTGCCCCCTCTCCCAAACGGAGAGGAGGAGTGAAGAAATTCAGGCGGCCAGGTTGGCTCGGCGGATGTCGATTTTTTCGCGGTCGAACCAGGGGGCGAAGGGGCGGCGGCCGGCGACCAGGGCGGCCAGGCCGTAGCGGAC
>DKBS01000203.1:0-3439 GCA_002451275.1 Planctomycetaceae bacterium UBA6894 | reverse complement strand
TCGGTGCGGGGACAGATACGGGTGGGGCCGCCCTTCTTGTAGGCCAGGGCCCAGACATTGGCCATGCGGCGATCGGCGCCGTGCCAACCAATGATGCCTTCGGCGTAGTTTTCCTCGAGCAGCGACTCGAGGGCCTCGGGCGTGAAGCGCCAGTAGTCGGACGGGTAGGCGTGGATGTGGAAGTGGAAGGGGCAGGAGACGAGGAAGGCGCCGCCCGGCTTGAGGACGCGGGCCACCTCGGAAAAGCCCAGCCAGAAGCGTTTGACATGCTCGAAGGTGCTGAGCGCCAGCACGGTGCCGAAGGTGTTGTCCGCGAAAGGCAGGCGCTCGACATCGGCGACCTGATCCACGCCCTTGCCGGGACGGAAATCAACGCCCAGAAAATCTTTGCCCCTGAAGATGTCGCGGAGGTTGATCATGTCCTCGCCATCGACCTGCAGGGAGCCGACCTCGAGGATGGGTTCGGGCAGGTGGAAGACCTCGCGAGTGGCCTCGACGACGCCGCGCAGCAAACGATTCATGTGTCGGATTCCCGGGTGGCCAGTCGGATCAGTTGTGCAGAATCGTCCTACTCGAGATTGAAATCAAAGGCGGCGTTTCCATCCTGTTTGACCTCGCAGACAAGGCCTGAACTTTCCGGATGGTGGTACTTGTAGGGCCACCCCGATGGGCTGGGGCCCGGCGGCGCGACCGTGATGGCGTACCAACCGGGCAGCAGGCCGGGTTTGCCATCGGTCTGGATCTCGTAATGTCCCTGGTAATCGATCACGGCCATGCCGAGTTCGCCCGTGTGGCCCTTGCGGTAATCGGGGGCGAAAACAATGGTGCCGCCGCTGACCGGATTACTCCGCCAGGTGACCCGACCGGCCACGGCAACAGGCTTCGGCGGCTCTCCGGAAGGCCAGACGAGCAGGGCGATCGCCGCGGTGACGACTGCGGTACCCACGCCGACGGGGATCCACGGGATGGTGGACTGGCGCGGCTCGTTCTGCAAATGCGGCGCCAAGGGGGACATGCCCGCCTCCGGTGTGCTGGGTTGGTACGACCGTGAAAAGTGTATGCGAGGGTGGAATTTGGCCGCAATGCAGGGTTGCAGGCCAAGCGCGCGGGAAAACACGGCCAAAAAAATTTGCCTGAAAATCTCCAGAAAACCCACAATTACCGGGAAATCCAGCGGATTGGTTGAGCTTGACCGGGTGAAAACGGGGGGGTATCAGCCCCCCTCGTTACCGGCGAATCCGTTCGCCCGGGCCTGATCACACAGGTTCCGGAAAAACGGGTGGACCGGGCCGGCCCCAAGCCGGTGATTGGAGCCACATGCGGGTTTTGTGTGTTTGACCCGGGGTTTCTGATGGCAGGCCCGCAAGGATGCGGGATGGCCGCACGATAGGGGGATAGACCGATGCGATGGATTGCCTTCAGTCTGGTGGCGATGATTTTGGGCGGTTTGGGCTGGCTGGGCGGCGACATTGTCGCCCAGACCGGCGCGGCGCGTCCCGCGGGCACCGGCAGCCGTGTGGCCCTGATCAACCTGAGCCATGTGCTGAAGAACTACCAGAAGGCCGTTGCCTTCAACAACGAGATGAAGGACCTGATCAGCCCCCTGACCCAGAAGCAAAAGGGCAAGGCTTCCCAGTACGAGGCGCTGATGAAGGAAGCGCAGGCAAAGCCTGACCAGCGCGAGGTTTACGAGAAGCAAATCCGCCAGCTCAAGCGCGAGCTGGAAGACGGGGCCAACGAGGCCCAGATGAGCATCAGCAAGAAGCAGGACGACATGCTGATCGTGCTGTTCAAGGAAATCCAGGAAGCCTGCCAGCGGGTGGCGATGGCCCAGGGTTATGACCTGGTGCTGCACTACAACGACGCGACCACCAGCCAGGAATACTGGAGCGCGATGAACATCGCCCGCAAGCTGCAGGCCGGCGCCTGCATGCCCTTGCACTACGGGCCCGGCGTGGAAATCACCAACGAGGTGGTGAACGCGCTGAACACCGCCTTCAGCCGCAGCGCCCCCGGCGCGGCGACCGGCGGAGTCGCGGCACCGGGTGGCGCTCCCGCCACGACGACCGGTGGCGCGGGGGCTGCCGGCGCATCCCGCCCCTAATCAACCGACCGGAAACCGCCTGCCCGCATTGATTGGGGCGGGCGGTTGATGTTCCAATGTTCCAGCCCACGCCAGCCCCGGCTGGCGATTCCGCACAGGAGAGCATCGTGCGCATCCTCGGACACCGCCCGCAAAGGACCCTCCGCCGACCGGTGGAGGTTTCGGGCATCGGCTTCCTGACGGGCGACCTGGTGACCCTGCGGCTGCTTCCGGCCGGGGAGGACTCCGGGGTGGTTTTCCGCCGCGTGGACCTGCCGGGCCTGCCTGAAATTCCCGCCGGCGTACGCCATGTGACAGGGACCGCCCGACGCACCACGCTGGGGCATCCGCCCGCGGAAGTGGGTCTGGTGGAGCATGTGCTCAGCGCGCTGGGCGGCATGAAAGTGGACAACTGCGTGGTGGAAGTGGACGCCCCGGAGGCACCCGGCGTGGACGGCTCGGCCGGCCCGTTTGTGGAAGCCATCCTGGAGGCGGGGATCGAGTCGCAGAGCGCGACCCGGCCCGTGCTGGGCGTGGAGAAGATGACCTGCGTGCGCGCCGGCAACGCGACCCTGACACTTCACCCCGGCAATGAAAATAAGCTGACGGTGAGCTACCTGCTGGATTACGGCTCGCTGTCGCCGATTCCGCGGCAGATGCACACGGTGGACCTGTCGCCCGAAACCTACCGCAGCCAACTGGCCTGGTGCCGGACCTTCCTGTTGCGAGAAGAGGCCGACGCTCTGCGGCAGCAGGGTCTGGGTTCACGCACCACCTTGAATGACCTGCTGGTCTTCTCGCGCGCGGGCGTGGAGGGGAACAGGCTGCGTTTCGGCAACGAACCGGCCCGGCACAAGATGCTGGACCTGGTGGGCGACCTGAACCTGCTGGGCTTCGACCTGGCGGGTCATCTGGTGGGCTGCCGGTCCGGGCACCCGCTGAATGTGGAGCTGGCCCGGCAGATTTTGCGCCAACAGTTGGAATCGTCGCTGGATCCACCCTGCATTCTGCCGTTGCACCGTTTCCGGCGGGCGGCATAGAGTCTCAGCCCGAACTTCTGTAGGCCGATCGAACAACGCGGGAGCCCAACCTCGTGAAGTCGCAAGCAAAAAGCCCGGGCGAACCGCTTCGCCTGGGTGTTGTGGGGGTGGGACATCTGGGCAAGGAACACGCCCGCATAGCCTCGGGTCTTCCCGGGGTGAAGCTGGTGGGTGTGGCCGATCCCAACCGGACGCAGGCCGAGGCGGTGGCCGCCAAGTGCAACTGCCAGGCGTACGACCAACCCACCGAACTGATGGAGCAGGTGGACGCGGTGGTGGTGGTGACCCCCACGCGGTTCCACCACGCGGTGGCGCT
>DKBS01000042.1:1467-6515 GCA_002451275.1 Planctomycetaceae bacterium UBA6894 | reverse complement strand
TCATGGGTAGTTTGATTACCAAGAGTATCATTTCGCTCTTGGGCCCAACCAATACTGGCAAAAAATCTCTGGAATAGTGCAGCTTGAAATACAGATCCAAAACCCACTCGGCATCTTCTGCGGTAATGAGGGGAGATAGGGCATGGATCGCTACCCCCCGAAGGGACCCTGCGCGCTCCCGCTCAAACAAGGGCACCAGAAACGCCTTGATCGTTTCGATAGACTCTCTGTCACCCCAAGTCCCCAGCGCCTGGACGGCGGCTGCTTGCACGCCCTCCCATTTCGAGGATAGGTAGTCTTCCATTTCCTTCCGGGAAGACGAGGTCGGCTTCACTTGGCTGAGCTGTTGGATGCGTTTGGTCACTTCGCTCAGGTTCGACACGACAAACTCCAGAAAGAGGTTTGCTATAAATTAGACCTAATTGGGTAGTTTAACAGATAGTGCCCCTGACCCCAGGCCGTCTGCCTGGTTCTGGGAAATAGGTTTCGGGCTGGATTAGAGCCAGTTTCACAATTCCGGAATAACGTTTAGGATATGCAGCAGCTGTAGTGTGATCAAGGTCCAGGAGGGGCCCTGCTGTGTATTCGATGGATCTGAAGGTCAGGATTTTGGAAGCTTGCCAGGCTGGGGAAAACTACAGCCAGGCCGCCCAGAGGTTTTCGGTAAGCCCTGGTTTCGTTTCCAAGTTGATGAAGCTGTTTCGAGAGACAGGCTCCCTGGTGGTCCTTGAGAAGAAAAAGCGCGGTCCCAAGTTCCGTTTCACCAAGAGCCAGGAGGAGAAGCTGGGCAAACTGGTTTCCGAGAATCCCGGAATAAATGCCCGCCAACTGAGGGATAAGCTGCGTGTCGACGCCTCCACTCTTACCGTGTGGCGAGCCCTTCGGCGGTTGGGTTTCACCGTTAAAAAAAACGGTTATGCCCGCTGAGCAGAAGCGGCCTGACGTGGTCGAGGCCCGCAGAACCTGGCACAGGCGCGTTGCCCGCACAAAACCGGGCCGTTTGATTGTTCTGGATGAAACCGCCTTCACCACCAACATGCACACTGCCAGTGGTTATGCTCCCAAGGGCGAACGCCTGACCGTTTACGAACCCCACGGTCATCGGAACACCACCACTTTTGTGGGGGCGTTGACGCCGGAGGGCATGATTGCCCCTCTGGTGATCGATGGCCCCATGAACTCCCTGGTCTTCGAAAGTTACATCAACAACACGCTTGCCAAGGAAGTCCGACCCGGCGACCTGCTGATCATGGACAATCTTTCGGCACACAAGACGGCGGCAGTACAGGAGGCGCTAAATCGGTCCGGAATCAAATACCTTTACCTGCCACCGTACAGCCCGGATTTCAGCCCGATAGAGAATGCCTTCTCCAAGATAAAGCGGCGGATGCGACAACTGGCTGAAAGGACCTTCTCGGGCCTGTGGCGTGCGTTGGGCTCCGTTCTGCAATCAATCTCCGCAAACGAGGCCACAAACTACTTCAACGCTTGCGGGTATTCCGTTACATAATTATGAAGCTTGCTCTAAGTTGTTCCGAGTCGCTGGGCGAAGCTGGTAAAGCCTAATCGGAAACGATGATTCTGTTCCCATTCCTGTTTCAGTGCATCCGCTTCGGCGACTGTCAGTACTGAATGTTGGAGGAGAAGCACGACAATCGACTCGGTGGAATGAATAGCCAGATCGAAGCCGGCGCTCCGGATTTTTTTCAATGCACGCTTGTCGCCAATGGCCAAAGCAAGTCTGCGATGCGCGGCAACCGCGATCGCGGAGCATTCTCCGGTACCCAGACCAATCGCCGTCAACTGGGCGAAGAGTTGCACCTCCTGCAAATCAGTGACACGAATCTCTTCCATGGTTCCGGCGTCAAAGGCTGCTTCGAGTCTTCGCAACTGATCCGGGTAAATTTCCGTGACCTCGGCGCGAACGTGGTCGGTGACGACGAATCGATGGTTCGGCAGGCGCGACAGCAAATCTGTCCGGTCAATTACAAGAAAATTGACCAGGACGCTCGTGTCAGTGATGACGACAATTTCGCTCATCGGCTTTCATCCGTGAGGCTGGGGACCCTATGCGGCTTCCGCCAACATGACCAAATCAACCGCTGGGAAATTCAGCAGCTTGCTGAGGTCGCGCAATTTGCCCTTGGAGATCTCCTCCTGCCGGAAAGCTTCCAATGCCAAATGAAGGACCTGACTGACGATCTCACGGTCAGGTTTGCGATTGTCGTGTCCCTCGAGATCGACCAGCACCTGGAGAAGGTCGAGGAACTGCTTGCCGAAATGTTCCTTGTCCCTTAGTTCGGCGAATTCTCCATCGTTGACAATGGACAAGCTCTTCAAGCGGAAAAGTGCCGCCTGGTAGCTGACGCCAAAGTGATGGGCGAGAGCCGCGATGTCCTCATAAGTCAGCACCTGGGAGCGCGGGGCTGCCCGTCGCGAGCCACGAACCTCTTCGGCGTTTTGCTCCGCTGCAGGGTCGTACACCGTCTGCTCGATCAGGCTTGGTCCCGCCTTGGATCGCGCATTCAAAAAGGCCCACACGCCGGAGTGTGGGAGGAGAAATGCGGCCGCGAAGGCATTGGCCCGAATCTCAGGAAGATTGCGCCGGTTGTCGTGCCGCGAAACGATTGCGGAGTCATGTCGATCGAGCAAAGCGTGTGCGTATTCGTGGGCATACGAGAATCGCTTACGCGCTCGCGGATGACCGAAGTTGACCAGGATGAACAATCCGATCGAGGAGTGATTGAGGAACATCCCCGAGATATTGTCTGGAAAGTCCGCTCCCGAGGCCCAGATGTTTTGGCTGGTGATCAGGTCCGACATGTCGGCAATCGGATTGGGCCCCAACGACAGACGGCGGCGCTCATGCTCCGCGACGGTGTTGCCTTGCTCAACCGCCTCCATGACGCTTCGAGGCTGTGTAAGGTCGTACGAGGGGGGCCCGATGTGGGGTGGGCGATCGAGAAGATGCTCGAGTTCGACCCCGGCACGGCAGATTCCGAGATATCGCGACACCTCCGAATGCCATGGCAAATCCTGCCCCTCCACCTGTGCGGCGCGAAACAGGGCGACCAGCAAGTCTTCTTCTGGCCCAGAAGTCTCCGCGAAAAAGCTGGCGATCGGTTGTCCGTAGAGTTGGGCGAGCTTCGCCAGTTCCAGGGTACTCACGGCGCGATTGCCTGATTCAGCTTGAACAATGGCAGTCCGAGGCAGTTCCAATGCTTTGCCAGCTTGTTCCTGGGTGAAACGTGCTGCAATTCGTGCCTTCTTGAGCCTGGAGGCCAGGGTCATTTGGTCGATTTCCATAATTTTTCTCACAGTTTCTGGCCCCGAAGGGATTCCAGAACATGCCGGGTATGGTCCTTTTCCGTGTCATTATCTTTCATTATGCACTTTTGCAACATATTTACAATAATCTTGAATTAATGGTCGAATAAAGAACAGCGATGCTGTCAGGGGTGCGATACCATTTTTCCAGACCGAGGCTAAAAGGTTGTAAGCTCTTGGATTGCCCTGTTTTGGGTTGTGCCCGTGAGCCCGGTCAAATGTGATGCGGTGTGGCGTGAACTGGTCTTGGTGGGGTGCCCTCCTTGCGGCGCGGATCCTGTTGGGATCCATGCATGCCGGTAAAATAGATGGCAAGACGACCATTCTGGTAAATCCAGGATTCCAAAGCCTTTCCATAGCCAACGGTTACGGCACAGGTGACCAGGTTGATGAGGCATTCCCTTTGGGGCGTTATTTTTGCCAGGGGATTGCCCGTGTCAGTAAGTTTGGACCGGTTGGCCAGACCTTCGGCGGCCTCGTGCAGCGCCATTTGGAAAGAGCGCGCCCTTGTGTCGTAACCCCGGCGATTCACGGGTTTGTCCCGGTTTTACAGTCACACATACGGACAGGTTTTATTGCAGCCGGAAATCCCCTGTCCGAAACTGGCCGGCGCAAACCCCTGACCCCCTTGCAAACCCTCACCTCCTGCCAACATCGATTGGCCCGGGATAAGCCGGGTCAATCATCGGGGCTGGACAGCAGGCGAAAAAGGCCGCCATGGTCCTGCACTTCCTCCAAGGGGAGCCGTCCCGCCTTCTCCTCGAAGCTGGTGAAATCCGCAGGGTGGTCATGCCACCACCAGAGGTGCTGCTGGTGGATCATCGGGTCGATCTTGCCGGTCCGGCAGCGGCATCCCCGGTGCCCCCGGCAAAGCCGTGTGACGCGGGTCAGGGCGTTGCCCCGGATATCCGAGGGGACGAGGCCGTAACCTGAAAATGTCAGCGACTCGAGCCCCTGGCAGCCCCGGGTCAGCAGGTGCAGCGCGATGCCTTGGACCATCATGGTGGTGACCAGTTGGTGAACGGCCCTGGGCTGCCCCGGGTAGGCTGCCACGATGCGTCGCGCCCCCCATTCGAAGCGGGTCACCTGCATCGCGGCGCGGTAGGCCCTGGTCAAATACGGCTCGCTGCATAACGCCCACCAACGATTCCTTAAGTTTTCGTCCCTGGGCATTTTCATCGTGTTGTCGCGGGCGTCGCGCCACCTGCCGTACTGGTTGGAGCAGACATCCCCCACGATCACCACTCCCCGGAGGCCGCTGCCATCGTTGTTTTGGCCCACCGGCACCGCCCCGATGGCGAAGTCGGGAAAATGATAACCGAAGTCAGCCGAGCTCCAAAGCAGGTCCGGTTCCACCCCCAGCCGCCTGCCCAGCGTGTCAGCCAGGTGTTCCCCGTCCGCCGGATGCTCCTCGTAGAACAGGGAGCAGGGAACGATCAGGGCATCCGCCCCGGCCCGTTCCGCCGCCGCGAGCAGCGGCGACTGGTCGACGCGCAGCTCGGGGTGCGGCCCCACGTGGCTCCCGCAGTTCCGGCTGCCCACCTTCCAGAGCCTGGGGGTGATGCCGGCGGGCAGCCGGTAGGGATGGTACCTCCGGAGCGGGTCGGACTTCGGGTGAAGGCCCTTGGGTGGGGCGGGTTTGCCCCATTTGATACTGCCCCTTTTCTTGCGTTGTCGCATGGCAAACTCCTGCCGCCTTGGTGACCTGTTTTTTGTCCAGC
>DKBS01000042.1:0-1201 GCA_002451275.1 Planctomycetaceae bacterium UBA6894 | reverse complement strand
TCTGTGCCCGGTCAGGGCCCTAGGCCCGGGCCGGGCAGTCCGTCGCGGAAACCTCCGGGTATTCCCGGACCGATGTGGCGCGGATGGGACCAGCCGCCGCCGGGGGTTGAGTACCAGGCCTTTTTCCGTTCCCGCTGGTCGAGCAGGCCCGCCCGGGTCAGCATGCGCCCCTCGGTCCGTGGGTGACAGACCCGTGCCCGGCGGTCCCAGCAGATCAGTGACCACGCCCGGTGCAGGTATTTCAGCTTGGGAGGTGCGGAAAAACGGACGAGGACGCAGATCTCGAGGAGACGCTCGAGCACGGCCTTCTCGCGGCCCATGCCGCGTCCCCGCGCCCGGCAGGCGGCGAGGAAGCCCGAGCGGATCCTAGTGTTCAGCAGCCTCGCCTGCCTGGCGGGCTGGTGGCGGCTGGTTTTCCGGATCAGCCGGAGCTGCTCCCAGGCCTCCGCCGGGGGCAGGCCGCCGAAGTCGCCAAGGAGGCCGATCAGCTCCTCCAGGTACAGGGGTCGCCAGCACCCGGGCAGGACCCGTTCACGCAGGTCGGCCGGGAGCCCGGCCCAGCCCCGGTCCACGTGCCGCTGGAAAACCCGGGACACCCTGGGGAACCGGGTCCGGTAGGACGCGGCCGCCAGGTCCCCCGCCAGGACCTCCAGGGCCGCCGGGGAGGCGATGGCCCCGCGCCCGTCACCGATTTCCAGCCACCGGTCCATCCCGTCCAGCACATGCAGCTTCAGCCGCAGGTGCGGGCCCATGACGGTGCCCGGCACTGTCGCCACGAAGGCGCCCGGGAACAGGCGGTCCGCCTCCTCGCCGGGGGTGGGAATGACTCCGAACCGCAGCATGGTGTTCAGACGTTCCACCTTGTCGGGTTTATCGGGCAGGGCGGGTGCCAGGTTCAGGTAGTCATCGTTATCGGGAAGGCAATAGTAGGGGCCGCAACTGTAGAACGGGTGGGGCATGATCTTTGGAATGAACGGGCCCCCGGTGAGGTCGCGCCGCCGGGGGCGCAACCGGAACCCGTCCTCCTCGAGGGCCCAGGCCAGCTCCTCCGAGGTGGCGTCGGTGTGCGCCTGGAAGACCAGCCGGGTGGCCTCGCCCGGCCGGTCCGGCGGTGGGAGGACGGGCTTGCCGGGGAAGGGCCCGGTGGTCAGGCCGTGCCGGTCCGGGTCCAGCAGCGTCATCCCGAGCCGGCGCAGCAGCA
>DKBS01000036.1:12292-13553 GCA_002451275.1 Planctomycetaceae bacterium UBA6894 | reverse complement strand
TGAACAAAACTTCATTTTTCGACATGGCCGCTATAGAAACCAAGTCAACTCCCTTTTCAAGCCTTCTCATAAATTCCTTGCTGGCACTTGAAGGCTTTTGCTTAAAAACTCAAGCTTATCCCTGGTGATTGCAATTTCATCAGCTGCAAGATTCCTGCCGCCATTAGCATCTGAATCTCGACTAGAGACACCTATGGACTCGCTGTAGATGCCACCGCATAAATCCTTAATTTAATAGATATTTTTGTTTGCACACGCGATCAATATTGCCTTACAATCATCCCTTCTGTTGCAAGCATTGATCTTTACATTCCTATTTTTCGCATTTAACCCAAGTCTCCAAGCCCATCCTGGCCAATTCACTTCACAGGAAATTTCCGATGCAGAATATCCGTAAAAACGCCCAGCCGGTTCTCGAGGTCCTCGAGGCTCGCCTCAACCCCGCCAACATCGCCCTGCTCGACCAAGTGTCCCTGATGTACCGGGTGGGTCTGGACCGGGACCCCGATCCACAGGGACTTACCTACTACTCCGCCCAACTGGAAAACGGGGTGCCACCCGTTGATGTGGCGCGCCAGATTCTGTTCTCTCCTGAGCACAACGAAAAGGTGATCAGGGGTTACTACTCAGAAATCCTGGGCCGTGAGCCGGATGCTGCGGGCTTGGCTTCCCACCAGAACAGTCTCAATGGGATTTATGTGAATTTCGACGGGATCTTGGGTCAGGTTACCCAACATGACCATAAAAAATGGATCGATATTCTTTCCATTAGTTGGGGATCAGAGCGTAACTCCTCCCGGGCCTCGGAAGAATCTCTCGCCGCTTCTTTCCTGGCCTCCCCGGAAAAATCCGGCACGCTCAACAACGCCGCCTATGTCGACATGGTGTACCGCACGGTACTCGGTCGCAGTCCGGATACGCAAGGACTGAAAAATTGGCTGAACAAACTATCATCCGGCACCAGCCGTCAGGCAGTGGCCCAGGCCATCCTCGAAAGCCGCGAGGCTTCCACCTATGCGGTGGACGGCATGTACGTTTCCATCCTCGGCCGCCAGCCCTCCACAGCCGAAAAACAGGGATGGATCCAGGCCCTCCAAGACCCCTTTGTCACCTATGCCGATGTCGCCGCGGCCTTCCTGGGCTCCACCGAGGCCCGTACACGCCTCGCCGGTAACGATAACCCGCTGATGACCGTGGTCGAACCGAGTACAACTTTTTGGCAGAAAAATATCTCGTTTGCCACCCAGGGCAACCATGGCGT
>DKBS01000036.1:0-11977 GCA_002451275.1 Planctomycetaceae bacterium UBA6894 | reverse complement strand
TTCGGTATCGCCAGCATCCCCATCACCAGCGGCGGTTCGGGGTACACCTCCCCGCCCGACGTGACCATCGCCGCGCCTGTTGCCGGGGGGGTTGGGGCAAAGACCGCAACAGCGACCGCAACAATCCAGAATGGGGTCATCACTGGCTGGACTATAGGAAACAATTCCATCGTGCCCGGGCAAAAAGGCCCGTACTATGACACGACTTCCGGAAAAGTGGTTAACCCCGTAATCACCATTGAAGACCCTAGCAATCACAACAACACAACCGCGAGCTTCACCGCCGACCTGGATGCTGATGGAAATTTCATCGGCCTGAAAAATGTCAAAGGCGGCCAAGGCTATGATCCGGATAATTTGCCCACGGTTACCGTGACCGGTGCGGTTGACCAATCCAAAAATGCGACCATCACCATCCAGAAAACCGGCAACCCCACCGGTCTCAACGGCAATGGCAATTTCAACGGGATTTCCAACGGTGTCGTGACAGCTATCACCGTCACCTCGCCCGGACAAGGCTACGCCCCCAACGAGACTGTGGCTGTCACCATCGGCCAGGCCCCTGTTGCTGCGGACTCCGCGATTCTGGGCACGGTTACCGCAGGCATGGTCGAGGTCCCCAGCCGCTCCAAATTCCAGGCTTGGGCAAATGACTATATCACCTACGTCGCCAACACCGGCGTCAGCACCTGTTTCATCAACATCGGTGATTACCTGGCCGACACCAAGGGCCTTTACAACTACCTAAAGCCAGACCCGACAAACAATGGCATCCCCTGGATCGTCACAGATTTCCTCAATAAGCTAGCCAGTCTGCAAAATCCTGATGGTACCCCCGCTGATGTCGAGGTCGGTGCCATCGCCTACCTGAAGGACGCATGGCATCTCTACGATGAATCCGGCAACCCCAACTACGATGGAAACCTGCTGATTTCCGACGGCCGACCCGCCCGAACCGAAGGCCTCAATAAAGCTTACAGCCCGCCCAAGAACAACATGTATCAGGCACTCCAACTGGTCAACGAGATCAACTCCTACGCAACGACCAAATTCATCACTCACTTCGAGTTCGACGGGGAGGGCGGCGGCGCCTTTGTACAGGATGACCCCGGCAAGGGCACACCCTCCTACTACGGGTTCAACACTTCCACGGATCAGGTGGTCCAACCACCCGTTGGAGATTGGAGCTACCAGCCTGCACCTCCATCCGAGGGCGTGCCCCAACCCGGCACAAACCAAGGATGGCCCACCACCGGCCCAGGCTATACCAAATGGCTGTGGAATCACCTCATGCCAGGAGTCGCCGAATCGGACCTGGCACCGGGTGGAAAAATGCCGGGCAGCCAGTCCGGTGGCACTGGTCAAACTTTTCCTGACGTCGTCTTCACCGACACTGAGGCCGTCGACCCTGCAACATGGTCCGAAAATGGCGGCAAACCCTACCAGTTTGGCTCCATTTCCTACTCCCAGCCAGCCTGGTTCCCCAGCAGCCCGGGCCCGGTCCAGTCGTATTCAGAAAACTACTGGTGGGGCGAGAACAACTATATGCCCGGGGACAGCTCATCCCTGTGGAGCAACCCCAACGGCCAGACAACGTTCCAGTCCACGGATACCGGTACCTACCAAACACCGCCCTTGGTCACCTTCAACACGCCAACCGGCGGTACTCCCGCCGCCGGTTACGCCGTCCTCGCGACAGGATCTGCAGATCTGGGCTCCGCGTATGAAGACAGCACAAAAACGACGACGATTGGTTACACTCCCCTGGACCCATCCGGCCTGATCACCAATCCATCCAATATCGGCGGAGGCTACAGCACGGGAATCTGGATTTCGGCATTCCCCAATCAACCGAACGGGTACCGGAAAGGTGACACTATCACGTTCGCAAACCCAGCGCCTGGAGGCCGGGGCGCAACGGGAACACTCGATGTCGATAACAATGGCAAACTGTTGGGCGTCAGCATCAACGACCCGGGCGTGAATTGGGCGACGGAACCGGACACCTATCTCATCAACGGCAAGGAGGATGCGGCTACCGGCCAACAAAAGGCAACCTTCCGCGCTCTTCTCACGGAAAGCAACGGCTATCCAACACTCACCTTCGCTCCACCCGCAAACGGCGGCAGGGCTGCATCCGGTTTCGCCGTGGTAACTTCCCAGGACAACAAGCCCGGCACGATCAACCAGATCGTCATCACCGATCCCGGCGAGGGTTACGAGAAGTCACTTAACACCACCCTCGATGGGAAAAGCACCGCGCAATTGGTTCCCAACCTCGACTCCGAAGGAAGGGTGGTTTCCATCACCGTGGTGAACCCAGGGGCCGGCTACACCGAGCCGCCCACCATCACCTTCGTCCCTGGTTACCACGATTACCCGACATCCCAGGCCTCCGCCACCGCCGTGCTGGACGACAAAGGTGGGGTGGCTAGCGTGACCGTCAATGACGGTGGTTTGGGGTATATCTCGGCATTGACTGTCCTGGTTTCGCCTCCGCAGGGTGGCACCATTTCCGGCGTGAAGGTGGTTATCTCACAAACCCCGGCACCACAGGATATCCTTTCCCAATACACCGGCACCGGCAATACGCCGCAAGCCGCCGGGGTCCCGCTCCAGGGTGGGGGAAATGGCTACTACCTGATTGTGTCCAAGGCGGCAAATTCGATCGACCACATCGTCGTCACCCGTTCTGGAAGCGGCTACAAGCTGTCCGGAGTGGACAGCGCAACCTACACTTTGAACAACTCCGCAAACTCAATCCCTGTTCCCCCGCTCCAGCCCGACGCAACCACGCCGATTGACACCTCCACCTACAACAAGGCCTACGCACCAATCTTCGACCTCAGCGGCGGCTACATCCTTAATGGCAACGGACAAAGCCTTGTCGGCATTCTGGACGGGGGCAGCGGCTACAGCGCCGGGGTTGTCGTGAATAACCCCGGCAATTACGGGCTCGCCCCAACGGTGAATTTCTCCCCAGCTCCCAGCGGTGGTACCACCGCCACAGGGAATGTGGTTTGGGATTCAAGCACGGGCGAGGTCACCGGAGTGCAAGTGACCAATCCCGGGTCGGGTTACACGGCGGAGCCCACCATCACCTTCACCAAAGATCCTGGTGACAGCAGCCAGGTGACCGCTGCCTCTGCGACTGCCTACGTGCTGAATTATCCGGTGGTCACCATCGGCCAGGGGCGACAAGGCTCTTCCCAGGCGGCTGCCTACGCCCTGGTTGGCCCGGGTGGCAACAAAGATCCAGACCCCAATGCGGGCTACGTGGTGAAAGGCATCGCCTTCACTAATTACGGCTCCGGATATGTTCCCCAGGGTGCTACAGCCGGCCAGGCTCCCACTCTGACAGCCGAACTTATCGCAGCACTCCCCACCATGACGGTCTCGGCACCTTCCGACGGCCGGGCCGCCTTGGTCGATGGCCAGTTCGCCATCGTGAACAAGTGGAACGCTTTCTGGGTGGATGGGACCGGCTCCATCACCTCCCAAGTGGGCCCAGCCTCCTCGGCCACCCTCGAGTCCGTCGGCAGTGTCACGGTCAACTCCGCCGGCTCGGGCTACGGCTGGGATGCCCAGGTCACATTCGCCGCCCCGGCGGCCGGAGGCGAGACCGCCGTCGGCCACGTGGTTCTCAATTCGGACGGCTCCGTCAACCGCATCGCCATCACCAACCCCGGTTCGGGTTACGCCTCCCCACCTACCGCGACAGTTACCTCCCCCAGCAACACCGGAACTGGCGCTTTGCTGACCGTCAACCCCCTCGTTCCCAAGATCCGCGGGGGTGGCAACGTCTACAACTACGAAATCTGGGACGGAACTCCGGGCAATTCCGTGACCGCCATCAACATTGTCAGCACGGACAGTAGTCATGTCGGCGGAGGGACCCCGCAAAATGGCACCGGCTACTCCCCCGGCGACATGTTGGTTTTTTCCGGGGGCACTCCGTTGCCTGGGAAGACCATCACGCCACCTGTCGCCACCGTCAAATCAGTCAACAGCGCCGGCGGGGTGACAGCTTTTGACATCACCAGCGGCGGCAGCGGATTCGCAACGCCGCCCTCCGTAACGATCACAAGGTCCAAGCCAGGCCAGGAGACCATCGATGCGCAACTTCAAGCCAGCCTGGTCAATTCAGTCCTCAGCGCCAACAGCATCGACGCCGTCTACGCCCACTACGCTGGCTTTCCCGAAGCGCTGGCTCAGATGTTCAACGATCCCAAATACACGGCCGAATCGAGCCTGAAGAAACTTTCGGACAGGAGTTACCAGAAGCTTAATCTCAACCAGGACTTCAAACAGATCACCCCCAACCTGCCAGGAAATGGCATTAGCCAGGGAGCCATTGCCACCTTCTCGCTGGAATCGGTGCTGCTCTCCAACACCGGTACCACCGCCGTCCAAATGGGCGCAGGGGGCGGGGCCACCGCGACGGCCACACCGAACAACGCGGGATCAATCACCTCCATCGCGGTGACAAATAAGGGTTCCAACTACCAGGTCCCCCCACTGGTGCAAATCGTAGATCCAAATGGGAAGGGAACCGGGGCCACTGCCACCGCCACGCTGACCAACGGGTCCGTCAGCGGAATCACGGTCACCGCAGGCGGCACTAATTACTCATCCAATACTGTCGTGAACTTGGTGAGCCAAGGTCTCTGCCTCGATGCCAAGTACCACGACCCGTCGGAACTGATCGGGGTCAACGCCCTCGGCGGCACCTTCGGCGGCCTGTCGATGCTCTCCTACAACGACTTCATCACCTTCCTCAATACTGCCGCGGATATTGTCGTGGGTTCGCAGGAGGCCAGCGGCATCAACCTCAAATCGGGTGATTACACCGTCAGCGGCTCCGCCCTCACCTCGGCGGTTGCCGATTTCCAGAACATCCGCAAGGGTATGACCGTCGAGGGGGTCGGGGTTCCGGCGGGAACAGTGGTGACAGCCAACCCGGTATCAACGGGCAATTCCTTCTCTGTGACACTCAGCAACCCCGTCACCGGCACTCCCGCTCTCACCTTCTACAACCCCATCTCCGCCAGCGATGTCACCTTCTCCATCTACGATTCCGCCTTCCTCCCGCTCTCCTGGCTCGATGGCCAGGTGACCAACGGCTGGAAGGAGCCCAACACCGCGCCCAAATTCTCGGGCCTGCTCACCGCCGGCACTGTCGCGCCGACCGCCCTGGCAGGCACCGTCATCTATACCGCCCTAGCCACTGACAACGATCTGCTCGCTGCCAACAAGCGGATCACCTACGACCTTAAGCGCGGGCTGGGCGACGATGCCACGCTCCTCAGGATCAATCCCTCCACCGGCCAGGTGATGCTGCGCTACGCTGCCAGCCAGTTTCCCCGCCAGTCCTACACCTTCACCGTCGTGGCCACGGACGGCGGTGGCTTATCCGTCGAAAAAACGGTCACCGTCCCGGTGGTCTACACCTGATACCGAGGCGCCAAACTCCACCCGGCACGCTAAACTTTTTAAAATCTCATCGGGTCGGCGCACTGGTGCGCCGACCCGCTTTTCCAAGTCGGTCGAGCTAAATGATCGGGATCCCACCATGCTCACACTGCCCGACCTGTTACTCCAAACCGAACTGGCCGAGATCAACGCCCTCATGGATGCCGCCGAATTCGATGACGGCCGCGCCACCGCCCGGGGTATTGCCGTCGCCGCCAAGTCGAACCGCCAGGTCTCGCGTCGCTGGCCCCAAGTGGCTCGGCTTGATGCGATCCTGGAGGCTGCCCTCCGGCGTTGCCGCCCATTCCGCGAAGTCCTTTCACCCTGCGCTTACACGCCTGCCATGTTCGCCAGGTATTTCCCGGGCGACGCCTACGGACCCCATGTCGATGCGGTGATGGGTGGCAACCCGCCCATCCGGCAGGACATCTCGATGACCGTCTTCCTCGCGCCACCCGAAACCTACCACGGGGGCGAGCTCTGCCTGCACCACCCCGGGTCCGGCAGGCAAACCGTCAAGCTGCCCGCCGGCCACGCCTTTGCCTACCCCACCAACTGTGTCCACGAGGTGCTACCCGTCGAATCCGGCGAGCGTCGCGTCGCTGTCCTATGGGTCCAGTCCTTCTTCCGCGACCCCGACATCCGCGAAATAGTCGCTGACCTCCGCCGCTGCGTCGAGGCAGCCAAAGCCATCCCCGGCGCCGACCCCCTCCCCATCTCCAAGGTCCTCAACAACCTCGAGAGAAAATTTATTGACACCTGACAGCCAAAGGCCCCCCTTGGAGTCTCAAGGGAGCTTATAGACAGTCAATTTGGGCCAATTGTGACGACCATCAACCGATAAAAATGATCCAAACCCCACTAGCTTGCCCTCCATATTTTGTTAGCTTCCAGCTACCACTTGGTGAGGAAATGCTGTTAAGGGCCATACCTTTGTAGTGAATTCAGGGACATCCATGCGACCATTCAATAGCCCATGGCTTGGCACGTTTTCCTTGTATTTTTTGCCGCGTTGACTTCGCTGATTTGGGTCACGGCGTCCAAGGCTGATCTCTATTTCTCCGATAATTTCAATTACTCCAACGGTAATTTGTCAGGAAATAATGGTGGAACCGGCTGGGCTTCCGCTTGGTCGGGCGGCACAGGTGCCACGGGGAATCTGGTGACAAACCCTCTCACGGGCACCGTTGGTAAATCGGTCCAAATATCTAGTTCAAACGGCCTCACCCAACGAACCTTGACCAGTCCAGTTTCTACATCAGGTGGCAACTCTTATTATTTATCTTTTTTGTTTAATGCTGCTCCCTTCCAGTCTGGTGGAAATGCTGGGGTAACCTTGTCAGGAGCAGGCACCAACCTGCTCGTGGGTATGCCTGGCGGGAGCGGAAAAATTGGCTTTGATTGGACAGGTTATGGAGCTGCTGAAACTTCATATAGTCCATCGGATAACGCAAACTATTTAATGATGCTTAAGATTGAGCGTTTCGCTTCCGACAACGGGTACGCCAAAGCGACTCTCTGGGCAACTACAGATTTGTTGATAAATGGAAGCGCATTGGAGACCCAAGTTACTTCATTGGTTGGATCAATTGACAATGATGGATTATCACCCCACAGCGATATCAGTGTTGGGATGGTAAAAATTGAAGGAACTTATGGCACAGGTTCCATCAAACTCGCCGGCCTGGCCATGGCCTCCACCGCCAACGAGGCTGTCGCCTTCACCCACACCGCCGTCCCTGAACCCGGTACCCTCCTGCTGGGTTCCCTAGCCGCCACCTTGGGCGGCTGTGGTTTCTGGCGGAAGCGCCGCAAGGCATCCTCTCCCAATCCCGGGCCTGCCGCCTGACGGTTCCAAGCAGGCATAGTAGGCAACCGGAAAAACCTTCCACCGGGTAGTCAACCCAAAAAAAATCCCACCGGGGGTAACCCCCCGCCCACTTCTGCCATCATTGCATGATGGACAGCGATCCCGGTGCGACCGACCGACAGGCTGAGGAGGCCATCCGCAGGACCCGCGCCGGCGACACCGAGGCCTTCGGCATCGTGGTGGCCCGCTACGAACTCCCCATCCGGGCGTGGCTGGCCTCGGCAGGGTACCCGGGCATTGATGTGGACGAGGTGACGCAGCGCGCATTCATTGCCGCCTTCACCAATCTGCACCGGTATGAGGAGGGCACCGATCTGAAAGCCTGGCTGTTTGCTGTCGCCCGGTTCCAGCTCCGCACCGAACTGGCCACCCGGCGCCGCTCGCGCCAACGGTTGGCCCCGGATGGGCACGAAATGCTCCTGCTTCTGGCCGAACGGGCGATCCAGGAACCCCCCGAACTGGCCGTCCGCAGGCTGGGCTGGCTGGCCGAATGCCTGCGGGGCCTGGCCCCCCGAGCCAGGGACCTGGTGCGGTGGCGGTACGAGGCCCGCCTGCCGCTTGTTACCATGGCCAAACAAACCGGCAGGTCCCTCGGGGCCATCAAGAAACACCTGTGGAAGGCCCGGCGTGCCCTGCACCTCTGCATCGACCGGAAAATGGCTGAGGAGGACCGGGGCCCTCACCCCGGTCGGCAACCATGAGCGACACGAACACCGGGCCCGGTGACGGGTCGGACATCCCCGTGCCCAATCTGACCCCTCCACAGGGACCCGATACCGCCGCCCAACAGCGGGCGCAGGAGGCTTTCCGCCAGCGGCGGATCGCCGGACTGCTGGCGCTGGCCGGCCGGAGGCGGCAGACCAAACCCGGTTCACCCGACAACTTCTTTGTCCGTCAAACCATGGCCCGCATCGCCGCCGGGCCGGCCTCCCCCGACCATCCACCCACCCGAATCATTCGCAGACCCCCCACCGCCTCCCGGGTTTGGGTCGGCTCGCTGGCCGCCGTGGCCCTGATGCTGGTCATCCTCGTCGCGCTCGTCCCGTCACAAACACCCCCGGCCCGCCTCACCGTCGCCTCGGGGGCGGTCATCTGGAAACCTTCGCAGGGCGCGGTCGGTGTTCTTGCGCGCTCCGGGCAGACACTCCGCGACGGTTTTCTCGAAACCCTCACCACCGATTCCTCCGCCCGCGTCCGCTTCGCCGACGGAACTGAGCTCGCGCTGTCCGGTGCCGCCCTCCTGCGCCTGGGGTTCGAGGGCGGCCTGGTGCTGGAACTGACCCGCGGCGGCCTCTCAGCCGATGTCACCCCCCAGCCGCGCGGCCACCCCATGCTGGTCGGCACCCCCGAGGCGCGCATGACCGTGCTGGGCACCCGTTTCCTGCTGGAAGCCCGGGCCCGGTCCACCCGCCTTGAGGTCGCCGAGGGCCTCGTCCGCATGGAAAGGCTTTCCGATGGCAGCGCCACCGAGGTGCCCGCCCGGCACCGCGCCGTCGCCTCCCAGGACGGCCGGGAGTTATTGACCAGCCAGCCCACCTCCGCCCCGGTGACGGCCTGGCGCCCACGCCTGCGCGACCAGGTGTCGCGGGGAATCTGGAACCCCGGAAATTCCATGCGCCCCGCCCGGCTCGGCTCCGTGCCGTTCGAGGTGCCCGGCGAGACCGCACCGGTGTTGCTGCAGGTCTGCTCGCTCCAGCCCCCCACCGACAAGACGGGGCCGGTCCTGCTGTCCCCCGGCGCCAGATTCCTGGTGCGCGGTTCCAGCGAACCGAACCGCGAGGTCTTCGTCGGCGTCACTGCCCGCCACCCCGGGGGTGGGCTGGCCGGGCCCTATTCCGCGCGCTTCATCCCTACGGTCAACGGCCCGGCAGGCTTCTTCACCGCCGAGGTGCCGGTCTCCGCCCTGCGGCCCAGGATGCAGGGCCTGCCATCCTCACCCGAGGGGATGGAAATGGTCGATTGGTGGGCCGGTTCCCGCGTGCCCACCAACTCCGTGGAGATCGAAGCGGTCGAGCTGTTGCCCGAACCGCCGGCAACACCCGGAAAATCGCCATGACGATTCCCCCGCAGGGTCTGATGCTGGCCTGGGTCTGCCTGCTCGTGCTGCCGGCCTCCGGTTGCACCCGCGCCGCCCACGGGCCGCCAACCCACGACCCGGGCGCCTTTTGGCGCTCGGCCCGCGATGGCGACCTGGCCGCGGTGCTGCTCGCCCTCGACCGTGGACGCGATGTCAACTCCGCCCTCGTCCTCCCCGGCGACCCGGAAACCGGCGGCACAGCCCTGCACTACGCGGCCCGACAGGACCACCGCGACCTGGCATCCGCCCTGCTGTCCCGCGGCGCCGATCCCGATGCCCGCGCCCTCGACCGCCACGCGGCCACGCCACTGCACTGGGCCGCTAGCCGCGGACACGCCGACATGGTCAACCTGCTGCTGGCCGCCGGTGCCCGTCACGATCTGCCCGACAACCACGGTTTGCTGCCACTTGACCTCACCCGACTCCCCTCCGTGGGAGGCAGGGACCGCGGCAAACAAACCCGCATGGCCCTCGAGGCGGCCGGGGCCCGCGGCTGCGCCAGGTCCATAAACCTCCCGTGGGCCGATCCCGACCTGTGGACGGCCATCCTGGAGGACAACCTGCCGGGGGCCCGCGCCGCCATCGACACCGGCGCCGATGTCAACGCAACCGAGCCGGTTTCCGGGGCCTCACCACTCCTCCTGGCTACCCTGCATGGCCGGGGCGAGATCGCTTCGCTGCTGGCATCGCGTGGCGCCCGGACCGATGCGCCCGCCGCCGACGGCTCCACCCCGCTGATGGCAGCGGCATTCCTGGGCCGGGTGGACATGGTTCGCCTGCTGCTGCGCCTCGGCGCCGATCCATCGCGCCGGGGCACAGATGGGAAGACCGCCCTCGACCACGCCGCCGCCCCGTGGACCCGCGACGCCGAGGTCAACTGCCAAAAGGTGATGCGGGCCGCCGGGGTCGAGATCGACATCGAACAGGTCCAGGCCGGGCGCGTGAACTGCGCTGCCGTGCTGGCCCCCAAGAAGCCGTAAAACAGACCAAACTCAGGGGATTTGCATGGACACCACCCGCGAACTCATCCGGCAAAGCCCGGGCCGGCGCCACGACCTCGACGCCCTGCGCGCCTTCGCCATGTTCCTCGGCGTGCTTCTGCACGCGGCCCTCTCCTTCACCGGCAACCCGTGGATCATCCGCGACAGCCGCTCGGCCCCTTGGCTTGGCGTGCTCACCACCGGCATCCACGGCTTCCGCATGGAGCTCTTCTTCCTCGTCAGCGGCTTCTTCACCGCCATGCTCTGCCGGCGTCGCGGCGTGGCCGGCATGCTGAAGAACCGCGCCCTGCGCATCCTCATCCCCTGCCTGCTCGGGATCGCCACCATCCAGCCGCTCACCGGCTGGGTCATCGGCAAGGTCAATCCCCCCGCAGGTCCACGACCCGACAGCGACCTGGTCCAGGCGGTCCGCGCCGGGGACACCGAGGAGGTCGCCAACCTGCTGCAGGCGGGGGGCGATCCCTCCGAGGCCGAGGAGAACCACGGCATGCGGCTGATCACCATCGCCGCCTACGCCGGCCACACCGATATCATCCGGCTGCTGCTCGACCGCGGCGTCGACCCCGACTCGGTCAACCGCTCCGGCAGCCGGCCCCTGCATGCCGCGGCACTGGTCGGCAAGCCAATCGTGGCGGAACTGCTGCTCGAACGCGGCGCAGATCCCCTCGTCAAAAACGGCTCGGGGGCCACCCCGCTCGAGCTCACCCACGCCGACGAGGAATTCACCCGCGGCCTCACCGGGTCGATCGGCATCCCTGCCGGGCCTTGGCCCCAGGTCGAGCAGGGCCGAGCCCGCGTCCGGGAACTGCTGGCCAAGCGCACCGGCATCGATCCCGAAGCCGCCAAATCGCCAGCTTCCAAGTCGCCCAAAGCCGCGACTTGGCTCGACCGTTACCAGGAATTCCTCGCCGCTGACTTCTGGAAAGTGCCATGGGCCGACGGTCAGGTGCACCTGATCTACACCGGCGTCTTCGGCCACCTCTGGTTCCTGTGGGACCTGTGCTGGCTGCTGGCTCTCTACGCCCTGGCCGCCCGCACCGGAATGTTCCCCTGCCTCACCACCGGAGCCCGGCTCGGACTGGGAGCGGGCACGCTCCTCGCCCTGCTCCTCAGTCTGGCCAGCAACATCCCCATGCACATCGGGGGCCCCGGGTTCGGACCCGATACCACCACCGGCTGGATCCCCGCGCCCCACCTGCTCGCCCATTACGCGGTGTACTTCTTCTTTGGCGCCTTCTATTACTCGCACGCCGCCCATGCCGATCGCCTAGGGCGCTGGTGGCCCCTCTGGATGGGGATCGCCCTGCTCGTCCTGCTGCCCGTTGGAATGGTGGCGATGGGCAACCGCTGGATCGATGTCCCGTTGCAGACCGCCTTCTGCTGGCTCATGATTGCCGGCCTCATGGGCCTTTTCCATCAATACCTCGGCTCAGAATCCGCCGTGGTCCGCTACCTGTCCGACTCCTCCTACTGGTGCTACCTCATCCACATGGTGCCGGTATTCGCGCTGCAGGGCCTGGTCCGCGACTGGCCCTTCCCCGCCGCCCTCAAGTTCTC